>NZ_JAECZP010000025.1:0-88567 GCF_019691255.1 Pseudomonas sp. USTB-Z
GGAGGGAGGTGACGGGCATGGATGCCCGTCAAGCGCTGGGCCCCAGGATGGGGCCTGCAGCGCGGTCCTCCCGGGAGCAAGCCCGGAGCGAGGGGACCCCGGAGCGCAGCGTAGGGGCCGGATGATAGGAGCCGACGGTTTTGGTTACTTTGGCCACGACCAAAGTAACCCGCCGGAAGGGCGGAAAGGTGAATAGGCGCCCACATCGTGAATGAATGTCTACTTGATGTGAAAGCGCACAACCCAAAGGCCCAAAAGCCCAAAAGCTTAAGCGCTGGTTCTGATCGGGCGTACAGTCCATTTGCGATGGCCGCAAGGCCTCCTGAAGTCGCAATCTGCGTTGCCTGAACTACCGCGCACTTAGAAGCAAGATCAAAAGCGAAAAGCGCTCAGCGCCGTACCTGCTTGAGGGTTTCGGCAATCAGGAATGCCAACTCCAGCGACTGATCAGCATTCATCCGCGGATCACAATGGGTGTGATACCGGTCAGACAACGCATCCTCGGTGATCGGCCGCGCACCGCCGATGCATTCGGTGACGTTCTGCCCAGTCATCTCGATATGGATACCGCCAGCATGGCTGCCCTCGGCCTGGTGTACCTGGAAGAACTGCTTCACCTCATCCAGAATCTGCGCAAAATCGCGGGTCTTGTAACCGCTGCTGGCCTTGATGGTGTTGCCGTGCATCGGATCGGAACTCCACAGCACCTTGCGCCCCTCGCGCTCGACAGTGCGGATCAGCCCAGGCAAGTGGTCGCCAACCTTGCCCGCGCCCATGCGCACGATCAGGTTCAAACGCCCCGGGTCGTTCGCCGGGTTGAGCGTGTCGATCAGGCGGATCAGCTCTTCGGGGTTCATGCTCGGGCCAACCTTGACCCCGATCGGGTTGTGCACGCCACGCAGGAACTCCACATGGGCCCCATCGAGCTGGCGGGTGCGGTCGCCGATCCACAGCATGTGCGCCGAGCAGTCGTAGTAGTCGCCAGTCAGGCTGTCCTGGCGTACGAAGGCTTCTTCATAGTTCAGCAGCAGCGCTTCGTGAGCCGTGAAGAAGCTGGTTTCGCGCAGTTGCGGCGCACTGTCCAGGCCACAGGCACGCATGAACGCCAGGGTTTCATCGATGCGATTGGCCAACTGGTGGTACTTGTCGGCCAGCGCCGAGTTGGCGATGAAGTCCAGGTTCCACTTGTGCACCTGGTGCAGGTCGGCAAACCCGCCCTGGGCGAACGCGCGCAGCAGGTTGAGGCTGGCGGTGGCCTGGTGGTAGGCCTGCAGCAGGCGTTCCGGGTCCGGAATGCGGCTTTTGGCGTCGAAACCGATGCCGTTGACGATGTCGCCACGGTAGGCGGGGAGGGTGATGTCGCCAATGGTTTCATCGCCAGATGAGCGCGGTTTGGCGAACTGCCCGGCCATACGCCCCACTTTCACCACCGGGCAGCCGGCGGCAAAGGTCATGACAATGGCCATTTGCAGCAACACCTTGAAGGTGTCGCGGATTTTTGCAGCCGAGAACTCGGCGAAGCTCTCGGCGCAATCACCGCCCTGAAGCAGAAAGGCACGGCCTTCGGTGACCTCGGCGAACTGCCGGCGCAGCTCGCGCGCCTCACCCGCGAACACCAGCGGCGGGTAGCTGGCCAGGGTCTGTTCAACCTTCAGCAGGTGCGCGGCATCGGGGTAGGTCGGTTGCTGCTGGATCGGCAGGGCACGCCAGCTGTCGGGGCTCCACGGTTGGTTCATCTTGGGCTCGGTCTTGTCGGTTGTAGGCTATGGGCCATGGTAACAGTTGGCGCTGCGCTTGTTGCATCAAGGGTGTTGGCGGACAATGCGCGTTTTTGCGCAGGCGGGTGGTGGACATGACGGCGGAACGGCAAGAGCGGCTGCTGGCACGGGTGGAAGATGCGTTTGGCGTCATCAGCGTGTACGAAGTAGACGACTACCGCTTTCTGGAATTCGGCGATGCGATCGAGCAAAGCTGTGTGTTCACCGCCGACCCCAGCTGGCTGGAGTACGACTACACCCGCGCCATGCTGGTGGGGGCGCTGTGCCACGAACTGCCTGAGAGTGCACTGTTTCTGGGCCTGGGCGCCGGCACGCTGACCCAGGCCTGCATGAAGTTCCTGCCGTTGGAAGACATCGAGGCCATCGAGCTGCGCCCGGATGTGCCGCGCCTGGCCATGGATTACCTGGGCCTGGACGACGACCCGCGGCTGTATGTGCGCATCGGCGATGCTCTGGAGCTGCTGCCCACTGCAGAGAAGGCCGACCTGCTGTTCGTTGACTTGTACACCGACCATGGTCCTGGGGTCGGGCACCTGGCGTGGAACTTTCTGGAGAACTGCCAGCAGCACCTGAACCCGGGCGGCTGGCTGGTGATCAACCAGTGGGCCACCGATGATGGCAGGCCGCTGGGCGCGGCGTTGTTGCGCGGGTTGTACCACCGGCATTACTGGGAACTGCCTGTGAAGGAGGGCAATGTGATTTTGCTGGTGCCGGCAGACCTGGAGCAGTCGCTGGACCTGGACGGTTTGAGGGCCCGGGCCGAGGCGCTGGCGCCGCGTTTGGGGTACAGCCTCGAGGGGCTGATCCGCGAGATTCGGCCGGCGACGTGAGTGGCTGACGCGCGCCGACACCGAGCGCGCCAGGCTTCAGGGGATTATCGATTCAGCCTGTCGTGCTTGATGGCCCGATACTGGCCCTGCCTCCATGAAAATATTCCTCACGTACGCGACTATTTCAGGTATAGTACGCGCCGGTCTTTTAGCGGACCTCAAAATCAGGTGGTGCAAATCCTCCGAGTCCAGCTTCGGCTGCGCGTCCGCTAGGCGGACCTTCCCAAGTTTTCTTTTTCAATCGTTTTCGCAAATCCCCGCCGCCAAAGCTGCCTGGGTGACCTGACGGTCTTTCAAGGCATGTGCAGCTTTGGAGCATGGGTCTTTGCGGATGCACCTAGAGGCAGACCCATGACCCAGGAAACCGGCGGCTTCGCCGCTCTCGATCTTAACCCGAACATTGTTGCTGCCGTTGTGGCTACCGGCTACGAAGAGCCGTCCGCCATTCAGCAACAATCGATCCCGATCATCCTCGCCGGTCACGACATGATCGGCCAGGCGCAGACTGGCACCGGCAAAACCGCTGCCTTCGCCCTGCCGATCCTGAACAAGATCGATGTGAGCAAGCGCGAACCGCAAGCCCTGATCCTGGCGCCAACCCGTGAGTTGGCGCTGCAAGTTGCTACCGCTTTCGAAACCTACGCCAAGCAGATGCCGGGCGTGAACGTTGTCGCCGTCTACGGTGGTGCCCCGATGGGCCCACAGCTGCGTGCGATCCGCAACGGCGCGCAAATCGTCGTGGCCACCCCGGGCCGTCTGTGCGACCACCTGCGTCGTGACGAAAAAGTCTTGTCGACCGTACAGTACCTGGTACTGGACGAAGCCGACGAGATGCTGAAGCTGGGCTTCATGGACGACCTCGAAGTGATCTTCGACGCAATCCCGGCTACCCGTCAGACCGTACTGTTCTCCGCTACCCTGCCGTCGTCGATCCGTTCGATCGCCGAGCGTCACCTGCGTGAACCCAAGCACGTCAAGATCCAGACCAAGACCCAGACCGTTACCGCGATCGAGCAGGCCCACCTGATGGTCCACGCGGACCAGAAGATCCCGGCTGTGCTGCGTCTGCTGGAAGTGGAAGAGTTTGACGCGCTGATCGCCTTCGTGCGTACCAAGCAAGCCACCCTGGACCTGGCCGCCGCGCTGGAAGCCAAAGGCTACAAGGCTGCTGCACTGAACGGCGATATCGCCCAGAACCAGCGTGAGCGCGTGATCGACTCGCTCAAGGATGGCCGCCTGGACATCGTCGTCGCCACCGACGTCGCTGCCCGTGGCCTGGACGTACCGCGCATCACTCACGTGTTCAACGTTGACATGCCGTACGACCCAGAGTCCTACGTACACCGTATCGGCCGTACTGGCCGTGCCGGTCGCGATGGCCGTGCACTGTTGCTGGTTACCCCGCGTGAGCGCCGCATGCTGCAGGTGATCGAGCGTGTTACCGGGCAGAAGGTTGCCGAAGCGCGCCTGCCGAATGCCCAGGCCGTGCTGGATGCCCGCATCAAGAAGCTGACCTCGAGCCTGGCGCCGCTGGTAGCCGAAGCAGAAGCCACCCACGGCGAGCTGTTCGACCGCCTGACCACCGACCTGGGTTGCAGCGCGCGTGCTCTGGCTTCGGCCCTGCTGCGCAAGGCCACCAATGGCCAGGCGCTGGACCTGGCGGCGGTAGAGCGCGAGCAGCCACTGGTGCCGAGCTTCGCCCCGCGTGGTGAGCGTACCGAGCGCGGTGAGCGTGGCGAGCGTCCTGACCGTGGTGATCGTGAGCGCCGTGCACCGCTGCCGTTGGCCGAAGGCCGCGTGCGTTGCCGTACCGCCCTGGGTGCCCGTGATGGCATCGCTGCCAAGAACCTGCTGGGGGCGATCCTCAACGAAGGTGGCCTGGCGCGTGACGCTATCGGCCGCATCCAGGTGCGCGACAGCTTCAGCCTGGTCGAGCTGCCGGAAGACGGCCTCGAGAAGCTGCTGTCCAAGCTCAAGGACACCCGCGTGGCTGGCAAGCAGCTGAAGCTGCGTCGCTACCGCGAGGATTGATCCTGGCGTAACGAAAAAATCCCCGGCTTAGGTCGGGGATTTTTTTTGCCAGTACCGGCCCTTTGGCGGGCAAGCCCGCTCCTACAGGTACCCCACAGATTTCAGTACCTGTAGGAGCGGGCTTGCCCGCGAAGAGGCCCTTCAGTCGAACCGATAGATGTCCATCCCCAGCGCGCCCAGGGTAAACCCCTGATGCACCACGCCGAACTTGCTCCCGGCCCCGAGGGCAAAGAACAGCGGCAGCAAATGCTCATCACTGGGATGGTTGCGCACCGCAAACGGCGCCTGCTGCCGGTAATCCAGCAACGCCGCCTGGTCATCCTCCTGCAGCCGGTCTACCACCCAATCCCTGAACGCCAGCGCCCATGGCTCGATCACATCCGGCCCTGCATGCCAGTCCAGCTCACCCAGGTTGTGGGTAATGCTGCCTGACCCTATCAGCAGTACATCCTCGGTACGCAACCCCGCCAGTGCCTGGCCCACTTTTAGCTGCAGCGCCGGCCCCATGTGGCTGGGCAGTGAAACCTGCACCACGGGAATGCTCGCATCCGGGTACATCAGCGACAGTGGCACCCAGGCGCCATGGTCGAATGGGCGTTGCATGTCCAGGTGCGCGGGTAACCCCGCAGCCTTCAACCGCTCACTGACCTGGCCAGCAAGCCCGGGCTCGCCCGGCGCCGGGTACTGCACCGCATACAGGGCCGGTGGGAAACCGTAGAAGTCATGCCAGGTTTCCGGCTGTGCGCTGCCGGTGACCAGCAGCTCGCGGCTTTCCCAGTGTGCCGACACCACCACGATCGCTTTCGGCCGTGGCAGGGCGTTGGCCAACCCGGACAGTGCCGGCCCGCTGGCGCCGGGTTGCAGGGCAAGCATGGGGGAACCATGGGAAATGAACAGGCTGGGCAGCATGGCGGGGTCCTGAAGGTTAAGATGCAACCATCATCGATTAACTACAGATCGAAATCCAAACCAAGTTTTACCGACAAATCATCTAAAAATCGGGAGTAATCATGGAACCAGCGTTCTGGCAGCAGCGGTGGGCCGATAACCAGATCGGCTTTCACCAGGCGCAGGTGAACCCCTATCTGCAGACGTATTGGCCACAGTTGCAGTTGGCGCCCGGCAGCCGCGTGCTGGTGCCGTTGTGTGGCAAGAGCCTGGACCTGGCCTGGCTGGCCGGTCAGGGCCATCGTGTATTGGGTGTGGAGCTGTCGCGGCGGGCGGTGGAGGATTTTTTCCGTGAGCACGGGCTTGAGGCTGAGGTGCGGCAGCAGGGCGCATTCGAGGTTTGGCGCAGTGGAGATGTGCAGCTGTGGTGTGGCGACTTCTTTGCCTTGCGGGCAGAGGATGTGGCTGACTGCGTGGGGCTGTATGACCGGGCGGCGGTGATTGCGCTGCCGGTGCAGATGCGTGCGCGGTATATGCAGCTGTTGTCGGGGTTGCTGCCGACAAGCTGCCGGGGGTTGGTGGTGACGCTGGAGTATGACCAGTCATTGTTGGCCGGGCCGCCGTTTTCGGTCAGGGATGAAGAGCTGAGGCAGGGGTTTGCGGGGTGGCAGGTGGAGCAACTGGAGGCTGTGGAGGTGATTGAGGAGAGCCCGAAGTTTGTGCAGGCCGGGGCCTCGAGTTTGTTGGAGCGGGTGTACCGGCTCAGCCGGTAAGCAGGGAGGGCGGGCTGCCCCGGCCCATGTGGGAGCGGGCGTGCCCGCGAACCAGGCGGCGCGTTAGATGGCACCGGCTTTGCCGGTGTTCGCGGGCGCGCCCGCTCCCACAGAAGCTGCGTAAGGCCGGGAATAAAAAAGGGCGACCGAAGTCGCCCTTTGTTTTCTCAGGTGGATCAGCCGCGGCGGCGCAGGGCCTCAATGCGTTCTTCCAGCGGCGGGTGGCTCATCAGCAACCCTGCCAGGCCGTGCTTGAGGCCGCCATTGATGCCGAAAGCCTTCATGGTGTCAGGCATGTGCACTGGCAGGCCTTGTTCCACGCGCAGGCGCTGCAGGGCGCCGATCATTGCCGCAGTACCGGCCAGTTGCGCACCGGCTTCGTCTGCGCGGAATTCGCGGCGGCGCGAGAACCACATCACGATCATGCTGGCCAGGATGCCAAGGATCAGCTCGGCAACGATGGTTGCTACATAGTAGGCAATGCCTTGGCCCTCTTCGTTCTTGAAGATCACCTTGTCGACAAAGTTGCCGATGATGCGGGCAAAGAACATCACGAAGGTGTTCACCACGCCCTGCACCAGCGCCAGGGTGACCATGTCGCCGTTGGCAACGTGGCCAATTTCGTGGGCCAG
This sequence comes from Pseudomonas sp. USTB-Z, assembly GCF_019691255.1. Taxonomy (NCBI): domain Bacteria; kingdom Pseudomonadati; phylum Pseudomonadota; class Gammaproteobacteria; order Pseudomonadales; family Pseudomonadaceae; genus Pseudomonas; species Pseudomonas sp. USTB-Z. The sequence continues at coordinate 6,933 of NZ_JAECZP010000025.1, forward strand.
TACCGCACGCACTTCATCGGGCGAGAAGCGCTCCAGCAGGCCCTGGGACACTGCGACCAGCGCGTCGTTGCGGTTCCAGCCGGTGGCGAAGGCGTTGGCCTCGTAAGCCGGGAAGATACCCACTTCAGGCATTTTGATGCCCGCTTCGCGAGACAGCTCTTCGACCGTTTGCAGCAGCCACTGCTCGTGGCGGGTGCGCGGCTGGCTGATGATCTGGGTGCCGGTGGTCATCTTCGCCATCCACTTGGAGATGAACAGCGAGACGAGGGAGCCGGCAAAGCCGAACACGGCGCAGAACACCAGCAGGCTGCTGAGGTTCAGGTCGACCCCGTTGGCGGCCATGAACCCGTTGAAACCGAACAGGCTCAGGGTAATGCTTGCAACCAGCACCACCGCGAGGTTGGTGGCTACAAACAACAGAATGCGCATCATGGTTGTTACGTTCTCCTGACGGATGAGTTGTCGCTTACTGCGGGGTATATAAGGGGCCTGCCGCGCCGATTCAATCGGGGGACTATTTCAAACTGTGTACGGCGGAGTATGGCAGAGGATGGCGTGGGGGCTGTGGGATAGAGCGTTGCAGGATGTAAGAAACATTCGGCTTGGGGGTTGCGTCAAGGCTGCTGGGTGTTTGCCGCAAGGGGTGTGGCGCCTGTGAGATCGAGCGCCGCCCGCGCGGCGCTTCGCGGGTAAACCCGCTCCTACGTTTGTTTCGGGCCAGTCCATCCTGTGCCAGGCGCGCGCGATCGCCTTGTTTGTACGACGCGATATCGAGCCATGCGCCAGGGCGTTCGCGCGCAAATCCCACAGGCATAATTGGCCCGAAACAAACGTAGGAGCGGGTTTACCCGCGAAGCGCCGCGCGGGCGGCGCTCGATCTGCGCCCCACCACCACCCCCGCGTCGAACCTCTCGTGGCCCCCGTCGAACCCTACTGCGAATAACCCTTCAGGAAATTGCCGATCCGGCCAATGGCTGCTTCCAGGTCGTCCACCCGCGGCAAGGTCACCACGCGGAAGTGGTCCGGCCACGGCCAGTTGAACGCCGTTCCTTGTACGATCAGCAGCTTCTCCGACAGCAACAGGTCAAGGGCGAACTTCTCGTCGTTGAGGATCGGGCAAACCTTCGGGTCGATCCGCGGGAATGCATACAGCGCGCCCATCGGCTTCACGCAGCTGACGCCGGGGATGTCGTTGAGCAGTTCGTAGGTGCGGTTGCGCTGCTCCAGCAGGCGCCCCGGTGGCAGCACCAGGTCGTTGATGCTCTGGTAGCCGCCCAGCGCGGTCTGGATGGCATGCTGGGCCGGCACGTTGGCGCACAGGCGCATGTTGGCCAGCATGTCGATGCCTTCGATGTAGCTGTGTGCGTGGTGCTTGGGCCCGGAAATGATCAGCCAGCCAGAGCGGAAGCCCGCCACCCGGTACGACTTGGACAAGCCGTTGAAGGTCAGGCACAGCAGGTCCGGGGCCAGCGAGGCGGTGCTGATGTGCACGGCTTCGTCGTACAGGATCTTGTCGTAGATCTCGTCGGAGAACACCACCAGGTTGTGCTGGCGGGCCAGCTCCAGCATGCCCAGCAGCAGCTCTTTGGAGTAGACGGCGCCGGTCGGGTTGTTCGGGTTGATGATCACCAGCGCCTTGGTGTTCGGGGTGATCTTGGCCTTGATGTCCTCAAGGTCAGGGAACCAGTCGGCCTGCTCGTCGCACAGGTAGTGCACCGGCTTGCCGCCGGCCAGGCTCACGGCGGCAGTCCACAGCGGGTAGTCGGGGGCCGGGATCAGCACTTCGTCGCCGTTGTTGAGCAGCGCCTGCATCGACATGACGATCAGCTCGGACACACCATTACCCAGGTAGATGTCCTCGATGGTGACGCCTTCGATTTCTTTCTGCTGGCAGTACTGCATCACCGCCTTGCGGGCACTGAACAGGCCTTTGGAGTCGCTGTAGCCCTGTGCGGTGGGCAGGTTGCGGATCACATCCTGAAGGATTTCATCAGGCGCCTCGAAGCCAAACGGCGCCGGGTTGCCGATGTTCAGCTTGAGGATGCGGTGGCCTTCCTCCTCCAGGCGTTTGGCGTGCTTGAGCACTGGGCCGCGAATGTCGTAGCAGACATTGGCGAGCTTGTTCGATTTGCTGAACTGCATGATGGGATCCCGATTGAGAAAACGCGCTACGCCCCGCCGAAAGGTTTGAAAGGGCAGGAAGCGGGTGCCAGACTGAACGCCTGGCACACGAAGCCAACTAATATACGTGCCACCCGCGCCCCGGAAAAGACGGTGTGGGGTGAAATTCAGCCTGCCGAGGTTTCTACATGAAAAAGATCGAAAAAACCCTGGACGAATGGCGGTCGATGCTCGACCCCGAGCAGTACCAGGTCTGCCGCCTCAAGGGCACCGAACGGCCATTCAGCGGCAAGTACAACAGCGAGCGCCGCGATGGCATCTACCATTGCATTTGCTGCGGCCTGGCGCTGTTCGATGCGCAGACCAAGTTCGACGCTGGCTGCGGTTGGCCAAGTTTCTACGCCCCGATCGAGGACAGCGCGATGATCGAGATTCGCGACACCTCCCACGGCATGATCCGCACCGAGGTCACCTGCGCCCGTTGCGATGCGCACCTGGGGCATGTGTTCCCTGACGGCCCGCCACCGACCGGCCTGCGCTACTGCATCAACTCGGTGTGCATCGACCTTCGTCCGCGCGACTGACCGGAGCCCGATCATGGCTGCAACGATGCTGAACATCCCCTGTGTGACCCTGGGTGGCGAGCACAAGACGCTGGGCGACTTCCCGGGCAAGGTGCTGTTGGTGGTCAATACCGCCAGCCAGTGCGGTTTTACCCCGCAGTACAAGGGCCTGGAGCAACTGTGGCAGGCCTACCGCGACCGTGGCCTGGTGGTACTGGGTTTCCCGTGCAACCAGTTCGGCAAGCAGGAACCTGGCGATGCGCGGGACATTGCGCAGTTCTGCGAGCGTAATTTCGGCGTGAGTTTTCCGCTGTTTCGCAAGGTCGAGGTCAACGGCCCAGGCGCTCACCCTCTGTTCGTCGAACTCAAGCAACGCGCCCCGGGTATTTTGGGTAGCCAGAAGATCAAGTGGAACTTCACCAAGTTTCTGGTCGACCCGGCCAGTGGCCAGGTCAAGCGCTATGCCCCCTCCACCAAGCCACAGGCCCTGCAGGCGGACATCGAGCGTTTGCTCAGCCGCTGAAGGGCACCCAATGGTCGACCAGGGCCAGTAGCTCTTCGCGGCGGAATGGCTTGGCCAGGTAGTCGTTCATGCCCGCCGCCCGGCAGCGTTCGCGCTCTTCGGGCATGGCGTTGGCGGTGAGGGCGACGATCGGCAACTCGGGCCAGCGACCGCTTTGGCGGATACGCCGGCTGGCCTCGTAGCCGTCCATCACCGGCATGTTGCAGTCCATCAGCACCAGGTCGAATTCCTCACGCGCCAGCAGCTCAAGGGCCTCCGCGCCCTGGGTGGCCAGTTGCACCTGGCAGCCGAGCTTGGCCAGCATGCCCTTGGCCACCAGCTGGTTCACCGGATTGTCCTCTACCAGCAGGATCCTCGCACGGCCTTGCTCCTGGGTAATGGCCGGGATGGCCAGCGGGTGTTCGGGTTCATGGCCTTGCAAGGTGCGGCGCAGGGTCTGGTACAGGGCGTTGCGTGCCAATGGTCGGGCCAGCTGGTGCAGCGGGGCCAAGGCCAAGGACTGCTCGTTGGGCAGGAAGTTGCCGTAGGCAGTCACCAGCAGAATCGGGGTTTTCAATGCTGGTCGCAGTTCGAACAGGTGCTCGACGTCGTCGGTGATCAACAGGTCGATCACTGCGGCATCCAGCGTGGCGCAACTGTCATGGCGCTGGTAGGTCAGGCCCCAGGCAGGCAGCAAGTGCTGCAACAGTTCATTGAGCCCGCTGCCGGCTGCGCTCAGTGCGGCCACGCGGCCATGCAAGGGTGCTGGCGGGATGGCTTCGGTGTGCACGGTCAGCGGCAATTCGGCGGTGAAACAGCTGCCAAAGCCCGGCTCGGAGCGAATGTGCAGGTGGCCCTGCATGGCCTTGCACAGGTTACGCGTCAACGCCAGGCCCAGGCCGGTGCCACCGTACTGGCGGGTGATGCCGGCACCGGCCTGGGTGAAAGGCTGGAAGATGCGCGCCTGGGCGTCTTCAGGGATGCCGATGCCGGTATCCCGTACCTCAAGACGTACACCACCGACAATGGCCATCAAGCGCACATCGACACGGCCGAAGCGGGTGAACTTCAGCGCGTTGGACAGCAGGTTGCTGACGATCTGCCGCACACGCGTGGGGTCGCCGAGCACGCTGCTGGGGAAGTCGCTGGCGATCAGGCAGGTCAGCTCCACGCTTTGCGCGGTGTTCTGCGACAGCAGGTTGGCGGTGTCTTCCATCATCGAGCCCATGTCGAACGCAATGCGTTCCAGTTCCAGCTGGCCGGCATCGAACTTGGACAAGTCGAGAATATCGTTCAGCAGCTCTACCAGCACCTTGCCCGAGTCATGGGCGATAGCCAGTTGCTGGCGTTGCTCGCTGGGCAGCGGGTTGTCCAGCGCCAGGGCGATCATGCCCAGCATGCCGTTGAGCGGGGTGCGGATTTCATGGCTCATGTTGGCCAGGAAGGCGGCGCGAGCCTGGGCCATGTCCAGCGCTCGGCTGCGGGCTTGTTCCAGCTCCTGGTTGGACAGGCTCAGGCTGCTGTTGCTGGCCTTGAGCTCGTTGGTGCGCGCCGACACGATGTCTTCCAGCTCGTTCAGGTACTGGGTCAGACGGTTTTCCGCAGTGCGCCGCTGTTCGATCTCGGTGGCCATGCTGACGAACTGCTGGTTGGCGACCTTCACCAGCACGCCGATTTCGTCATGCTCATGTCCGTGTGGGCATTCCAGGCGCGTTTGCCGGGGTTTGCGCGGGTCGCTGCCGCTGAGTGCGCCAATCACCGTCACCAGCGGCTTGGTCAGCATCATGTAGAACAGCGCCAGCAGGAGGCCGGTGAGCACCAGGCTGCGGGCAAAGCCATTGAGCAGGGTGATGCCGGCACGGTCGAGAAAACGGCTGCCGAAGGCGAAGGTGTCGATGTCCAGGTACAGGGTGCCCAGGTATTGCTCTGGCATGTGGGTCAGGTACAGGCGCTCCTTGAACTGGCGTTGCTCGCCGAACAGGAAGTCGCTGAGTGGCCGGGAGCGGTCCTGCAGTTTTGGCCGCTCGACATCGGCCAGTACCGTTTCGTTGTTGTCGATCAGCCGTGCGCGGATGACGGCCGGCGACTGCAGCAGGCCGCGGGTCAGCTCCAGCGCCAGTTCCGAGTCGATGTTGTAGGCGATGCGCGAGGCCGGGTTGTGGCTGATTTGCAGCAACGCGTTCACTTCACGGTTGATGGACGCGTCTTCGCTGGCATAATCGATGCCGATCTGGATGAGACTGAGCAATGTTCCCAGGATGAAGCCGACCAGGACTGTCAACCGGGCTTGCTTGTATGACAGGCGATTGGTGAACTTGATATCCATGAGTCCCGAGCCGGTTTCCCGTTCCTTGCGCTGCGCAAGCATAGCCGAATAGCCCCGGCTGCTGGTGGGTCTGTCTGTTCATTTCAGTTGATCGCCAAGCGGGGGCCGCTTGGCGCCCCTTCGCGGGCTTGTCCGCTCCCACAGGTACAGCTTAGCCCCAGGCTGAAGGCAAGCCCTGAGGGAGCGGGCAAGCCCGCGAAGGGGCGCGCAGCGGCCCCCAAAAAACTGAGATTGTTAGGAGTCGTCATGGACGCTCGCTTGATCGCTTTTCTGGACCGCGCCGAATCGGTACTGGCGCGCCTTGAACCCCTGTTGCCGGCACAACGCCCGCACATCGACTGGGGCACCACACTGGCCGCGCGCTGGCAGCGTGATGGCCGCAGCGGCTACCTGCTGCCGCTGGACGTCAGCCTGGACATCCGCCTGACCGACCTGATCGGCGTCGACAAACAGCGCGACCAGCTGGGCCGCAACACCCACCAGTTCATCAACGGCCTGCCAGCCAACCACGCGCTGCTGTGGGGCTCGCGCGGTACTGGCAAGTCGTCGCTGGTACGTGCCTTGCTGGCTGAGCACGCCAGCGCCGGCCTGCGCCTGATCGAAATCGAACGTGACCACCTGGCCGACCTGCCGCGGGTGGTCGAGCAACTGCAGAAGTTGCCGCAACGCTTCATCCTGTTCTGCGACGACCTGTCGTTCGAAGCCGGGGAGGGCGACTACCGGGTGCTCAAGAGTGTGCTCGACGGCTCGCTGGAGCAGGCCCCGGACAACGTGCTGCTGTACGCCACCTCCAACCGCCGCCACCTGGTGCCCGAGAAGGAGAGCGACAACGAGAACTGGAAGCGTGTGGACGGCGAACTGCACCCCAGCGAAGCGGTGGAGGACAAGATTGCCCTGTCTGACCGTTTTGGCCTGTGGCTGTCGTTCTACCCGTTTACCCAGGACCACTTCCTGAACGTTGTCGAGCACTGGATTGGCCAGTTGGCACAACCTGCGGGCCTTGTGTGGCAGCGCACCGAAGCACTCGACATCCTCGCCGTGCGCTGGGCCACCGGCCGCGGCAACCGTAATGGCCGTTGTGCCTATCAGTTCGCCCGCTACTGGGTCGGGCTGCAATTGCTGGAGCAAAAGTAAATGATCGACCTCAATGCCAGTGGCGCCGGCCTCGACGGCTATAACCTGCTGGCGGCGCAAGTGCAGGCACTGTTCGCCGACGAGCGTGACTTCATCGCCAACGCCGCGCAGTTTTCCGCGTTTCTGTATAACCAGGTGGACGACCTGAACTGGGCGGGGTTCTACCTAAACCGCAACGAAGAGCTGGTGCTGGGCCCGTTCCAGGGCCAGGTGGCGTGCGTGCGCATTCCGTTCAGTAAAGGTGTGTGTGGCGCCGCGGCGGCAACGCGGCAGACCCAGCGGGTCGAGGATGTACATGCATTCCCTGGCCACATTGCCTGTGACAGTGCCTCCAACAGCGAGCTGGTGATCCCGTTGGTGAAGGACGGCAGGTTGATTGGCGTGCTGGACCTGGACAGCCCGACGGTCGGGCGGTTCAGCGAGGCGGACCAGGTGGGGCTGGAGCGGTTGGCGGCGATCTTTCTGGCGTTGACTGACTGCTGATTGATGTTGCCTGAGCCGGCCTCTTCGCTTGTAGGAGCGGGTTTACCCGCGAAGAGGCCGGTACAGGTTAACCAATCAGTCGTAGATCACCTTCTTCTTCCAGGTTTCTTCCTCATCGGTCTTGAGCCCATCGGTCAATTCGTTGTGCTCGTCCTCCGCCGGTGCCATGCGGTCCAGCACCTGGGCATTGGCCCGGGCCAACAGTTTCTCAAGATACGTCAGCTGCTCTTCATACACCTTAGGCTCGGGCTGCTTGCGCAAATACTGCACGCCGCGCTCGAAGGCCAGGCGCGCCTGGCCGGGCTGGCCTTTTTGCAGGGCCTGTTGACCAAGGTTGTTGAAAAACTCGATGTGCAGCAGCACCAGGACATGGCGGATTTCCTTGACCCAATGCTTGGCCTCGACAGCGGGCAAAAAGCCTTCATGGGCAGCGCGGGTCACCTGATTGTGCAGCGCCTCCAGCAAGAAGCGTACGTCCTTGGCCTTGATCTCGGTGTGGATCGGGTTGGGTGGGTTGTTGACCGGGATCTTGTCGCCCAGGGCAATCAGCCCTTCCAGTTCGGCGATGCGCGCCTTGAATTCGGCATTGTGCTTGTCCACCGCCAGCAGGCGCTGGTTGAGGTTCAGCTCCAGGCGGGTCAGCAGCAACTTGAGGGCCGGGGTCATGAACTGGCCGGGGAATGTCTCGGTGATTTCGCCACAACGGCGCAGGCGGTCGGCCAGCTCGATCTTCGTCCGGGCGCGTTCTAGCTTGCCATTCTCGACCACGTTGTTGAGGTAGCCGATCACGATCAGCAACGCGATGCCCGCCACGATGAGCAGGGTGATCAGAAGTGGTGTCACCGTTAAAGCCTCATGAATAGGTTTGCATGATTGAGTGTAGGAGCGAGCTTGCTCGCGAGAGGCCCTGACAGCCATTCTCTTTTTCTATCGGCAAACTGTGCCATGACTGGATGCTGGCACATTAATGCTGACTTGACGCCAGAAAATCAACGCCAAACCCCGGCAGGCTTGCCAAAACAGCGCTTGGTGTACCCGGAAGTCATTGATTTAAATAAATTTCTACAAAGGGGTTGACGCCTTCCCGAACCATCCATAGAATGCGCGCCACTTGCAGCGTAAAGCACACAGCGAAACGCAGCAGGGAGTGAAAGCAGGCAGTAATGCCAGCAGCGTGTCCCCTTCGTCTAGTGGCCTAGGACACCGCCCTTTCACGGCGGTAACAGGGGTTCGAGTCCCCTAGGGGACGCCAATGCGGGAATAGCTCAGTTGGTAGAGCACGACCTTGCCAAGGTCGGGGTCGCGAGTTCGAGTCTCGTTTCCCGCTCCAGTTTCTCCGGCACTGCTTAACGGCGGGGCAGGAAAAGAAAATCCAGGCTGAATCGTGAGGTTCATGTTCTGGTGCACTGAAAAGTGTTGTGTGTCCCCTTCGTCTAGTGGCCTAGGACACCGCCCTTTCACGGCGGTAACAGGGGTTCGAGTCCCCTAGGGGACGCCAAATGCGGGAATAGCTCAGTTGGTAGAGCACGACCTTGCCAAGGTCGGGGTCGCGAGTTCGAGTCTCGTTTCCCGCTCCAGTTTAAATACTGTGGCGTCTATGCGGTGCAGTGGTGGTGAAGGTCGTCAAGGCGCTTCACGCCGAAAGCGGTAAAGTTTCACAATGCGGGAATAGCTCAGTTGGTAGAGCACGACCTTGCCAAGGTCGGGGTCGCGAGTTCGAGTCTCGTTTCCCGCTCCAAACGTAAGATAAAAAAGGGACCTCAGGTCCCTTTTTTTTTCGTCTCGATTTCACCCCGATACAACCCTGTGCTAAAGCCCCTTGTTCAGGGGCTTGCACGGTTCAACGGTAGTGAACGGTGAAGTTCAGCGCGCCAGCGGCCACGCCAGGTGTCACCCGAGCCTCGGTCTGCACGTAGCGGGCATTGAAATGCAGCACGGTTTGGCCAATATCCAGTTCCTTGATCAACTGCTCGGACTGCAGGGGCATCGCTGTGGTGTTGTCGCTGCGCAGTATCTGGATGCCGACGCCGTCGGCGCTGCCTGATCCCGGGAGTATGCTGAACACGCCTTCGGTGGGGTCGATGGGGACTGAGCCTTGGCTGGTATCCAGCATCAGATGGATATCCGCACGCTTGGCACCCGGGGCACTGCTGTCCACGCAGTTGTTGAGGGTGATCTGGAATGGGACAGAATTTAGGGGCGTGCCGACGCCCTTGAAGTCATCGATGCTGTATTCCCCCATGTTCACAAGGCCGGGATTCACTTGGTTTCCTGCCAGGGAGCACTGTGCGCGGGTGATGGTGGCCTGGACCTTGTAATCCATGACTTTGCCTAAGTCATGGATGAAACCATGGAACACCTCCACGTCGACTTCTTGCGGCCCTGGGTCGATATCGCCAATCTTGATGAAGCTGGCCTTGCCGCGGATTGCGTCCAGTGGCAGGCCAAACGAGGTCGGCCTGGTCATGGTCCCGGTGTAGGGGATGCCAGTGCCTGCGTCGGGCGTGAAGGTATTGTCGGCACTGCCATTGAAGGGGTAGCCAAGATCGATGGCAACGCCCACGCCCTGGATGTTGGTCTGCATCACCATGCCATCCACGTTCTTGTTGCCCATGAGGGGCAGGCTGCCGACGAACGGTGGTGCGCTGTTGGGCAGCTTGGCAGTGACTGGGTTGGCTGCGTTATAGAAGCAGGTCAAGGTCGCCCCTTGGTCATTTTTTGCGTATAGACTGGCCTCGCCGATGAGCGTCCCGACGGGTGCATCGCGCGGGATCGAAAAACTGACCTTCTGGTTTTTGAAGGTCATGTAGGTTGCGCTGCCAGCGCCCCAGCTGCAGTTGGCCTGCGCGCTGGTCGCCACCAGCCAGGGCATGAGGTTGCAGAGGGTCAAGGCAAGCAGGCGCAGGCGGCGGGTGTGGGGCGGGGTCATTAGGCGTGTTCCTGTGAGTCGTCGGCAGATGCCGGTTTGGTGTCGTCAACCGATACGGGCAGGCATTGCAGCGTTTGCATGCGGAAGCCATCGAGCAGTGGCAGGTTTTGCGGGTTCACTGCCACCTGGCAGTGCTGATTGCCGTCGTCCTGCCAGCGTACCGTCAGGTGTTGCGGACCTTGCTGGGTGCTTGCCAGCAGGGTTTGCCCAGCCTGGCCGACCACGGCCAGTGACTTGCCTTGCGCATCGCTGACGTCGGCGCCGAACGGCAGTGGGCGGCCGTCGGGGTGTTGCAGCGTGAGCACCATGCGCACCACCCGGCGTGCGTCGAAGCGGGCCTTGACCACTGCACCTCGGCGTGGAACCACTTGCTGGCTGCCATTGTCGATGACCACTTCGGGGGGCAGTTGGTCGGTGTCGAGTACCAGTGAATTGACCCGATAAGGGCGCAGGTATGGGACCAGCAGGTATCCATCGGCATCTGTCCGTGTCGAAGTGGCATTCTGCATGCCGAGATCGGCGACGTCGGGTACGTGTACAAGCGCCGTGGTCTCCCCCATGTAGCTGCCGAAAGTGATGCCGTCGGCATGGGCCAGCATCGAGCCACTGGCGTTCAGCGACAGGGTGCGATAGTTGCTGCCTTCGCTGTACCCCACGCCATAACTGGCCTGGCTGCCCTGGTAGGCAAGCGATAGGTTGCCGCTCTTGCGGTTGTTCTGGTCGTTGGTCAGTGCCGCATAGTAACTGAGGCGGTCATCCAGCAAACCGCCTTGCAGGCTGGCGCGCTCGCTATACTGGCCGTTGACGCGTTGCAGGTCGAAACGGGTGGTCTGCCGGCGGCCGAAGTCCAGTGGCAGGCTCAGGCTCAGCCCGAACATCCTGCTGTCGGTATTGCGTTCGCTCAGTGATTGCGAAGCGAAGAGATTGACCCCGAGGTCACCCAGGCGTGTGTTGTACTGCAACTGGAACTGACGACGCTGGTAGTCGCTGCGCCAGTAGTCCTCTTGCGACAGGGTCAGGCTCAGCGAGCTGCTTTGGCCCATGGTCTGGTATGCCGAGGCTTCCAGGCGGCTGCGCCGGCTACCGGCAAACCGCGAAGCGCCATTGCGTTGCAGAACGGCTTCGTCAAAGTCGCGGTAGCCTTCGGTGGAGTAGCGGTAGCCGGCAAAGCGCAGGCTGGTGCGGGTCTGGAAACTTTTACCATAGCGCAGGGCAACGCTTTGCCCCTGCACTTGCCCCAGCGAACCACCCAGGTCGGTGCTCGCCTGGGTGACGTCCAGCGACAACGCACCCAGGTCAGCGAAGTCGCGGGCCGCTCCCAGTGCGTAGGCGCGATAGTAGTCACTGGCCAGCAGGCCGCCATAAAGCGTGCTGTTCCAGGTGCCGCCGCGGGCCAGGGTGGTTTGCCAGAACCCTGGCTTGTCGAGGTGTTCGGCACCGTTGTAGCGGCCAGCGGTGCCCGTATAGCGCCACACCCCTTCGCGTAGCAGGCTCCCCAGCGATGAATAGGGCTGGATGAAGCGGCTGACCTGCCCATCGCTTTCGGTCACCACCACCTCCAGCTCACCGTGACCGGCACCGACGCTGAGGTCGTCGATGGCATACGGTCCCGGGGCTACATAGCTGGAATAGATCGGGAAGCCGTTGCGCAGCACTTCGATCTTCGCCCGAGTTTGTGCAACACCGCGGATGACCGGAGCATATTGCTGCAGGGTATCGGAGAGCATCTCCTGGTCGGAGGCCAGGCGCACGCCAGAAAAAGCAAAGCTGCGAAATACATCGCTGCCGGTAAAGGTTTCGCCCAGGGTGAGGTTCGCGCGCAGGCCGGGCAGGTCACGCTGGGCGTAGGTGTCGCTGCGGCTCCATTGCCGTGTACCGTCATCGCCCTGGCGCAGTGCCTGTTGGCTGCGCAGGCGCCAGGCACCCAGGTTGATCCCACTGTTCAGGTAGAGGTCTTGGCTGCTTGTGTTGCGCCCTTCGCGCAGGCTGCTGTGCTGGGCCGATACCTGATAGTTGACGAACGCTGCATTGATGCCCGCGTCCCAGCGCTCTTGCGGCACGTTGCCCGAGCGGTCCTGGCGCAGGGCAACCTGTGGGATCGACAACGACAGGCGCAGCTGCGCCGGGTCGAAGTCGACACTAGCCTGCGGGATCAGGGTTGCCAGGTCGACACAGCTATCATCCTCGGGCAGGGCTGTCTCAAGCGCTTGCTCGCGCAGGTCCAGGGCACGCAACACGTCGCCGGTCAGGCAGGGTTGCAGGCCACTACCATTGGCTGCGGCATGGAACTCCAGCTCCCGCTCTTCGATGGGGGCAAGGTTTACCAGCAGGGCAACGCGATAGCGCCCTGCTGGTAGCGGCGTATGTGCAGCCAGGCTCTGCAGCGCCACCGCCCCGGCATCCGTCGCCTGGCCAGGGGGTTGGCGCATGAAGCCTGCCTGGAACGTGACAGGTGAGGTTTCGGCAAGCGTGGAGGTGGCGGGTGCCAAGGTCACAAAGGCACCCAGCAGTGGCGAAAGCGGGGCAAGGCGTAGGCGTGATGGCAGGTGCCTGCGCCGATCGAGTCGAGGCATTGGGGGGTCCTGAGCTGCGCTACCGGTCAGTGCCAAGGCAGTACCGGTGGGGTGGCTGTGTTGTGTAGCGAGCAGCGGCGCAGGGGTGCTTCAAAAGACGGTGTACGCCGAGTTCGAGGGCGCTAGGTTAGGCGGGGCGGGGGTGAGGTAATGTAGGAAGAGTCTTCAGTGTCTGGCGGAGTAATCAGCGTGAGCGAGGGGTAATGCATTGTGGGAAGGTTCCCGCTGCGTTGCGCAGCGGGAACTTGGTTGGGGTCAGTCCGCAGGTCATTAATCTAAATATCTAAAGTATCCGGAACGTATACCTTTTCCTGGTTCTGCCCACTCGAATGCTCTCGTAAAATCCGGTGGACCCTTCAGCCAGACAGGTGAGGACGGCGTTGAAGTGCCAGACGATTGACCAGAATTTTGGGTTATCTCAGCGAAGTTTTCCCCGCGGGAATTGTTGTTCGAGGTACGGCTCGTGACGGAGTTGGAACGGGTGGGGTTAGGTGAATTCCGAGAAGTATTCGAAGAGTTAACCACCGACCTGTTAGAATTTGTTCTGGTCAAGATCCTTGGGCTGTTACTTCCCCTGGTAGCCGATATCGAGGCTCGGGAGAGCGTACCCCCACCGGCAGGAGATGCGTTTGCCACTGGTGCGAGATTGCCCCCCTGTTTGATGATACCTGCGTTCATCTCGCCCATGTTTTTGAGCGCTGCGCTTATTCCACTCGTTCTGGCGGCAGCCGCTTTGGCCGCGTGGAGCGCCGCTCTGGTAGCCTTGATCCCGACCCCCGAAGCGAAACCGCCCGCAAAGGAGAGTCCAAAGAGTATGTATTGCAGGTTCTGGTCCTCATCATTGTTGACGGCGATATAGATCTGTCCAGCGAACGCGAGGCCGTTGGCGGTGACACCCGCGACCCCCAAGGTGAACTTAGGGAGTAAACTAAGACTCAATGGCGCCGACCACGGCATGAAGTATACCGAAGCGAGAAATATCGCCCCGGCTACGGCCACGCTTATCCACGCACCCCAAGGCGCTTTGGGCTTCTCGGGCGGGTCGATATACGATGGTGGTACACGGTCAGGAGGGATGCCTTGGACACGGTGCCCGGTAGGGTCGCGCCAGTTCACCGGGTTGCCTAGGGCGTACAGGTAGGGGTTGATGCCTGCTTCCTCCTGGCTTAGCGAGTCTGGGCTGTGGAAGCGCATCAGTCCTGGGTTGTACGCACGATAGCCGCTGCCGAGCAGATACCAGCCAAGCGCTTCCTCGCGGGCTTCGCCGTTGAACGCCAGCAGGGTGCGCATGCCGTTGTCGGCAGGGCGCTCGCCATAGACGCTGTAGTTGGCGTGGCGGGTACCCTGGGCATCGGTTTCGCTGACCACGCTACCGGCGATATCGCTGTGCAGCAGCCGTGTGGCCTCGGGGGCAGCCGGGTATTGCTGAACGCCCAGGGGCTGGATGCCGCTGTACAGGTATTGGGTCAGGACATCGTTTTCCAGCGTGCTGTCCAGCTGATGGCCGAGGAAACGGCGATGTACCTGGCGGCCGTCGGCATGCCGCGATGCCAGCAATTGATCATGCCCGTCGTACTGGTACTCCACCAGCGTGGTTTTGCCGTCGACATCGATAACCCGTTGCAAACGGCCAAGGGTGTCGTACTCAAGCTTGCGGCCAAGTTCGTCATTGAGCATGTTGCCTTGCTCGTCATAGGTGAACGTCTGCTCTTCGTCGAATGTCTGCTCCTCTTCGAATGCCTGCCATTCATAGTCGAAGGCCTGTTGGGCGGTGTAGCCCTCGAACAGGCGATAGCCAACCTTTTCCAATTGGAAACTGCCATCCTCTTTGTAGGTAAAGTCGGCTCTCTCGCTGTTGCCATCGGCAAACTCGGTGGCGCGACGGGTTAGCCGGTCCAAATCGTCGAGGCGGAACAGCTGGACACTGATCTGGCGCCCTTTGGTGTCGCTGGGCAGGTCCTCGCCAGTGCAGGTGTACTGGACCAAGCGATCGAGTTCATCGTACTCGAAGGTTTCCTTGCGCACCTCCTTTGCGTCCCGAACCAGCGTACGGCTATAGAGCAAGTCATTGTCGTACCATTCCAGGCTCAACACTTGTTCTGCAGCGCCATTTACGGTCAGCGTGCGTGTTTTCTCACGGCCCAGGGCATCGTATGTCTGGGTGCACAGCACGCGGCGATCGGCATTCCCGCCGTCACGGGTTTCTGTGCTGCACAGCAAACCCTGGCTGTTGTACTTGAGAACACTGTGCAGCGCCCCTTGGCTGATGCTGTTTACGCGGCCCTCGGCGTCATAACCGTATTCGCACTCGTGGCCATCGGAGTGCTTGCGAGTGCGTATCCTGCCTTGAAGGGAGTGTTTGTAGTCACTGTGGTGTTGCTCTTTGCCCCCGACCATCCAGGTGTCTTTAGCCAGGTAGCCCTCCTGGGTGTATTCATACCCGTGTCGGCCATTGCCGTTGTCGGCGCTCGATATCTGCGCGGTGGTCTTGTCGTAGCCGAAGATGGCCTGCGTAGCGGAATGCCGTTGCCCTGGCACTTCGATACTGGCATCCAGCATGGTGGGTTGTTCAGTCAGCTGCGGCAGGTAATTGTATTGGATGACGCGCTTGCGGTTCTGGTCTTGTGCGTAAGCCGTACGCTTGTCGATCAGCAAGGTCTGCGTCACGTAGTCGTAGTCCTCGATCCGTGGGCCGATCTTCACCTGTTTCAGCCTGCCCAGGCCATCGTAGCTGCGGCTGAATACCGTTTCGGCGGTGTCGCTGCCCGCTTCTTGCACTTCCAGCCTGGTGGTGAGTTCCTCCACGCTGTACCCGACGAAGCTACGCAGCAGCGCGCTACCGTTCGGGCGCACGGTTTTGTACATGCGTCCCCAGACGTCATAGCTGAATTTGCGGATGCGGGGTACTGCCTTGCTGCCCGGTGTGGTGGAGCTGAAAGTGTCCTGGGTGCAGCGGCCAAACCCATCGTAGACGTAGTCCGTGCGGCCGACTTGCACCGGTGGTTGACCTGGCTCTTCGATCTGGCGGTACTCGTAGGATGGTTTGTTGAAGGCATTCAGCTGGCTGACCCGCACATTCTGCCTGACGCCCGGTTGGTCCCGGGTTTCAATCCACTCGGTGACCAGATCGCCGCCTACGCCGAACGGTGTGGAGTCCGTGAACTCCGTGACGCCATCCGAGCGGAATACCTGGCTGCGTGCACCCCAGCCGTCGTAGCCATAGTCATAGGTCGTGGTGACGTCGGGCTGTTGCGGGGCCTGTGCGCCGGCATCGACAGGTGGGTAGTCGTAGAGCGTCTCGCGGGTGAGGCGGCCTGCCGAGTCATAGCGTGACGTCGATAGCGTGCGCGTCAGGCGCGTTGCTGGGTCGCCAGCAACGATGACCTCGCGCTCTTCCCTGATCGGCCGGTTCAGGCCGTCGTAAACCACCCGTGTGATCACCCCTTTGGCGTCAGTGACTTGGTCATAGGAGCGTTTTCGTCCCTCATCGATGAAGAATCGGTAGGCGTAGCTACGGGTGGCCTGGTAAACGCTGTCGGGCGCCGTAGTGTGCTCTATCAGGCGGTTCAGCATGTCGTAGCGGAAGCGGCTCACCACGCCATTGAGATCTTCATCTTCGACCAACTGGCCACTAAGGATCGACTGCACGGCGCGGGTCGTCGTTTCGAGCGTGCCGCCGGGTGCTTTGTAGGTTTCTTTGGTCTGCAGCCAGGTAGGATTACCGTCGAGATCATTGGTGATCTCATAGCGCCAGGCGGTACTGGCCGAGAAACCGTTCATGCTGAACTCATGCTTGTCGGTGCGGCCATGCAAGAGTGGATTTTCAGGCATGTTCAGGTAGTAGCGGTGATTACTGTGCAGCAGGTGTTCTGTTTCTGCTTTCTGCCCGCCAGCGCGTGCCTCGATCTTGACCTCGAAGGTGTCCTCGTTCTCCAGTGCCAGCCAGTGGTTGGGCAGTTGCTGGGATGTGGCCTGGGCCAGAGCGGGTAGTTTGACGTACCGATAGCGGTTGCGCTTGATCGGAGCAGCATCCAGTGAGCTGTCGGCCACGGGCGCCGGGTAGACCGTTTCACATTTCAGGTTGCGCACAAAGCCTTCTGGGTCTTCCGGGCAGCCTTCGCATCCATTGGAGTAGTACTCGCGTACCGTGCGTATGCCGTTGGCCTGGATCTCCTCGGTCAGGTTGCCAAAGGTGTCGTACAGGGTCACCAGGGTTTCATCGCGGCGCTTGTTGGAGTCGCCGTCCAGCGTCCAGGACTTGGTCACTTGGTGGGGCAACTGGAAATGGTTGGGCTGAGCCTTGAAGTTCAGATTGTCTACTTCGTGGTACTTGGTCGTGACGGTTTCGATGCAACCCTGTTGTTGGGTGACCTGTTCGGTCAGGAGATGAAAGCGGTTGAAGGTGCGTGTGACCGTTCGCAGCACTTGGTCGCCCAGGTGGTGGTGTGCTGTGGACTGATAACGGAAGGTGGGATCAGGGGAGTCGTAGAGAATGTCTAGACCCGTGTCGGACCAACTGACGCCGGCACCATTGCCCAGGAAGTTGTTGTTGCTGAACGCGTAGGTGTTTTTCAGGTAGGTGGTATCGTCCAGCGGGTCGGGCTGAAGGATGTGTTCGGTCGCGTAGGGCAGGTATTTGCCTTCCACCCCTGGAAACGCATGGCCGTCCACCTTGTACCTAATCGTTTCGATGCCACCGACGGGGTTTTCCAGGCGGGTCAGGTAGTACAGGGTATCGTTATCATAGGCGACGTAGTCAAACTGCCAGGCTGCTTTGTCGGGGCCCGGCAGGTTCACACTTGTCAGGTGACCACCTTGCAGTCCCAAGGTAAACCGGGCATGAGCCTCGGTGCCCGGGTTTATATCTACAAGTACCTCGGCGTTGCCGGTGTAATCAATGCGCAGTAACACGCGCTTGCTGTCATCGCTGATCGATGTCAGGTGCGGCGTGGTCTTGTCTGGTGCGTAGTGCAGGTTGAGGCCATGCCCTGACGGCGCCAGTACCCGTACCGGCACTGCCCAATCATAGTTGGCGTCGCGTGGTTCGAGGATTTCGGTCAGGCCCGACTTGTGCGCAATGCGAAAGCGTTTCTGTTCGCCCTCGCTGATATCGCTGAAGTGAAAACTTTCCAGCTTACGCTCCGCGATGACGGCAGCCTCCCCAGGACCATTGTTGTCGACCTTGAATCTTTCACCGCTGTGCAGGTTGAGCATGCCGCTGGAGACGGTAAAGCGTGTCAGTTTCAGGCTCCAGCCAGTACCGAACCCCGTCTTCTCGTTGTTCATCGGGTTGAAATTAAGCTGCAACGGCAGGTCGGGACCGCACAGGTTATTGGCGTTAAGTGTTGGCAGGTCGATGCTTAACGCATATTGGCCGGTGCGCGGGTCGACACTGCCTTGAACGAAACTTGAAAAGTTGAAGGCGTTGGAATGCACGGACATGACATTATTCTCGCGAAGTGGATGGGAGGCCAGGTTGTTTCGAAAGGGTGACCTCAATTTTTTTTAGTGAATCGCGGCTCGCTGTACCGGTTTTTTCCATGACCTCCACGCCCAGCCCTTCCTTGATGAAGGCGTTGTTATCGTAAGTTCTCGCGTAGTAGTCAATATCGTTCGGCTCCAGGCCGGCCGGGTGGTGAGTGGTCTTGAGTTTTACTGACCAGTTATAGCCACTCAATGTAATGATTGAGGCGGAAGGTATATCGGAGAATTGGATTTTACGTGGCTTAGAAAGCGTCACGTTGAGTGTGAATGTTTCGCCATATTTTTCCGGGACGATTAATTCGTTAAAGTCTTGGTCCGGGTCGGTAACCATTATAATGCCCGACTGGAGGGGGGCACTTTCAGTGTTCATACTGGTCGTCTCATGTCAGCGTGTGGATCGGGTGTGCCGCAGCTGGAGTGCCCGCGACATCCATGAGCGAAAGTGATGCGCATAGGCCTCACGTATTCGCATACAGGCTAGGGGGGCTTTCTCTGGCGCGCACCTAGCAGTTTTACCAGTTGTTCGACCGATCCGAGCAGGGCTATAACTTTGCTGAAATATGTTGCTGGCAGACGAGGCCCAAGCGTTCCAGGGCGTAGCGTTCAGCTGGCACTCCTACAGTCGCCCATGCGATGGCGTCGACGTATTCGTCCTGTTCAAATTGGCAGGTTGATCAGCGATTGCGACGTTTCAGCGTAAAGGGTAATTAACCTGAGGTCGCTTGACATGAGTGGGCTGAAAGCTGCACCCGAGAAGCCGCATATCCCTGATTTGAATGAACGTGATGAGATAGATCTGGATAAATTGGGTGCCGATGCATTGGTTGTGCGTATTAAGTACACGGGTATGGATGGCGCAGATACTGTAAGTCCACGCTGGATAGGGGCTAACCCGGGCGGTGATGCTTTCGATGATACAGGCGCGGGGTACCCGGTCGACCCGATAGATGGGGTCGAGGTAAAGATCGATAACGCAACTATCCGAGGCGCCGCTGGCGGATGGGCATTTCTGTCCTACACCGTATTCCCATCCGGCGGCAACCCGCTGGAGTCACTTCGGCAGTTTTGCTATGTGGGGGTGCGCCCGCAAGAGGGAGGCGAGACGCTAGCGGTGCTACAGGCGCTGCCCTCGCACGGCTTGGTCATTCAGCCCCGCAAGCTCCCCGTCGGTGGTGTGGTGACCGTGCTTGTCGCTCCCTACCAGGCCATGCAGCCGGGAGACAAAGTCCATCTCAAGGTGGTCGGCTATGACGAAGATGGGGTTAAAGATGATGAATGGTCCAGGACGCTGTTAGTCGATGAAGACCATTTCGATAAGGAAGCCCTATCGGCCACCGTTCCCAAAAATTTTTTCAGCTTACTGGAAAAGGGCCATGCAGAGGGGTCTTACAGTATTGAATTGATGAACGGCAGCAAGCTCGATTCGCCTGTCCAACGCTGGGAAATCGACTCGGGCGCGACTTTGCCCCAGCCACTCGAAAAACCTGCCATCGATGGGTATGCGGAGGGCGAACCGCTGGAGCCGGCGAAGCTCCGCTCGGGCGTGACGATCCGGGTTCCGGTGTACCCTTCGATGGCGTCGTCTGACCGCGTTGTCATGCATTGGCGCAGCCCGGTGGGGGACCTGATCCAGTCGGTGCGTGTCGATCCCAGCACCATGGAGGCGGCCTCGATCCCTTTTCAGGTTTCTGGCGAAACCTTGGCGGCCAATGGGGGCACGACGGTGTGGTTGAGCTACCAATATGGCCGACCGGGCGAGAGCCTGAGTTCGAGCGAGTTGCAGGTAGAGATACTGCCAATGCGAGAGGCGCTGGTGGCGCCTGATATCAGGGGTGCCAACCCGGATGCAACGCCAGATTGGGGAACGATGGAGGCGCTGTCTGGTATTGACGGCGTATATGTTGTAGTGCCCACCGGCGTTGTCGCGCCTGGAGAACGCGTGCAGGTGCATTGGATAGGGCATTCCGAATGGGGCCAATACGTGGCCAAGGAGCCGGCGAGCACAGCCGACCCGCTGCGTTTTTTCATCCCGGCGCAGTATGTCGTGGCGAATATGGCGCGGGGTGACAAGGATGAATCCAGGCGTTTCAAGGTGTTTTACCGGGTGATCAACGAAGCGGATGAAGCTGATTATTTCGACTCGGTGGCCTACCACCTGCGAGTAGCGCCACTGCCACATGAACAGTTGCCGCAGATTATCTGCAAGGGTGTCTCTGGTAAAGAGCTGCCGCTCTCGGAAGTGCCTGAAGACGGTGCCGACCTGGAGCTGGAAACTTGGTACTTCATTGCTGAAAAGCAGCTACTGACCTTGTCGATCGTCGGCGTGACGGCAGAGGGCGAGCAGGAATACGTGTTTCACGATGCTATCGAAGTCTCCCCAGGGGAAGTCGAGACCGGGGTGAAGGCGAAGTTACCCAAGGACATATTGAAGCGGCTCATCGTGGGTGAGCGTTTTACGTTGTATCCACGGCTCAGCTATGACGGTGGAATTTACTATACGCCCTTCCGTGTTAATAACTTGACGTTAGTCGACTAGTCTCAAATTGTCGCGCATCAAGCGCTGGTGTTTTGTATCCAGCGATGATAGGCGATGAGTGATTTTAGGTAAAACGCTGTCAATAGGTAGTTTTTTTGTAATGCAGTGCGGGCGCACTGCTGTGCAGTCTGTGATGCACCTTTCTTGTTTCTAGAGTTCAGAGGGTTAAATAAATGCCTAGGCCTACACTTGCTCAATATTTGCAATACCTTGGAGAAAAGCCCCAGACGAAAGGTTGGGGGGCTATACTGGTTTATGATCGTTTTAAAACCAACATGCTGTTGACCCAGGAGCACATTGAGCGTTTCGACGGTAGCCATTGGCTAAAACCTATCAACCTGCGTGAGCTAACCGAGACGGGTAGTTACATTGATCTGTCGGAGCTTACCTTCAGCAAACCCAGCTTGACCTTCGTTAACTCGAACATCAGTAGCTCTAATGCGCGGTTGAGCATGCGTATGGTTGACGGCACCATCAAGCATCTGCGCGAAAAGTCAGGCGGTGATACCTTGGAAGTGATAAGCATCGCTCGGGTCGACCCACTGACCGCCCCGTCCGTGCGTATGAACATCTCTCTCAAAGAGAGCAACGGGGGCAACATTAATGACAAGGGCCGGGTGACACTGAACTTGGCCGAGGGTACAGCCTATACGTTCGAAGTGTCTGCATGGAAGGACTTGAACGATAAGGTGGGTAACGCTATTCGGAAAGAGTTTCAAGGGAGGGAGGTGGAAGAGCAAGTATGGGAACTGAACACGCTCGCGCCAGTGGAAGGTGAATTGAAGCCGACTTTCTTCTCGGTTCGAACGCACTCGCTGGCCAAGGCCGGCCAGACGGTCGCGAGTACTGACCCGGCCGAACTTGAAGAGGGGGCGGTACTGGTTGGCGTGGCCTTCAATGGTGGGGCGGTCGGTGATTGGCCAGCGAACGATGGAGGTTTTCCGTATTTACTGCCGCAACCCCCAACTGGCGAGGCGTATACGGCAAATATCATTTTGCACAATGCGGCGTGGGCAAAAGACCTCGTGGCCAAGATGATAAAAAAAATACCCGAATTCAGTGGAATTGAGCCGACGTATGAGGAATCTGCAAATGGTTTTATTGTGCGGGCGAATTATGGTGAGTTGAAAGCCAATATTCCTGAGCTCGTGTTTAATGACCCGGGTGCGACGCTCGACTATGGGCGGCTTTCCCCCTTTAGTCTAGCGAGTGAGGGTAATGAGGGCTCGTTTAGTTTTGAAGAGGGCAAAATAAAATTCAGGTGGCAGTGTCATGCGCCGGCTGAAGTCAGGTGTTGTTTTACTTGGAGTTCGGTGCATACGTGTGGGGAGCGAGAACCAGTTTTCATCTTCACCTTTGAGAAGGAATATTTGCTCAGCATCGAAAGCGAAGGTCCGAATAAAGGTAGGGTGACCATTGTACCCGGAGAGAAAAGTCTTCGTACGGATATTGAGCTTGACGACAATACTGATGTGAGAGGGATGTTTTGGGGGTTCACTGTCGATCGTTGTGCCCCTCACGTCAAACCACCGATGGAAAAAGCATTTGAGAAGTTTACTTCCGCCATCGAAGAAGTCGGGGCCTCGATTGATGTGCTGCGTCTGAACGGGTTGCTGTTCCGCAGTGAACAAGCGGTACAACCCGTTTCCGTGCATGCCCCCGGCGACCTGTCGTTGCTGGGTACCCTGGCACCGAAGTTCACCGCCTTTGCCGTTGAACCTCTAGAGGTATCGATTGGGGCCGGTACAAGTCAGGACTTCGTCCTGACGACACCACCCAACGCCCCAGTTACCTGGACTGTCAAGCCCGTGCCAGGCTCAGAGGGTGAAATAGGCTCTATCAAGGATGGCACCTATACCGCGCCGACGCGGGACAAGATCACAGGTGCCTCGAAGCAGGTCATCGTCGAGGCCCAATCAGGCGACAGTATCAGTCGGGCATTGGTGACAGTCGTCGCTAGAAAAGTCTCGGCCTATCCGCTTCTACAGGTCGCCAATTATTCGCCGGAGCCTCCGGCGAAACCCCGCACTTACCTGCTGATAGGTGGCAGCTTGGATGAACAGTTGCAGTGGAGCATGGGGGGCGGTGCGAAAGGCGCCTTGCGTGAGCCAAACGCCGACGACGATAACCTTGAGATTCCCCCGGGTGCGAACGCGCGCATTTATGAGGCACCGACCCATCAACCGGGAAGTGCGGGCACGATTGGGCGCGTGGTGCAACTGGACACTGTGCAGGTATCCGCTGGGGGAGAAACGGACGTCTTCGAGATCCTCATAGCGTGGTTCCCTGTCACTGGCGTGCTCAAGGCTACGCAGCCGGAAGAAGGAAAGCTGGCGCTGGAGCTTTGGACTCCAGGGGGAATGATGGACCCTGAGCTAATCCCGCCTGATGCGGTCGATTGGTACACGGTAAGGGGGGAGGGCAACATTGATGAAAAGACGGGTGTTTATACAATCAGCGAAAAGGACAGCGATTACGTCATTCTTGCAGCGATTGAAAAGACTAGGCCCAATACCTGGGATTACGTCGTGCTTCCACTACCCTTCGACCCGGATTACATCGAGCAACTGAAACAAGTCAAGCAAAACACCGGTGCGAAGGGGGCTTGATCATGGCTAGCAATTCAAAGGATGACCTGCTCGCAGAACTGAGCAAGGGTGACGCCATGCACGGCTGGGGTGCGATGCTCTCGATCGGCCGCGACCGTTTCAACCAACTGTTGCAGGATCGCTTTGTCGAGGCATTCGCGACCCAGGACTTTATCGTGCCGTTCAGCGGCGAATATTACGCGGATAACAACACCGAGAAGGTTGTTTTCGCGAACATCATGTTCGGCCCGCCCCAGGTGTCGTTCAGAGCGGCCAGTGGTCGGTCGGCACGGGTCAAGCTGAGCATGGAACTGATCGCCGGCAGGTGTAGCATGATTGCCGAGTACCCCGGCGAGCCTGCCTTCTTGAGGCGCAGCCATGTGCTGCAGCCGGGCATGGGCTTTCGATTCGAAGTAACCGTCGATTTGCAGGTAGTGCGGTCACGTAATGCCGACAAGGGCCAATTGGTCATCGATTGGAGTACGGTCTCCGACCCGGTCTGTAACCTGGCGCCAACCCCAAACGCCGAAAGCACCATGGGCGCATATTTACTGCGGCAGCTGGGGCCGCAGTTGCGCAACTGGGCATTGCCGGTGGTAACGATCGAATTCCACTTTGGCTATAGCGCACTGTCCGTGGTGGATTTCACTGTCGTGGCGCAAAAGGCC
The DNA here is from genome assembly GCF_019691255.1 of Pseudomonas sp. USTB-Z. NCBI lineage: Bacteria > Pseudomonadati > Pseudomonadota > Gammaproteobacteria > Pseudomonadales > Pseudomonadaceae > Pseudomonas > Pseudomonas sp. USTB-Z. Next base: position 30,840 of record NZ_JAECZP010000025.1, read on the forward strand.
CCTGAAGGGGGGGGCAGCGGCTCATCGCCCGCGGACGATGGGGCCGTGGTGTTGCTCATGCAGTTAAGGGGTGCGCTGAAGTGGGGCTATGCGCCTGCCGGGTGGCTCTACCTACTGCCGTCGAGCGGTGCCGGCAAGGGCAACTACGGTGCTTCGCTGCTGGTAAGCAAGGCTTGGGCCCCCCTGATGGCCAAGTTCGCCACCGACGTGTTGTCGCAGGTGGTCTTGCCGCAGAAACATGAGATTGCGATGTCCGAAGAGTACAAGCAGCATGACACGATCCTGTTTGGCGATATTACGCCTGGCAAGGACGCGCGTATTCTGCAGCCGGCGCTAAGTAGTCTCGGGGCTTCCAGGGACAAGCAATTCACCCTGACGGGCACGGCGCCCAGTGAATGGTCGGTGCGTAATCTCACTTATCCGCGTGCGTGCGGTGACATGGTGGCCGGGCGTTATACCGCTTCGGCCATCGACAAGTTTGCCAGTGACTCGCAAGTTGTCCTAGTGACGGCCAAGCTGACCAACTCGCCCGACAGTGAAGTACGTACGGCATTAGTGGTCGAGTCCAGCGAGGCCTTGGCGATTTCACCCAGAGTAGTGCTCTGGAACAAAGGCGATCCTGCGCTCACGCTGACGGCGTCAGATGGTGAGGGCATCTCCTGGGCGCTCGAGGATGGCACCACTGACGGCTTTGAAGCGATTCCGGAAGATCCCCGCAGTGTCAGGTATACGCCGAGCGCCAAAGACGAAAAGGTGCCTGTGGAGCTGTTGCGTATAAAGGTGTCGCGCGGCGCCGACAGCGGCTATGCAACGGTGGTGATGATCAAATACTCCATGATGCTCCAGCTCGAGCCGTTTCATGTCTCGCAAATGCCACCCAGCGGGACCCAGGACTTTGCTCTTCTCGATTATAAGGCGGACTCATGGATGCTCTTCGGTAAAGGTACGCTTAAGGACGGTGTCTACACCGCGCCGGGGGCTGAGCCAGGCGGGCCGGGTGAAGTCAGCGTCGTTGTCGGCGTTGCCTACGGGCTTGGGGGGCTTGCCGTGATCGAGCACGGGCGTAACAGTGTGCAACAAATGGCCACACAGCAAGAGCGTTGGAAAGCGCTCAATAGATTTGAAGTTTTGCGTAATAACAGCAATCGTAACAAGGTCTTGGCCAATGGTTTGCAGCAGGTTGGCATCGACGTCCTTATCGAAACCAACAGTTTCGAGGGGGCTAACGGGACTGTATGGGACCCGGTGAGCGATCAGGAATTATCGACGCTGCAGCTGCTATACGAGGACGGTAGCCCAGTCTACGTCTTGCCGGCTGGTGCTGATGGGTTGGACCCTGATGAGCTGCCTGAGGAGGCAGCTGACCAGAAATGGGCAGTTACCAAGCGTCGCAATGTTCGCTACGACTACTTTCCAGTTAGCGCGGTTCAGGCTGAGCAAGACTCATTGCTAGCGCCAATCGACGCACGGCGTACCGTGACCTTCTTTGTGAACGCCCTGGAGGCCGAGGTCAGGAAGTTCAAGGCCAAGTTCCAGGATCATAACAACGGCTGGCATTACTCTGACCTCAAGGAGGGAGCCCCGGGGGTGCTCGAGCTGCAAGGGGTGCAAGTTTCCCCGCCCAATATTGACGATTACAAATTTGAGCCAAAGCGGGTGTATACCCACGATGGTAGTAATCACTCGAACGGCGACTTCTTCAACTATTGGCATTACACCACCGATTACTGGGTACTCAGAGCCCCCGGACTCGAGTTTGTCAGGGCCCGTCTGGCGTATGCATCGATGATGAAGTGGGAAAGCGAACTGATCGACGAAACCTACTGCAGCTACACAGGGTTTGCGTTCATTCCCCGTCGTGATCCGGATTCCGTATCGCCACCGAGCGGCATCACGTATGGGGCTGAACTCGAGTTGCTGGTGCATGAGGAAAAGGTGAAGTTCGAAGGCCTGGATTATGGGTTCAAGAACCATGAGTCCGTCAGTACAGGCACCCTGCTGTTGAGCCTGGATCGGGTACCGAACTTGAAATACTGGGTTGACACCGAACATACCGAGTATCGCAAGGTATTGGACAGACCACTGCTCGTAACGCTCACCGACAACTACGGCAATGCCCACCACTTGAGAATTACTTTCAAGGGCGGCGTGGACAGCCGCAACCAGTTGGTCCTTGAGGGGCAGTAAAGCCAAGTCGCCCGTTCGCGGGCGACGCACCCCAATTATCGAGTGAGTATTTACCATGACGACCCAATCCATCGTCCATTCCAATGCTTTCAACTTCCTCAGCTTCGTGCAGGGTGGCGTTGACCCGCGAACCGGGCAATACACACTGGCGATTCAGTTACCCGAACTGCCCGCCAACGACCTCAACGGCCCCAGCCTGCCGCTGCGGCTGTCCTACAACCCGATGAGCAAAGGGGATCCAGGGTTCGGAGACGGCTGGAGCTTGAACCTGAGCCAATTCACGAACCGTGGGATGCTCAACCTGCATTCTGGTGAAAGCTTCAAAGTGGACGACAACGGTCCGGGTGAGCAGGCTGTGGTGCTAGAGCGCAAAATCGACAGCTTTCATTTTGAAAATGTCAGTGAAGGTGAGCAAACGCGCTATCGCGTGGCGCACAAGACCGGTTTGATCGAGCTGCTTGAGCCACAGGCTCCCGATTACACCGTGTCCTTGCCCGTGCGGGTGCTGGCAGAGACAGGTCATGGCATCACCCTGGGCTACACGCCTGTGGACGGTGCGCCCTGCCTGGAATGGATCGTTGACGACACCAACAGGACCTTGCTGAAAATCGACTATTCCACCAGCGATGTGCTGATCGACTTGAACCCCGGGACCAAAGCCTTCGCACGTTACACCTTGGTACGCGACGGCGATGAACTGAAACAAGTCGTGTTACCCACCCCGGACAAGGCACGCTGGGAATTCGACTATCATCCGTTGCAAACGGAGTCGTGGGGCATTTTGCGTTTGTTGACCCATGTGCGAACCCCGCTCGGTGGCAGCGAAGTCATCGAATACAAGTACGATGGCCATGACTTGCCTGGCGGGAAGACGCTACCGTACGTAACGCGCCATGTCGTGAGCCCAGGCTTTGAACAGGAAGATGTCGAAACACACTATGCTTTCAGCAGCAACAATTATCTAGGTAACGGCGCCGGCGTCGATTGGGAGGATAATGGCTTCGACAACTTGTACAAGTTCACCGGGAGCGATTTTCTCTATACCTCGACGACAAGCCACTATATGAACAAGGTTGCGGTGCGCGTGGTGGAGCGCAGTTTCAACCGCTTCCATTTAATAACCAAACAGGTCACTACCCAGGACGCCTGCGTCAATACCGTTACCACCACCTATCATGAGGTCGATAATTTAGGATTCTCGGCACAACCGAATAACTTCCAGTTACCCAAGACCGTGACAACCGCCTGGCGGCTGGCAGGAAACTCAAACGCTTACCGGGAGCAGACGGTCACCACTGACTATGACCCATACGGCAACCTGATACTGGAGCGGCAGCCCAATGGTGTGACAACGCACAGCACCTATTACCCAGCGGCCGCCGAGGGAGACTACCCCGGTGATCCAGAAGGCTTTGTCCGGTGGCTGAGATCGCGCACGGTGGAGCCCGCCGCCGACGGCGATGCCGGAGCAGAAACACTGCGTAGTGACTATACCTACGTCAAACTGTCCGCCCTCGACGCTGATGCCAGGGGCAAGTTGCTTCAGCATACTGAAGCACTGGTGCGAGTGCAGGGCGCCAAGCTGTTGCGCCATACCCAGACTGAATATGCAGACAGCGTCGGCGGTACGTGGCATCGTGGCCTGGTGCGAGGGCGCCAGATCAAGGCATTGCGTCATGGCCAGTCCAGGCTCGCGACCCCGCGCGACGATAAGTTGCAACATGGCCGGCCTGTCAGTGAAACGCTGAAGCTGAACGGCAAGGTTACCCATACAACCTATAACTACACCCGGGTTGAGGAGGACCAGCATCCCGCTGTGCAAACCGTGGCGACTCTGAACGGCTTCGACCATGGGCATTATCTGCCAGGTACGGGCAAGCGTCATGCGCAAAAAGTCACCACTTTGCGGCACTCGGTGTTGATCGGTGAACCGCTGCTCCATTATGACGAAAACTATGAGAGCAACGATGTGCAGATCGCTTATACCTATGACGAGCTGCGACGCGTAACAAGCGAAACCGTTGCGCCGGGTACCGAGTACACGGCGAAACGCGAGTACAGCTACCATCTGTCGTCCAATGGCAGCCAGGCTCTGCAGGTCATGGTAGACGTCAAGGGTGTTACCACCTGGAGCTATGTCGATGGCCTGAACCGCGAAGTTCGGCGGATGCGCCAGGATCCCGACTATGCGCTTACGCCAGCAGCCCAGGAAGCGCAGCGTCAGACCTATAGTGCAACGTACGATGCCCTGGGCAACCTGGTTGAAGAGGTTGAACATGAGTGGCTGGCGCTGGAAGACCTGCCGCTGACCACCCGTTACGAGTACGACGCCTGGGGGCAGCGTTGCTGTGAGGTTGGGCCGGATGGTGTGCGCAACCATGAACAAACCGACCCGATCGGCACGCAAGAATCAGCAGGGCCGATCATCACGCAGTGGCGTGAATCGGGGGATGGTAAGGTGCGCACTGGCAAGACCGTGACATGGCAGAATCTGTTCGACAAACCAGTGCGTGTCGAGCGCTTGCGCCTTGATGGCAAACGGGAAAGCTTGCACCAGTATTTTTATGACGGCCTGGGCCGGACCTCTCGGGAAATCGATGGCCGTCAAGCGCAAACTGCCTTTGCCTACGATGAATTCGATCGATTGCTCGTGCATACCTTGGCCGATAACTCGCAGGTGGTGCGTGAGTATGCGCCGCATAGCCACGAAGACCTGCCGGTGCTGATCAAAGTGTTGGAAACCGTTAGTGGGGTAGTGGAGGAGCATGTGTTGGGCGAACAGGCCTTTGACGGCCTGAACCGTATGGTGGCGTCTGTTACCGGTGGTCGTCGGCGCTTGATGGAATATGCCCCGGGCATGCGCCAGCCGGAGTCAGTGATTTCCCCCCGTGGCGAGCATATTGTTTACAAGTATGTGCCACAGGTAGGTGAAGAGCCTTGGCAAAGGACCCTGGTTAACACCGAGGTGAATGCGGAATACGACTACGACACAAAAAATGCTCGGCTGCTCGGTTGCAAGGAAAATGGTGATGAGCTTTCGCGAGACTATTACAGTACCGGTCACCTGCGCTCGGAAACGCGTAGCCAGGGGGGTGGGGAACCGCTTCGCATGCAATACGTCCACAGCCTTGGCGGTCGCCTTTTGAGTTATACGGATGTATTAGGAGGTGTTCAATCACACCGTTACAACGCATTGGGCCAGCTCGAGGAAACCCGCCTGGGTACACTTGTCAGCCGCTTCTACTATGACGCACTGGGCCGCATCGAGTCCTACGTGACGGAAACGGAGGAACCCGACGGTAGTGTGCGTAGCCTGACAACTACCTTGGGCTACGATGAGTTCGAACGCGAGACATCCCGCATTTTTGATTTTGGCGACACGCAGCAGACGTTGACCCAAACCTACGATGCAGTGGATGCAATCGTGACTAAAACGCTTAGTGAGGGCGAGGGCGCGCCGGTGCTGCGCGAAGAAAGCTACGTCTATGACGAGCGAGGCCGGTTGACCGACTACGAGTGTCAGGGTGAAGACGCCTATGTACCCGTAGACCCATATGGCAACAAGATCCAGCTGCAGCGCTTCGATATGGACGCATTGGATAACATCACCCGAGTGCGCACCCTGTTCGAGGAAGGCATGATCGATGCCCGTTATCATTTCGACAACCCTTGGGACCCCGCGCAACTGACGGGCATCACCATCAATGGGCTTGAAGATGAGCCGCGAATCATTGAGTTGGAATACGATGCCGATGGCAACCTGATACTGGATGAGGAGGGGCGTCAACTTGAATATGATGGGTTAGGGCGTTTGCAGCGTGTCAAGCTGGCGTCCGGTTCGGGTGGGGCTACCTATGGTTACGATGCGCTGGATCGGTTGGCGATGCAGGATGTACTGTGACCCTTTATCGAGGGGCTACCTGGCTTTGCAGGGGTAATGTCAAGTGGGCCCACCCCGTGGGTGAAAGGTCTTGCGCCTGCGCATAATGCTGCTTGCTTAAGCAGTTGAACCCAATCTGGGCTTTATGGAAAATCCGATACCAGCCCTCTGGTATCGGATTTTCACGTTTGAAAAAAGCATCTTTGTAAAAGCGTCAACTGACATTTTTGTCAGTTGTCGATGGGGGGGTTACGCTTTTTAATGGGTTCACCTGAGTTTGGTTGGTTTGTCGTTTTTCAACTTCTATCCAGCGGGTGAGGCTATGAACAAGCAAGTAAGCAAGTGGGCGGCAGCAGAACAAGCCCGTCAAAGCGTTCGCGGGGCCAGGGCCCGGGCAGTCGAGGTCGCGCCGCTCGATCCGCCAACTATCAAGGAATCGCTGTTGGCGGACCCAGCAGATAATACTGTGAAGAACAGCGTCTTGCTGAACCCAGCTGAAAACCTGATTATCGATCTGCAAGCTTGGGATACGTTTGCGCCGCCGGATTCTGGCCTGTTTGACACATTATATGTTTATCATACTGCGGCTACGGGTGGGCCAGAGGAAATGTTCAACCGGGAATTCAATGCCGATGATAAGCCTGGTTTTCCTTTTGCATTCACAGTTCCCAAAGCGAAGATAGAGTTGTGGGGGGAGGGTGAACACAAATTCAGTTGTGAAGTTCAGCCGTACAATGGTGGAGACAGGATAAAATCTGATGGTGAACTCAGCCTGATATTTGACCGTGTGCCTCCCTATGGCCAGGCACTGCCAGCACCCTTTACGCCAATTGCGGATGTGACGGATGCCAATATCGATAGCGTGGATTTGGCCTTCCCAGAATATGACGATTATAAGGCAGGCGATACCGTACATGTGTATTGGCTGAAAAGCGTGCCTGACGATCCATCCGAATTTAAACCTGTTGTGAGTGTGCCTGTGCAAGCTCCACCACAAGCGTTGCGAGTGCCTAAGAAGGCCATCGAAGACATGGGTGACGGCGGCGTCTATGCACTCTACCTGTTGGTGGACAAGGCAGGGAACATCAGCAAGCTCTCGCAGTATCTCCCGGTAGGGGTGGCTATCGGGCCCTTGCCCACCGGGTTGCAGGACCCTGTAGTGCCGTTAGCGCCTTCTGGTGATGGTTTGATTGACCAAGAGGATGTTTTCACCGGTGTTAGCGTGCAGATCCCTGAATTTTCAAACTTCAAGCCCACGGATGAGCTTGAAGTGACATGGGGGACGCTCAAGCTCGGCTGGCAACCGATCGGCAACGCTCCCCGCTTCCCCTTGGTCGTCAATCTGACGTCGTTGCAAGTGTGGGGGCAGTATGGTGATTCAAGCAGCGGCGATGTGCAGACGCCCGTCAGCTATGAGCTGCGACGAGGGGCGGTCTCGGCAGGTAGCAAATCCATTGATGTGAACGTCAACCTCGAACGCATTGGGCCGGTTGACCCAAATCCGGACCCAGAATGGCCAGGGCCCGTCAACCCGAAGCTGGGGCCGGTCACGGTAACTGGTGCAGTTTCAAGTAAACCCAACGAACTGACCCCGGACGATGAAACGCATCCTGCATCGTTGACGTTTTTGCTTGATGCTGCATTCAAAGAGGATGACAACATTACCTTCTATTGGGGGGGGCAACATATTGCTGAAGCGGATTATCCTGTAGAAAATGGAGACTCTGGCTCGAATATTACGTGTGAAATTCCCTGGAAATATATTGAGGCAGGCAAGAACGGTACCGTACCGGTTCATTATGAGATCACGCGCACTGGCATTCCAAATAAAACGGCTTCACCTTCTACCGATGTGTTAGTCAATGCCATCGTTTTGCGCCCCGAAGCACCTGCTTTCTTAGGTGGAAATACCGAAGCGCCAGTAGGCTGGCTGACGTGTGCGTCGTTGTTCGATCCAGACAACCCCACTGACAACGTCCCATCTATTCGCGTTCAAGTGCCTGATCTTGCCCTGTATGGCTTGACAGAGAGTGATAAAGTGACAATGCACTGGACGGCGGTGCATGGGTACTCTGGCGACACAAAAATCCCGAATATCGACAAGACAGAAGATATACCCCTGACTGGCGGTAAGTTGAACGGTTTCGTCTGGCGGGTCGAGCCATATGATGTGCACATTTTACCCATTCCTAACTACAGCACAACCATCAGGGAAGGGCGTGGTCGTGTAACGTATAGCTTCACCTTGGACGGTAAGCCGTACACCTCACTTACCTTGGAACAAATTGTCTCCATGCACCAGCTTGGGGCTGCCTGCCCACTTAGGCCATGAGCAGTGAAAGGGCGGCGATAGAGCGCGCCATCGCCGTCCTTTCTGAAGTTGACGAAGGGATTGTAGGGTTTTCCTACAGAATTTTCGGACTGTGTTTAGTAACTTTTCTGCCATAGCCGTTTGGCAGAAATATTAACTGACACAACTGAGGTCATTGCTGATGGGGATTGTGAAAAAACAACGCGGGGGGCCGTTGGTGCGGGCCAAGGTGGTCATGTCTGCGCTTATGATGCTAAGCCCAATTGCCCAAGCGTTGACGACCGTGGATGGCGACCTGACCATCGATGCGAATACACCACTCGATAACTATCAACTAAACCCAGGGGCCAGGCTTGACGCCAACGGTGCATCCACCCAGCACATCGATATTTTTGGCGGTGCGCACCTGGAGATGAGCGGCAGCACGGTGGATGCGCAACTGGACGATGGCATCGCCCTGCGGGGCGGTTCGAGCGCAAACGTAACTGCCAATTCGCGGGTGGTCAGCGCCCGCTATGGTCTGCGCTTGCAGCACGACAACAGCCTGGGTGGCTCAACGGCCACCGTCAGTGACAGTTATGTCGAAGGCGCCAGGGGGGGCGCGCTGATATCGGACGAGTCGACCCTGGTACTGCACAACAGTACACTGGTCGGTACCGGCACGGCCGCAGCTGCGGACATGTTTGACAACGCAACGCTCAGCGCGGAAGGCAGCCGTTTGCAGGGTGCACGGAATGGCTTGCGGATATTGTCTGCGCAGGCACAGCCTGGCACTGCAACGGTGAGCCTGGTGGGGTCGCACGTAGAGGGGCAGGACGGCTCTGCGATTGTGGTCGGCAACCCCGCGCTTGGCCCGGCTGAGGCCGATGTCCTCGTAGCCGGAGGAAGCACCTTGCAAGGCAGCAACGGCACGCTGCTGGAGGTCATGGGCAGTTCCACGGCGCGCATGACGGTGGACAACAGCCAGCTGGTGGGTGACGTGCGTGTCGAAGAGGGCTCCAGCGCCTCGCTGACGCTGGACAACCACGCCAGCCTGACAGGCCGACTGGAGAACGTAGCAGGCCTGACCTTGAGCAACCAGGCGCGCTGGAACATGGTCGAGGACAGCAAGGTCGGCAGCTTGGCCCTTGAGGGTGGCAGTGTCAGGTTTGGTGAGCCGGGCCAGTATCAGCGCTTGAGCGTGGGGACGCTGGCTGGCAGTGGCAACTTCATCATGGACGCCGACTTCAGTACCGGCGATAGCGATTACCTTGAAATCACCGGTACCGCCACCGGCAGCCATACCTTGCTGGTTGGCAGCAGTGGTGCCGATCCTGTAGCTGAAAACCAACTGCACCTGGTGCATGCCGCTGCAGGCGATGCGCAGTTTTCCTTGCTCAACGGCCCAGTCGACGTGGGCACGTTCTCCTACGAACTGGTGCAGCGTGGCAACGACTGGTTCCTCGACGGTGCGAGCAAGGTCATCAGCCCCGGCACCGCTTCGGTGCTGGCCCTGTTCAACACCGCGCCGACCGTATGGTATGGCGAGCTCACCACCTTGCGTAGCCGCATGGGCGAACTGCGCCTGGACCAAGGCAAGGCGGGTGGCTGGGTCAGGGCATATGGCAACAAGTACAACGTTTCCGATGCAGCGGGCAGTGCATACCAGCAGGTACAGCAGGGCTTCTCGTTAGGTGCTGATATGCCGCTGCCGCTTGGGGATGGCCAGTGGCTTCTGGGTGTGATGGCAGGGCACAGCAATTCGGACTTGAACCTGACGCGTGGCGCGTCCGCCGACGTCAAGAGTTATTACCTGGGGCTGTATGCCACCTGGCTCGATGCCCAGAGCGGTTACTATCTGGATGGCGTGGTCAAGCTCAACCGCTTTGACAACTCGTCGGATATCACAATGAGCGATGGCAAGCGCAGCAAAGGTGATTACGACAACTTCGGTGTGGGTGCATCCCTGGAGTTCGGTCGCCATCTGGAGCTGGGTAATGACTACTTCATCGAGCCCTATACGCAATGGTCAATGGTCACCATCCAAGGCAAACACTATGACCTGGATAACGGTATGCAGGCGCGCGGCGACGTCACCCGCTCGCTGCTTGGCAAGGCCGGGGCCACCGTTGGGCGTACCTTCGACCTAGGTGCCGGGCGCAAGGTGCAACCCTACCTGCGCGCTGCCTACGCACATGAGTTCGTCGACGACAACCAGGTCAACGTCAACGACAACCGGTTTGACAATGATCTGTCGGGCTCGCGCGGCGAGCTGGGGCTGGGGGTTGCCGTTAGCATGACCGATCGCCTGCAACTGCACGCCGACTTCGATTACGCCAACGGTGAAAAGATCGAGCAGCCCTGGGGTGCCAACGTCGGGCTTCACTACAGCTGGTAGGGCTATTGCAACCGGGGAGGTATCGAACCTCCCCTTTTTGTGCCCGCCTGCACTGGATGGAGATGCAGAGTATGCAACGGTCTACACAGGGTACTTCCGTTCCGGTTCCGGTTCCGCTCGATCCGCCGACGGCGCCGGATGCGCTACCCGACATTCCCGGCGGGCAGCACAATTTGCTGCCGGTTGCGGTGTTGGGTCGCCCACTGCGCATCGACATCCCGATGTGGGAATACTCGCGTCCAACTCCCGAATACCCGGAATGGATCATCCTGTACTGGAACGGTTCAGAGGTCGAGAAAAAGACCTGGTACGACGACATACCGCCAGATGAGCTCTATGTGGATGTCCCGGTGCAGTTCCTCGAGCACGGGGTGGCGGCCGTCACCTATTTGGCCCACGGCTTCAATGGGGGGGAGGTCGGATCCGTGCCTCTGTCCCTGACCATCGACAAGGTGGCGCCAGTGCTGGGTGACAACCAAGGGAGCCTGGTGTTCGATGAGGAAGTGCTCAGGGACGGCGTGACCGCGCGCTACCTCGAGAACAACGTCCTGCAGGCGCTGGTACCGAGCTATCAAACCCCCGCAGTGGCTGACATGCTGATCGTTTACTGGGACCGTGAGCCGTTTGCCGATGAAGAGGTCGATCGGTATGAACTGAAGGACCCCAGCCAGCCGATAAGCATCGTATTTTCCAAGGAAATGATACTGGCGCGCGGTGATGGCAAGCGCTATGTCCATTACAAGGTCTGTGACCGTGCCGGTAACCTGAGCGCTGGTTCACGGCCAGTCACGCTGGAGGTGGCTGCCACGCCGATACCGCGAAGTTTGCCGCCGGTGTTGATCGAACAGGCAGAGGGCTGGGGGGCACAACAGACGCTGACGCTCAATGACTTTTACCCGCCGTTACTGGTTGAGGTCCCGGCGAGTGCGGTTATCTACCCGGATGAAACCCTCACGGTGGTGTGGGGAGCGCCGGGCACAGCGGGGTACTTTACGACCAGCACGCCGTACAACGGGCAAGAGCGTCTCTTCGAGATACCCACCCAGTACGTTTTGGCGCAAAGCACGCATACCGTTACGGTGCTATACCGCGTGAGTGACAACGCCAATGCGCTCGATTCCGACGCGCTTGCTCTGGACGTGAAAGCGCGCTCGGAACAGCTGCCCCAACCCGAGTTGGATGGGGCCAATGCCGATGGGTTCAGCCTGGGCAAGGCGCCAGCCAATGTGCCGATCCGGCTGGGCACTTGGCCTTTGATTGCCGAGGGGCAGCAGGTCAGCATTCAGCTGACCGGGGTTTTGCCTGGTGGCAGCGACGCGCCAGCGTATGACGTGCTGTTTGCGCATGCGTTATCTGCTACCGAGGCCGACGAGGGAATTGGCATGCGCGATGATGTGACGGTACCTAAAACCCACCTGGCCACCCTATGGATCGGTCATAATTTTACTATCACGGCGTCCGTAAGCTTCGATGAGGGCGCGACTTGGGTAGCGTTTCGTCCCGTGCTCAACCTGCCACTGCGCGATTGATGGAAAGTGTTGGATCACGGCCTTGCGACCGGGCTGGAGACCTCTGCAGTTATGCCACTGTAGTCACTGATCGTGGTGAACTTCACCTGCAGCCCATCGGTGACTGTCATGGTGTTCAGCGCATAGGCCTGCGTGCCCAGGGGCAAGGCCATGGCCTTGGCGTTGATGGTTTCACTCGCGCCATTGCCACTTACCACCAGGCGGCTGAAGGTGAAGTAATAAGGCGACGGGTTATCGACGACCAGATGCGGTTTTCCATCTATTTGTTGCACTGACCAGGCCAGGTCTTTCAACCGGTCTTGCGGGCGGCCTTTGAGCTCACTGGGTCGATAGAACAGCTTGATGCGCGTGCGCAGGGCGATGTTGAGGATGTTCTCTCCGTCATTGGTCGCTGCCTGCGGTATTTCCTGCAGGTTGAAATAGAACACGGACTCACGATCACGGGGGAGATCGTTAGGCAGGGCATTGATTTGCACCGTCTGTTCGCCACCGGGGTCGAGGCGGAACAGGTTAGGGGCAGCGATCAGGGGGACGGCAGTGGTTGCGTCGTCGGCTTCGGTGTTGACCCAGGCCTGCGCCGCGTACGGCCTGTTGGAGGGGTTGGCGACGATGACCGAGGAGCTGCGTTTGGCGCTGTCGTGCACCACTCGCGTGTGGCTGATGGTGAGTGCCGCTTGTGCGCCGGGGAGAATGGCTGTGAGCAGCGCCAGGCAGCTGCATGAGGTGATCAGAAGTCGAGAAAGGGGTGACATGGTGTTTGACCGGGCAGGAATGGTGGACTCCAGGTGCGGGCACCTGGAGTAGGTGTCAAGGCAGGTCTACCGTGAAGGCGACTTCAGCTTGTGCTACACCGTCGGTGATATCTGCTGCATCCAGGTAAGACTCGTACGAGGCGTAGAACACCATCTCCGTTGGGCGATCTACGTATAGATCGTATGGGATGGAAGCACTGTTGGGTGCAATTTTGGCTTTCAGCCTGTCTTTGATCGCGACGCCCACGCCCGAGGCACCGTTGACGCCATAAAGGTCGCCGCCGACGATGCCGTGCAAGGGTGTATATTTCACGGTTGCGGTGTGGGGGGCTACAATTTGGCAGGCCGGAGTCGGTGTTATCTTCAGCGCGAATGCCTTGTCAGGCGTGGCGGTGCCAGGGGTGTGGAAGTAGCCTTTCGTGAAGTTACCCAGCGATACCTCGGGGATAACGCTGGCGCCTGGGGCGACGACTTCAATCGGGCAGGTACCGCCGCCGTAGATGGTACCGTAGAAGCTGATCTGGCCCGTTTCATCGTCGAGAGCGAATGCGCTGCTGCTGGCCATCGCCATGGCGAGCATGAGCAAAGTTTTTTTCATTGGCAGGTCCTTGATGTTGTCGTGTTGACTAGGGGACGCTCCCTTGCGTCGGCTTCGAGCCGAAGGGGGAGCGGCCAACAGCATAGGGGGGGAGGCCAATGGTTGAATGTAGGATTAAGTGGCAGCTGGGTACGGATTTTTAGGGCGGCAGCGCACGTGTGGTCAGGACTTTTTTACGGCTTCCAGCAGAGCCTGCTTTTGTGCATGCCAGTCAAACCGCTGGCCGTCCCGTTCCGCTTCATAGCGCAGATCTTCCAGGTTCTGGTAGAGCTGCAGCTCTTCGTCCGGCATGAAGTGCAGGCAGTCGCCACCGAAGAACCACAGCAGGTCGCGCGGCACCAGGTGGGCGATTTGCGGATAGCGCTGAATCACCTGGCATATCAGGTCCTGGCCCAGATATTGGCTTTCCAGCGGGTTTTGCGGCAACAGGGTCAGCAGCTCGTCGAAGCGGTCGAGGAACAGGGTGTGGCTTTCCTCCGGTACCTGCTCGGCTTCACCCAAGGCCACCAGTATGGTGCGCAGGTGGTTCAGCAGTTGCAGGTGGTATTCCACGTGGGGGGTGGCCATTGGGGTGGTCCTCGGAATGGTTGAAACGGGGCGCGGAGTATACGCCGGTTGGGGAAGGGGCCGCAAAACGGCCCCTGTCTCAGCGTACCTTGCCTTGCTCCGGCAGCAGCTGTGCCTTGTCGAAGGCATCCACGTCGATCACCGCACGGCGCGCTTGCTCGGCAGCATGCAGGCGTTGCGCCTGATCAGGCTGAAGTACCCCACTGTCGACTGCCGCATCGATCACCGACTGCCCGGGCGCCGGTCGTACCTTGCCTTCCTTGATTACCTGATGCAGCGCGTTGTGCAGCGGCGTCGACGCCTCCAGCAGGTCGCAGGCTCGTTGCAGGGCTGCCACCGGGTCGCCGTCGGCTTGCGGCCTGAAGCAACCGGCAAGCAGCTCTTCCAGCGCAGGGTCGCCTTTGCTGCGCCCTATCAGCGCTGCCACCTCGGCGTCCAGTTCATCGCTCGGCCCGGTGTGACGGCGGCCAAAGGGGAACACCAGCACCCGTAGCGCGCAGCCGACGAAGCGGTTGGGGAAGTTGTCGAGCAACCGGTCCAGGGCGTGCTCCGCCTGGCCCAGGCTTTCTTCCATGGCCCAGCGCAGCAGGGGCTGCATGTGCTCGGGCGAACCGAGATCGTGGTAGCGCTTGAGTGCGGCACTGGACAGGTACAGGTAGCTGAGTACATCGCCCAGCCGCGCACTCAGGCGCTCCCGGCGCTTGAGCGCCCCGCCCAGCAGCATCATCGACAGGTCGGCCAGCAGGGCAAAGGCGGCGGCCTGGCGGTTGAGGGCCCGGAAGTAGCCTTGGCTCAGCGTGTCACCCGGTACTTTCTCGAAAACCCCCAGCCCCAGGTTGAACACCAGGGTGCTGGCCGCATTGCCGGCGGCGAACAGGATGTGTTTCATCAGCAGGTCATCGAATTCCTGAAGTGCCTGATCGTGGTCTTCACGCCCGGCCAACGCCATCTCCTTGAGCACGAACGGGTGGCAGCGAATGGCGCCCTGGCCGAAGATCATCAGGTTGCGCGAAAGGATGTTGGCGCCTTCGACCGTGATGAAGATCGGCGCTCCTTGCCAGTTGCGGCCCAGGTAGTTGTTCGGGCCCATGATGATGCCCTTGCCACCGTGCACGTCCATGGCGTGCTGGATGCATTCGCGGCCACGCTCGGTGAGGTGGTACTTGAGGATCGCCGACAGCACCGAGGGTTTCTCGCCCAGGTCTACGGCCTTGGCGGTCAGCAGGCGGGCACTGTCCATCAGCCACGCGTTGCCGCCAATACGTGCCAGCGACTCCTGGATACCTTCGAAGGCAGCCAGTGGCACGTTGAATTGCTCGCGGATATTGGCGTACTGGCCGGTCACCAGGCTGGTGTACTTGGCAGCCCCTGTACCCACGGCAGGCAGTGAGATGGAGCGACCTACCGACAGGCAGTTCATCAGCATCATCCAGCCTTTGCCAAGCATCGCTTGGCCGCCAATGAGGAAGTCCAGCGGGACGAACACGTCCTTGCCGCTGTTGGGGCCATTCATGAACGCGGCGCCCAGTGGCAGGTGGCGTTTACCGATTTCCACCCCGGGGGTATCGGTGGGGATCAGTGCCAGGCTGATGCCCAGTTCTTCCTCATCGCCCAGCAGGTGGTCCGGGTCGTAGGCCTTGAATGCCAGGCCCAGCAGGGTGGCGACCGGGCCGAGGGTGATGTAGCGCTTTTCCCAGTTCAGGCGCAGGCCGATCACTTCTTCGCCGTGCCACTGGCCTTTGCAGATGATGCCGGTGTCGGGCATGGCGCCAGCGTCGGAGCCGGCCAGTGGGCCGGTGAGGGCGAAGCAGGGGATTTCCTCGCCTCGGGCCAGGCGGGGCAGGTAGTGGTTGCGTTGTTCGTCGGTGCCGTAATGCAGCAGCAGTTCGGCAGGGCCGAGGGAGTTGGGCACCATCACCGTGGAGGCCAGATCACCGCTGCGGGTGGCCAGTTTCATCGCCACCTGGGAGTGGGCGTAGGCGGAGAAGCCCTTGCCGCCGTATTCCTTGGGGATGATCAGGGCGAAAAAGCCATGCTGCTTGATATGTGCCCAGGCTTCGGGCGGCAGGTCCAGGTCCTGGCCGATCTGCCAGTCGCTGACCATGGCGCACAGTGCTTCGGTCGGGCCATCGATGAAGGCCTGTTCTTCTTCGGTCAGTTTCGGTGCCGGGTAGGCCAGCAAGGTGCGCCAGTCGGGGCGGCCACTGAACAGTTCGCCGTCCCACCACACGGTGCCGGCGTCGATGGCTTCGCGCTCAGTCTGGGACATGGGTGGCAGGGTGCGCTGGAACCAGCGAAATACCGGGGCGGTAAAGACTTTGCGTCGCCACTGCGGCAGCGCAACCAGGGCGATCTTCAGGGCCAGCACCACCCAGATCAGGGCCAGCAGCCAGCCGGGGGCACTGCTGAAAATGCCCATCAACAGCACATAGGCCGCCAGGATGCCGAGAATCTGCAAGGGCGCCAGGCGCCGGTGCGTGAGGTACGCCGCGCCGATCACCAGCACCACCAACCACAACAGCAACATAATCGGTCCTCCTTGGAACCAAGGGCTTGAGCCGTCCCAGACAGCTTAGACGCAATGCTGTGAACGGCATGTTCAGAACAGTGACAGGGTGTGGCGGTGGGAGTTTCAGTTCATTTGTTCGCCTGTACCGGCCTATTCGCGGGTAAACCCGCTCCTACAACGGAAGGTGGCGATGGCAGCGATTGGCGAATGTGGGGGCGGCCGCGATGGTGAATGGCCGGCAGGCTCGGCCTATGTGTGGGTAAAACCCACGCAGGAATACCGGTGACGTGAAGACGGTGGTGAGCCTGTGGGAGCGGGCTTGCCCGCGAAGAGGCCCGTACAGGCGGCGAAGGTCTGGAGTAGACTGTGCCACCTCCGCACTCAAAAGGATGTTGCCATGCTGAAGATCTGGGGCCGCAAGAATTCGAGCAATGTGCGCAAGGCGCTGTGGATCGCCCACGAGCTGGGCCTGGACTTCGAATCCATCGACGCCGGCGGCGCCTTCGGCGTGGTCAACGAGCCGCACTACCGCGCCCGCAACCCCAACGGCCTGGTGCCGATGCTCGAAGACGGCGACCTGACTTTGTGGGAATCCAACACCATCGTTCGCTACCTGTGCGCGGAGTACGGCACGGAGCAGGGCTGGTATCTGGCAGACCCACGGCAGCGCGCCCTGGCCGACAAATGGATGGACTGGACCACATCGTCCTTCGCCGCACCCTTCCGCCCGCTGTTCTGGGGCCTGCTGCGCACGCCGGAAGACCAGCGCGACTGGGTGGCGATCAACGCCGCGCACAAGCAGTGCGCGCAATTACTGGCCATTGCCGACGAAACCCTGGCCAATCAGCCGTACCTGTCCGGTGACCAGATCGGCATGGGCGACATCCCACTGGGTAGCTTCATCTATGCCTGGTTCGAACTGCCCATCGAGCGCCCGGACATGTACCACCTTCAAGCCTGGTATGAGCGCCTGAAGCAACGCCCGGCCTACCAGGCCGCAGTGATGACTGCGCTCACTTGAACCCGCTTCGATAGTCATTATCAATAGATGTGACTGTACTTGTGCAGCCTGGCCTTGCACCATGGCTGCACTCACTGCGCCAGTGACTTTACCTGGCGTGTCCTGCACCTTTTTCTTCGGTAAGTGACCCGCTATGAGTTCCGCCCTGTCCATCCGACAGCTGACCAAGACCTACGGCAATGGCTTTCAGGCCCTCAAAGGCATCGACCTCGATGTTGCCGAAGGCGACTTCTTCGCCTTGCTCGGCCCCAACGGCGCCGGCAAATCCACCACCATCGGCATTCTCTCGACCCTGGTGAACAAGACCAGCGGCACAGTGAGCGTGTTCGGTCACGACCTGGACCGCGAGCCCTCCGCGCTCAAGCGTTGCCTGGGCGTGGTGCCGCAAGAGTTCAACTTCAACCAGTTCGAGAAGACCTTCGACATCGTCGTGACCCAGGCCGGGTACTACGGCATCCCGCCCAAGCTGGCCAAGGAGCGCGCCGAGCAGTACCTGACCCAGCTGGGCCTGTGGGACAAACGTGATGTGCAGTCGCGTTCGTTGTCCGGCGGCATGAAGCGGCGTCTGATGATTGCCCGCGCATTGATCCACGAACCGCGCCTGCTGATTCTGGACGAACCCACCGCCGGGGTTGATATCGAGCTGCGCCGCTCGATGTGGAGCTTCCTCACCGAGCTGAACCAGAAGGGCATCACCATCATCCTCACCACCCACTACCTGGAAGAGGCTGAGCAGCTGTGCCGTAACATCGGCATCATCGACCACGGCACCATCGTCGAGAACACCAGCATGCGCCAGTTGCTGGGCAAGCTGCATGTCGAAACCTTCGTGCTCGACCTCAAGCAGGACCTGGCCACGACGCCGGTACTGCAGGGCTACCCGTGCCGGCTGCTGACCCCGCATACCCTGGAAGTGCAGGTGGAGAAGGACATCGGCATCACCGCGCTGTTCGGCCAGCTGGCGCTACAGAACATCGAGGTACAGAGCCTGCGCAACAAGACCAACCGACTTGAGGAGCTGTTCGTGTCCCTGGTGGAAAAAAACCTGTCGAAGGTGGCCGTATGAGTGTGGAACTGCGCACCAACTGGGTCGCCCTGAACACCATCGTCTACCGCGAAGTGCGGCGCTTCCTGCGCATCTGGCCGCAGACGTTGCTGCCACCAGCGATCACCATGGTTCTGTACTTCGTCATCTTCGGTAACCTGATTGGCCGGCAGATCGGCGACATGGGTGGCTTCACCTACATGCAGTACATCGTGCCGGGGCTGATCATGATGTCGGTGATCACCAACTCCTACGGCAACGTGGTGTCGAGCTTTTTCGGCAGCAAGTTTCAGCGCTCGATCGAAGAGCTGATGGTGTCGCCGGTGTCACCGCACACCATTCTCGTCGGCTATGTGCTGGGTGGGGTGCTGCGTGGTTTGGCGGTGGGTGTGATCGTGACCATCCTGTCGATGTTCTTCACCGACCTGCAGGTGCACCACCTGGGCGTGACCGTGGTGGTGGTGCTGCTGACGGCCACCATCTTTTCGCTGCTTGGCTTCGTCAACGCAGTGTTCGCGCGCAACTTCGACGATATCTCGATCATCCCGACCTTCGTGCTGACGCCGCTGACCTACCTGGGCGGGGTGTTCTACTCGATCAACCTGCTGCCGCCGTTCTGGCAGACCGTGTCGTTGGCCAACCCGGTGCTGCACATGGTCAACTCGTTCCGCTACGGCATTCTAGGGGTGTCGGATATCAGTATTGGCACGGCGATCACCTTCATGCTGGTGGCCACTGCGGTGCTCTACGTTGTTTGCGTTCGCTTGCTGGTCAGCGGCCGCGGCATGCGGGCCTGAAGCCTTGCACCGGCATTGGCGACGACGCCACTGCCGGCCCACCCACCAGCGCCAGTAGAACATGGTGGTGAAGTAGGCAAGGATGCCCAGCACCACGCCGCACACCACCGAGCCGAGCAGGAAGGGTTGCCACAGCGTCGACAGCTGGTCGGTGATCCACTGGAAGGTCAGCTCGTCGGGCAGGGTGCGCGGCGGTACCTGCATCAGCCAGGCACCGGTCATGTAGGTGACGAAGAACACCGGCGGCATGGTCAACGGGTTGGTCAGCCACACCAGGCTGACGGCGACCGGCAGGTTGCCGCGCACCGGGATCGCCAGGGCCGCCGCCAGCAGCATCTGCATCGGGATGGGAATAAGCGCCGCGAACAGGCCCACACCCATGGCTCTGGCCACCGAATGGCGGTTCAGGTGCCAGAGGTTGGGGTCGTGCAGCAATTTGCCGAAAAAGCGTAAGGACTTGTGTTCCCGAATGCTGGTCGGGTCCGGCATGTAGCGTTTGAAAAGTCGGCGCGGCATGTAGGCTCCCGGAGCGTTGACCCTGGCAGTATGCCCTTAATCCTGCTCCGCCTCGTTTAGAGTTTGTGACAATTGTTGAGCAAGCGATGCCGGCAATTGAGCTATGCCTCAGGAGGTGACTCGCCTTCTGGAGCTCTACCTCATGCGCACAGGGATGTTTGCGCTCGCGCTCGGGCTGTTGTGCCTGGGCTTTCTGCCCGCATTGCCATCGGTCGGATGGTTGATAACCCTGGCAGCCTGCGCTGTCGGCAGCCTGTTTACCCGCGTCTGGCCGTTGGGTTGGTTTCTGCTGGGCTTGTGTTGGGCGTGCGGGTCTGCTCAGCAGGCCCTTGATGATCGTCTGGCTGCCGGCCTGGAGGGCCGCACCTTGTGGCTGGAGGGGCGGGTGGCGGGTTTGCCGGCCCGCACTGCACAAGGCGTGCGTTTCGAGCTGGAAGCGCCACGCTCGCGGCGGGCCGAACTGCCTCAGCGTTTGCAACTGAGCTGGTTCGATGGGCCGCCGCTGCGGGCGGGCGAGCAGTGGCGGCTGGCGGTGACCTTGCAACGCCCGGCCGGGCTGCTGAACCCGCACGGGCCTGACCGGGAAGCGCAGTTGCTGGGGCGACGGGTGGGGGCTACGGGTACGGTCAAGGCGGGGCAGTTGCTGGCGCCAGTCGCCGGTGGT
This sequence comes from Pseudomonas sp. USTB-Z, assembly GCF_019691255.1. NCBI lineage: Bacteria > Pseudomonadati > Pseudomonadota > Gammaproteobacteria > Pseudomonadales > Pseudomonadaceae > Pseudomonas > Pseudomonas sp. USTB-Z. Next base: position 51,593 of record NZ_JAECZP010000025.1, read on the forward strand.
TGGCGCGATGCGCTGCGTCAGCGCTTGCTGATGGTCGAAGCCAATGGCCGACAGGCAGCGCTGGTGGCACTGGTGCTTGGCGATGGTGCGGGCCTGGCCCGGGAGGACTGGCAGACGTTGCAGGCCACCGGCACGGTGCACCTGCTGGTGATTTCCGGCCAGCACATCGGCCTGGTCGCCGGTTTGCTCTATGGCCTGGTCGCCGGGCTGGCACGTTGGGGGCTATGGCCGGCAAGGCTACCGTGGTTACCCTGGGCCTGTGGCCTGGCCATGGCCGCAGCGCTGGCCTACGGCTGGCTGGCGGGTGGTGGGGTGCCAGTGCAGCGGGCCTGTCTGATGCTGGCCGTGGTGCTGCTCTGGCGTCTGCGCTTTCGCCACCTTGGCGCTTTTTTTCCGTTGCTGCTTGCACTGGTCGCTGTGCTTGTCTTCGAGCCACTGGCGGCGTTGCTGCCTGGGTTCTGGCTGTCGTTCGCCGCCGTGGCCACGCTCATCTACTGCTTCAGTGCCCGGTTGGGGGGTTGGCGGCCCTGGCAGGCCTGGACACGAGCGCAATGGGTGATCGCCGTCGGCTTGCTGCCGGTGTTGCTGGCCACCGGCTTGCCGGTGAGCCTCAGTGCGCCGCTGGCCAACCTTGTGGCGGTGCCGTGGGTCAGCCTGGCGGTCTTGCCATTGGCGTTGTTGGGCACGCTGATGTTGCCGCTGGCGGGCGTTGGCGAGGCGTTGCTCTGGCTGGCAGGTGGCCTGCTGGATGTGCTGTTCCGCGGGCTGGCGCTGGTGGCGCAACAGCGCCCGGCATGGGTGCCGCCGGCCCTGCCGTGGTGGGCCTGGCTGCTGGTATGTCTGGGTGCGCTGTTGCTTTTGCTGCCTCGTGGTGTGCCGCTGCGCGGGTTGGGAGGGGTGATGCTGCTGGCGCTGTGGGTACCCAGGGAGCCGGTGCCGTTTGGCCAAATCGAGGTCTGGCAGCTGGATGTCGGCCAGGGGCTGGCGGTGCTCTTGCGTACGCGGCATCACAGCCTGCTTTACGATGCCGGGCCGGCCAGGGGGGAAAGCGACTTGGGGGAACGCGTGGTGCTGCCAACCTTGCGCAAGCTGGGGGTGGGCGGCCTTGACGTGATGGTGATCAGCCATGCGCATGCCGATCATGCGGGCGGGGCCGAGGCCATTGCGCGTGGTTTGCCGATCAAGCGGATAATCGGTGGGGAAGCGCTGGTTGATGTTCCGTTGGAGCCTTGTGCCAGTGGCGAGCAATGGGACTGGGATGGCGTGCGTTTTTCGTTGTGGCGCTGGGTGGACGGGCAGAGCAGTAATGACCGTTCCTGTGTGCTGTTGGTCGAGGCGCAGGGCGAGCGCTTGCTGCTGGCGGGGGATATGGAAGCTGCTGCCGAACGGGCGTGGCTGGCGGACACTGAAGTGCCGCGCATCGACTGGCTGCAGGCACCGCATCATGGCAGCCGCAGCTCGTCCACCGAGGCGTTCGTCCGGGCTACCGCACCGCGCGGGGTATTGATTTCGCGGGGGCGCAACAACAGCTTCGGGCACCCGCACGTGCAGGTGGTCGAACGGTATGGGCGGCATGGGGTGGTGATGCATGATACGGCGGTGGAGGGGGCATTGCGGTTGGTGCTGGGGCGGCATGGGGAGGTTGAGGGTGTGCGCCGACAACGGCGATTCTGGCGTGATGTGGGGGGTGGCTGATCTGGCCCTTTCGCGGGTAAAGCCGCTGCCACAGGTACTGCAAGGCCCAGAGGGCCGACCCGGTAGCCCGACAGGCTAATTCCCTGACCTCCGGCAGATGAGCCCTCGGCGCGCCTATGGTAGAGTGGCGGCCTTTTTCCGAAGGGGCGTTTACTGTGTGGGAATTGGTCAAGTCCGGTGGTTGGATGATGCTGCCGATCATTCTGAGTTCCATCGTTGCCATGGCTATCGTCGTCGAGCGCCTGTGGACCCTGCGTGCCAGCCGCGTCACCCCGCCCCACCTGCTGGGCCAGGTGTGGATGTGGATCAAGGACAAGCAACTGACCAGTGACAAGCTCAAGGCACTGCGGGCCGATTCGCCACTGGGCGAAATCCTGGCAGCGGGCCTCGCCAACTCGCGCCATGGTCGCGAAATCATGAAAGAGTGCATCGAGGAGGCCGCCTCGCGCGTCATCCACGAACTGGAACGCTACATCAGCACCCTCGGCACCATTGCCGCCATGGCGCCTCTGCTGGGCCTGCTGGGCACCGTGCTGGGCATGATCGACATTTTCAGCGCCTTCATGGGCTCGCAGATGACTGCCAACGCCGCCGTGCTGGCCGGTGGTATCTCCAAGGCCCTGGTCACCACTGCGGCAGGCCTGATGGTTGGTATCCCGGCGGTGTTCTTCCACCGCTTCCTGCTGCGCCGCATCGATGAGCTGGTGGTCGGCATGGAGCAGGAGGCGATCAAGCTGGTGGAAGTGATCCAGGGCGACCGTGAAGTGGAAGTGGCCGGAGGCAAGGCGTGAAGTTCCGGCGCAATCGCCAGCGGGAGAACGTCGACATCAACCTGGCGTCGCTGATCGACGTGGTGTTCGTCCTGCTGCTGTTCTTCGTGGTTACCACCACCTTCACCCGCGAAACGCAACTGCGCGTCGAGCTGCCCGAAGCCACCAGCGCCGAGCCGGCGCCGACCGACCCGGGCAAGCTGGTGGAAATCACCATCAGCGCCGAAGGCGTGTATTCGGTGAACAACCACCTGCTGCCCAAAAGCGACCTGGCCACCCTGAGCGAGGCCATAGCGCGCGAGTCGGGTGGCGACAACACGCTGCCGCTGGCCATCAGCGCCGACGGCAAGACCCCGCACCAGGCTGTGGTCACCGCAATGGATGCTGCCGGCAAGCTCGGTTTCAGCCAGTTGCGCATGACCACCGTCGAGGCGGCCCAGGGCACGCCTTGATGGCTTTCGCCGACCGCTTGCTCGCTGCCTGGTACGCCGGGCATCCGGCGCTGGCGCTGCTGCGTCCGCTGGAGGCCTTGTATCGCCGCGTGGTCACGCGCAAGCGGGCACGTTTTCTAAGGGGTGACAGTGTCAGCTACCGGGCACCGGTACCGGTCATTGTGGTGGGCAACATCACCGTCGGTGGCACCGGCAAGACGCCGATGATTCTCTGGTTGATCGAACACTGTCGCCAGCAAGGGCTGAAGGTGGGCGTAGTCAGCCGCGGTTATGGTGCCAAGCCTCCACGGTTGCCTTGGCGGGTGCAGGCCGATCAACCGGCCGATGAGGCGGGCGACGAGCCGCTGCTGATCGTGCAACGCACCGGCGTGCCACTGATGATCGACCCGGATCGCTCCCGTGCCGTGCAGGCATTGCTGGCCAGCGAACCCCTCGACCTGATCCTGTGCGACGACGGTATGCAACATTACCGCCTGGCCCGTGACCTGGAACTGGTGCTGATCGACGCTGCCCGCGGCCTGGGCAATGGCCGCTGCCTGCCGGCGGGGCCGTTGCGTGAGCCGGCCGACCGCTTGCGTGAGGCTGACGCGGTGCTGTTCAACGGCGCCAGCGAAGACCGCACCGAGGGTTTTGGTTTCCGCCTGCAGCCGTCGGCCCTGGTCAACGTGCGCACTGGCGAGCGCCGTGCGCTCGACCATTTCCCCGCCGGCCAGCGCCTGCATGCGGTGGCCGGTATCGGCAACCCGCAACGTTTCTTCAACACCCTGCTGGGGCTAAACTGGCAGCCGGTGCCGCATCCCTTCGCCGACCATGCGCAGTTCAGTGCCCGGAGCCTGGCTTTCAGCCCGCCACTGCCGCTGGTCATGACCGAGAAGGACGCGGTGAAATGCCGGGCCTTTGCCGCTGACGACTGGTGGTACCTGGCCGTCGAAGCGCAGCCTACGCCGGCTTTCAGCGCCTGGTTCGACAACCAGCTGCAACGCTTGTTGCGCAAACCCTGAGCCCGTTTTCAATTTCCGGCCACCTGGCCTAAAGGAAGCCTCCAATGGACACCAAACTGCTCGATATCCTGGCCTGCCCGATCACCAAGGGGCCGCTCAAGCTGAGCGCCGACAAGACCGAGCTGATCAGCAAGGGCGCTGGCCTGGCCTACCCGATTCGCGACGGTATCCCGGTCATGCTGGAAAGCGAGGCACGCACCCTGACCGACGACGAGCGTCTTGACAAATGAGCCTGGAATTTACGGTAGTAATCCCCGCCCGGCTGCGCTCCACCCGCCTGCCAGGCAAACCGCTGCTGCTGATTGCCGGCAAGCCAATGGTGCAACATGTGTGGGAGCAGGCCCGCAAGAGCGGTGCCAGCCGTGTGGTCATCGCCACCGACGACACCAGCATCCTCGAAGCCTGCCAGGCCTTCGGTGCCGAAGTGCTGATGACCCGTGCCGATCATGAATCGGGCACTGACCGCCTGGCCGAAGTGGCCGCGTACCTAGGGTTGCCGGCTGACGCCATTGTGGTCAACGTGCAGGGCGACGAGCCGCTGATCCCGCCGGTGATCATCGACCAGGTGGCGGCCAACCTGGCGGCGCATCCGGAAGCCGGTATCGCCACCCTGGCCGAGCCGATCCATGAACCGGAAACCGTGTTCAACCCGAACGCGGTCAAGGTGGTGAGTGACAAGAACGGCCTGGCCCTGACGTTCAGCCGAGCGCCGCTGCCCTGGGCCCGCGATACCTTTGCCAAGGCCCGCGACGTGCTGCCGGAAGGGGTGCCCTATCGCCGTCATATTGGCATGTACGCCTACCGTGTCGGCTTCCTGCACGACTTCGTCAGCTGGGGCCCATGCTGGCTCGAGCAGGCTGAAGCGCTGGAGCAGCTGCGTGCCCTGTGGCACGGCGTACGCATTCACATCGAGGACGCTATCGAGGCGCCAGCCGTGGGTGTCGACACCCCTGAGGATCTGGAGCGCGTACGGCGCTTGCTGGAGGCCTGATGCGCGTCCTGTTCGTGTGCTTGGGCAACATCTGCCGCTCGCCCACCGCCGAAGGCGTGCTGCGCCATCAATTGCACGCCGCCGGGCTCGCTGACAAGGTGCAGGTGGCTTCTGCCGGCACCGGCGATTGGCATGTCGGCAAGGCGCCAGACAGCCGCACCTGCAAGGCGGCGCTGGCGCGCGGTTACGACCTGTCGCAGCAACGCGCCCAACAGGTCAAGGCATCGCACTTCGCCGAATACGATCTGGTGTTGGCCATGGATGAGCACAACCTGCGCGATCTGCGCGCCCTGCGCCCGTCCACGGCAGTGGGCGAACTCGACCTGTTCCTGCGCCGCTACGGTGCAGCCCTGGATGAAGTGCCAGACCCGTACTACGGTGGCGCCGACGGCTTCGAGCAGGTGCTGGACCTGGTGGAAGCGGCTTGCCAGGCGCTGGTACTGGAAATCAAGGGGCGTCTATGACAGTGCAGTGGCAGGAGCAGGTATCGCTCAAGCCTTACAATACCTTCGGCATCGACGTGAAGGCGCGCTATTTCAGCCAGGTGCAGGACGACCAGCAGGTGCGTCAGGCGCTGGGCCAGGCACAGCAAAGGGGCTTGCCGGTACTGGTGATCGGGGGGGGCAGCAACCTGCTGCTGACCCGCGATATCGATGCACTGGTGCTGCACATGGCCAGCCGCGGTCGGCGTGTGCTCAGTGACGATGGCGAGCGAATCGTGGTCGAAGCCGAGGCCGGTGAGCCATGGCACGCGTTTGTGCAATGGGCGCTGGCGCAGGGCTATTGCGGGTTGGAGAACCTCAGCCTGATCCCCGGCACCGTGGGTGCTGCGCCGATGCAGAACGTGGGCGCTTACGGGGTGGAGATCAAGGACGTATTTGCCGGGCTGACAGCCTTGGACCGTGAGACGGGCGAGCTGCGTGACTTCAGTTTGGCGGAATGTGCTTTCGGCTATCGCGACAGCCTTTTCAAGCGCAACCCCGGCCGCTGGTTGATCCTGCGTGTGCGCTTTGCCTTGACCCGCACCCTGCACGCTCATCTGGACTATGGCCCGGTGCGCCATCGTCTGTCTGAGCAGGGTGTGACCGAGATGACCGCGCAAGCGATCAGCGATGCAATCTGCAGCATTCGCCGCGAGAAGCTGCCAGACCCGGTAGAGCTTGGCAATGCCGGGAGCTTCTTCAAGAACCCGGTGGTAACGGCTGATCTGGTCGAGCGAATTCGTGCGCAGTATCCCGCGGTTGTGGCTTACCCCCAAGCGGATGGCCAGGTGAAACTGGCCGCGGGCTGGTTGATTGAGCAGGCGGGCTGGAAGGGTCATCGTGACGGTGATGCTGGCGTGCATCGCTTGCAGTCGCTGGTGCTGGTCAACTATGGCCAGGCGAGCGGAGCGCAGATGCATGCGCTGGCGCGCAAGATTCAGGCGGATATCTTCGAGCGGTTTGGGGTTGAGCTGGAGATGGAGCCTAATCTTTACTGATTTGCCGGCTGTGAACCCCCGTAGGAGCGGGTTTGCCCGCGAAAGGGCCGGGCCTGGTGGCCAATTTCCACCCGCCGTTCACCGTTGCCGCCGCTACCGTATTCGCGGGTAAACCCGCTCCTACACGCTGATCGGTGGTGGACACACATCGGGGGGTTGGACACAGGCCATTGTAGGAGCGGGTTTACCCGCGAAGAGGCCCGTCAGGCAAACCAAAAAAAGCCCCGCCAGTTCGCACTGGCGGGGCTTTTTCATTCAGCTTTGGCTATCAGCCGTGATGAGGTTTGTGCTCATCGGCGGTTTCCAAGGCTGGTTCCTGGGAGGCTGCAGCAGCTTCCTGTGCCGCTTTGGCAGCAGCCTCGGCCTCACGCTTGCGGCGACGCACTTCACGTGGGTCGTTCGGTGCGCGGCCGTTGGCCAGCATGACAGTGGCAGGTTCGACCACTGCAGGTGCAGGTTCGACCACTGCAGGTGCAGGCTCGGCCACGACTTCTGGCTGGGCTTCGACAACCGGGGCAGGCTGTGCGGCAACCGGAGCGACTTCGACCACGGCCGGGGCCTGTTCGATTTCACCGGCTTCTACCGCTGGGGCTTCTGCTGGGGTTTCAGTGACCACGGTTTCTGCAACAACGGCCGGCTCAGCAGCAGGTGCATCTTCAGCGACAGGCTGCGGGGCCATTTCGACCACAGGCTCGGCAGTTGCCTCGGCTGCGGCCACTGGCTCGGTGACCGGCTGCTCGACCGCTGGGGCCACGGACGCTTCTTCAGCTTTGGTGACCGCTTCGGCCTGCTCGACCGGCTGGGCGGCTTCGCTGTTGTCGGTTTCTGCAACGGCGGCGACTTCGGCGGTGGCACGCTCGGCCTGCTGGTTGGCCTGGGCTTCTGCGTCGGAGCTGATGTTGCTGCTGGCGACAGCAGCCGTCACGGCAAGGCCGGCAGCCAGTTCGGCACCCAGCTCGGTGGCCTGGTGCTGTTGTGGCTGCTCTTCGCTGCCTTCTTCTTCACTGCCGTCGATCAGCTCGCCATTGGCATTGCGCTGACGCTCACGACGGTTGCTGCGACGACGCTGGCCACGGGAGCGGCGGCGTGGGCGCTCGCCATCGGTGCCTTCCTGCTCGTCTTGCAGCAGCTCTTCGCCTGGCAGTTGCTCTTCGGCCAGTTCGGCAGCCTGCTCGGTTGCTTCTTCGGCAGCGCGTGGTTGGCGCTCTTCGCGTGGTGGGCGCGGGGCGCGTTCTTCGCGTGGAGCGCGTTCTTCCCGAGGTGCGCGCTCTTCACGTGGAGCACGTTCTTCACGCGGTGCGCGTTCTTCACGTGGAGCACGTTCTTCACGTGGAGCACGTTCTTCACGCGGTGCGCGTTCTTCGCGTGGAGCACGCTCTTCGCGGGCTACACGTTCTTCACGCGGCTGGCGCTCTTCGCGTTCGGCTGGCGGGGTGGCGTCCAGCGGTTCGCGCAGCTCGCGAACGCGCTCTTCGCCGCGGTTGCTACGGCGGTCTTCGCGTGGCTGGCGCGGAGTACGTTCTTCACGCGGTGCACGCTCTTCACGTGGGGCACGTTCCTCGCGCGGTGCACGCTCTTCACGTGGGGCACGTTCCTCACGCGGTGCACGTTCTTCGCGTGGGGCGCGTTCCTCGCGCGGTGCGCGCTCGGCACGCTCTTCACGCGGTTTGCGTTCTTCGTCGCGGCGGCCGTTGCGGTTGCGGCTTTGCTGGCGGCCGTTGCGGCGTTCTTCGTTACGCGGGCTGCGCTCGGCAGCCGGTTTTTCGGCGGCGGGAGCCACTGGCGCGGCGGCAGGCTCGTCCTTGCCGGCGAACAGGCTCACCAGCGACTTCACCAGGCCTTTGAACAGGCTTGGCTCCGGAGCGCTCGGGGCAGGGGCGACCGGCGCGGCAGCCTGGGGCTCTTCAGCGGCGGCCGGTACCGGTGCGTTGGCGCGGGCCGGGGCCGTCTTCACTGCGGCTTCCTGGCGTACCAGGGTGCGGGTGGCGGTCGGCTGCGGCGCTTCTTCAGCTTCGGCGGCGGCGATTTCGTAGCTGGACTGGTTGTTCAGCACTTCAGGGTTGTCGTCGCGCAGGCGCTGGACTTCGAAGTGCGGGGTTTCCAGGTGGTCGTTCGGCAGGATGATGATGCGCGCACGGGTGCGCAGCTCGATCTTGGTGATCGAGTTACGCTTTTCGTTCAGCAGGAAAGCGGCTACCGGGATCGGCACTTGAGCACGTACTTCGGCGGTGCGGTCTTTCAGGGCTTCTTCTTCGATCAGGCGCAGGATGGCCAGCGACAGCGATTCGACGTCACGGATGATGCCGGTGCCGGAGCAGCGTGGGCAGACGATGCCGCTGCTTTCGCCCAGCGATGGGCGCAGGCGCTGACGGGACATTTCCAGCAGGCCGAAGCGCGAGATGCGGCCAACCTGCACGCGGGCACGGTCGGCTTCCAGGCATTCACGCACGCGCTCTTCAACAGCGCGCTGGTTCTTCGCCGGGGTCATGTCGATGAAGTCGATGACGATCAGGCCGCCGATGTCACGCAGGCGCAGCTGGCGGGCGATTTCCTCGGCCGCTTCCAGGTTGGTCTGCAGGGCGGTTTCTTCGATGTCGCTGCCTTTGGTGGCGCGCGCCGAGTTGATGTCGATGGACACCAGGGCTTCGGTCGGGTCGATCACGATCGAGCCACCCGATGGCAGGTCGACCACGCGCTGGAAGGCGGTCTCGATCTGGCTTTCGATCTGGAAGCGGTTGAACAGCGGCACGCTGTCTTCGTACAGCTTGACCTTGCTGGCGTACTGCGGCATCACCTGGCGGATGAAGGTCAGCGCTTCTTCCTGGGCGTCGATGCTGTCGATCAGCACTTCGCCGATGTCCTGGCGCAGGTAGTCGCGGATGGCGCGGATGATGACGTTGCTTTCCTGGTAGATCAGGAATGGCGCGGCGCGGTCCAGGGACGCTTCCTTGATGGCGGTCCACAGCTGCAGCAGGTAATCCAGGTCCCACTGCATTTCTTCGCTGCTGCGGCCAAGGCCGGCAGTGCGCACGATCAGGCCCATGTCACCCGGTACGGTCAGGCCGTTCAGGGCTTCGCGCAGTTCGTTGCGCTCTTCGCCTTCGATGCGGCGCGAGATGCCACCGGCACGCGGGTTGTTGGGCATCAGCACCAGGTAGCGGCCGGCCAGGCTGATGAAGGTGGTGAGGGCGGCGCCTTTGTTGCCGCGCTCTTCCTTCTCGACCTGAACGATGACTTCCTGGCCTTCGCTGAGCACTTCCTTGATGTTGACCCGGCCTTCTGGGGCCTTCTTGAAGTACTCGCGGGAGATTTCTTTCAGCGGCAGGAAGCCGTGACGTTCGGAACCGAAGTCGACGAAGGCGGCTTCGAGGCTGGGTTCGATGCGGGTGATCTTGCCTTTGTAGATGTTGGCCTTTTTCTGCTCGCGCGCGCCGGACTCGATGTCCAGGTCGTAGAGACGTTGGCCGTCCACCAGGGCTACACGCAACTCTTCGGGTTGAGTCGCGTTAATCAGCATTCTTTTCATGTTGTACCGTCGGTTTCCGGGCTGCCGGAAACGGCGTTCGGCACACACGACGTCTCATGGTCGGTGCCAAGGTGCGCAAAGGGTGGCCGGGCCACCCCCGTGTCGAGCGACGTTCGGCACCAGCCGGTTGCCCAGCCTGCCGTTGTCGCGACGACGCGTCCTGTTTGCTGCGGTGCCAACAAGGCCCCGGTGGCTTCGAATAGGTATCCGAATCAACCAAGCGGGCCTTGTGCACTCAGTCAGGAGGAGGAATCAACCGTCAGCCGTGGACGCCCGGAGGGCATCTGTTCAGGACCTTATCCGCTCACCAACCGTCAGTGGGCTGGTGGCCGGACGCGGTGCTACACGGTCCGAGGGCTGTGCATCTCCACCCTGCACGTATCCCTGATAATTCGGGTGCTGCCGCGCGCTGAATCCGCAACGGGTTGCATTTTTCGCCAGCGCTGGTTCTGCGCTGGCGCCATTCATGTCCAAGGCAGGTATTTCCGAAGCATTCGCCGGGCGTTGCGTGGAAGCGACTCGCGGGCAGAGGTGCAGCGAAAAGAATCGGGTAAGCAGGTGAAACACCGCACTTGTCGTTTTTTTTCGGTCTTCTCTACACGGCGCTGGTGGCGATTCCAGGCATTTCGGTAAACTGGCGAAAACCCCGTAGGACGGCCTCGCGTCCTGGAGAATTGCGAAGGTCAGGGACCGGCAAAGAGCCTGGTGCCGCTGGCCTGCCGCTTTTGGCGGCGTTCGCGACTATAGCAGCAATGATTAAGTGCTTCAATTCCATAAAAAATTGTTATGATCCCGTAATGACGACCAATACCCCTCCGACTTCCGGCGTTCAGCTGATCGAAGTCGCGCCGGAGCTTGCCGGCCAACGCATTGATAATTTCCTCATCACGGCCCTCAAGGGCGTGCCCAAGACACTGGTCTACCGCATCCTGCGCAAGGGTGAGGTGAGGGTCAACAAGGGCCGTGTCAAGCCGGAGTACAAGATCCAGGCCGGCGACATCGTGCGGGTTCCGCCCGTCCGCTTGCCGGAACGAGACGAGCCGGCGCCGGTGGCCCAAGGCCTGCTGCAGCGTCTGGAAGCCGCCATTGTCTACGAGGACAAAGCGCTTATCGTGATGAACAAGCCGGCCGGCATCGCCGTGCACGGCGGCAGTGGCCTGAGCTTCGGGGTGATCGAGGCGCTGCGCCAGTTGCGCCCGGACGCCAAGGAGCTGGAGCTGGTGCACCGCCTGGATCGCGACACGTCTGGCCTGTTGATGATCGCCAAGAAGCGCAGCATGCTGCGCCACCTGCATGCCGCCCTGCGCGGCGATGGTGTCGACAAGCGCTACATGGCGCTGGTGCGCGGCCACTGGCCCACCTCGAAAAAGCAGGTCAACGCGCCGTTGCTCAAGAGCAACCTGCGTTCCGGCGAGCGCATGGTCGAAGTGAACGATGAAGGCAAGGAGGCGCTGACCCTGTTTCGCGTGCTGCGCCGCTTTGGCGACTTTGCCACCATTGTCGAGGCGCGCCCGATCACCGGTCGTACCCATCAGATTCGCGTGCACACCTTGCATGCCGGGCACATGATCGCTGGCGACAGCAAATACGGCGACGAAGACTTCAGCCGGGAAATTCGCGAGTTGGGTGGCAAGCGCCTGTTCCTGCATGCCTACGCGTTGACTGTACCGCTGCCCGACGGTGGCGAGTTGAAGCTCGAGGCGCCTGTGGATGAGGTCTGGGCGAAAACCGTTGATCGTTTGAGTGCGTCCTGATCCATGAAAAAAGGCTATGAGCTACTGATCTTTGACTGGGACGGCACCCTGGCCGATTCCATTGGTCGTATCGTCGAGGCCATGAATGTCGCCGCAGAGCGTGCCGGCGAGGCACAGAGCAGCGACGATGCGGTCAAGGGCATCATCGGTCTGGCCTTGGACGAGGCGATCCACACCTTGTACCCGCACCTGGTGCCCGCAGAGGTTGCCAGCTTCCGCCAGCACTATGCCGATGTCTACGTTGCACTGGATCAGCAACCTTCGCCGCTGTTCGATGGCGTGGTCGAGTCGCTGGATGCCTTTCGCGCCGAGGGTTACCGCCTGGCGGTGGCCACCGGCAAGGCCCGTCGCGGGTTGGATCGGGTGCTCAAGGCTAATGGCTGGGAGCGTTTCTTCGACATCACCCGTGCCGCTGACGAGACCCGTGGCAAGCCACACCCGCTGATGCTTGAGGAAATCCTCGGGCATTGTGGCGTCGAACCGTCGCGTGCGCTGATGGTCGGAGATTCGGCATTCGACCTGCAGATGGCCAGCAATGCCGGCATGCATTCGGTGGCGGTTGGTTATGGTGCCATGTCGCTGCAGGCGCTGGCCGAGTTTGGCCCGCAGGTATGTATCGATCACTTTTCCCAGTTGCGCGAGTGGCTGGGTGGTTCCGCAATTCCATTTCCAAGGTAGGTAAGCATGGCAGACGAATGGAAAGCCCCTGAGGCCGAGCCCGGGGAGCGCGAAGAGCGCAGCAGCTGGAAGCTGCTGGAAAAGACCTTGCTGGCCAGCGTGCAGGAGCAGCGACGGTCGCGGCGCTGGGGGATCTTCTTCAAGCTGCTGACCTTCGTCTACCTGTTCGGCATTCTGGCGTTGTTCTCGCCGCTGATGGACATGGACAAGGCCGCTTCGCGCAGTGCCAGCCATACCGCGTTGGTCGAGGTGCGGGGGGTGATTGCCGATCAGGAGGCTGCCAGCGCCGATAATATCGTCAAGAGCCTGCGAGAGGCGTTCAAGGACGACAAGACCAAGGCTGTGGTGATGCGCATCAACAGCCCGGGTGGCAGCCCGGTGCAGGCGGGTTACGTGTATGACGAAATCCGGCGCCTGCGTGCCGAATATCCCGCCATCAAGCTGTATGCGGTGATCGCTGATCTTGGGGCTTCCGGTGCCTATTATATCGCCAGTGCGGCGGACGAGATCTATGCCGACAAGGCCAGCCTGGTGGGTTCCATTGGGGTGACGGCGGCGGGTTATGGCTTTGTTGGTGCCATGGAGAAGCTTGGGGTCGAGCGGCGTGCCTATACATCGGGTGAGCACAAGGCGTTCCTTGATCCGTTTTCGCCGGAAAAACCAGAAGAGACCCGGTTCTGGCAGGGCGTGCTGGATACCACGCACCAGCAGTTCATCGCCATGGTCAAGCAGGGGCGCGGTGAGCGCCTGAAGGACAAGGAGCACCCGGAGTTGTTCAGTGGCCTTATCTGGTCGGGTGAGCAGGCCAAGGCGCTGGGGCTGGTGGATGGCTTGGGCAGTGCCAGCTATGTGGCGCGCGAGATCGTGGGGGAGAAGGAGTTGGTGGACTTCACCGTTCAGGAGTCGCCTTTCGATCGCTTCTCCAAGCGCGTGGGTGCCAGCGTGGCTGAGCACCTGGCGATGTGGATGGGGTTCCAGGGGCCGCAGTTGCGTTGAGTTCGTCGCAGTTCTTGTGGTGTCTGGCAGATCGAGCGCCGCCCGCGCGGCGCGTTGCGCGCAGGCCCGCTCATCGATCGGGGTGCCCAACGGTGCGTTGTAGGAGCGGGTTTACCCGCGAATAGGCCGGACCCGCCGGCCAATATCCCCAATCGTCCACCCTCCCGGGCGGCGCTCGATCCGTCGGGCGCCAAAATCTCCAGCCAGGCTATGGAACCATCACCCCTTCCTTGGTCAGCATATCCACCAGCCGAATCAGCGGCAGCCCGATCAGGCTGGTTGCATCGCACCCATGGGTGCTCTGGAACAGGCTCACCCCCAACCCCTCCGCCTTGAAGCTCCCTGCGCAATCCAGCGGCTGTTCCGTCGCGACGTAGCGCTCCACGCGCTCGCGGCTCAATTCGCGCATCGTGACGGTAAACGGCACGCAATCCACCTGGCATTGCCCGGTGGCGCTGTTCAGCAGTGCCAGCCCAGTCAGAAAGCTCACCTGCTGTCCGCTACACTCCAGCAGTTGCTCGCAAGCCCGCTCGAAGGTGTGCGGCTTACCCAGCACCTGTTCGCCCAGTACAGCTACCTGGTCCGACCCGATAATCAGGTGCCTGGGATGGCTGCCCGCCAAGGCCTCGGCTTTTTGCCTGGCAAGGCGGCGTACCAGTTCAACGGCTGGCTCGTCTTGCCGGCGCTGCTCGTCTATATCGGGGCTTGCCCAGGTGAAGGGCAGGTGCAGGCGAGCGAGCAGTTCGCGGCGATAGGCAGAGCTGGAAGCCAGTAACAAAGGAAGCATGGTAGACTCCGGGTTCGGTTGAACCAATTCTATCACGCACGATGCCGCCTAATTTCCTTTGACAGGGGCGGGGGGCATCCCTAGAATGCTGCGCCTATGTTGAATGACCCGATTCCACCTCACGTTGACCCGCGCAAATTAGCCGATCGTGGCGTAACCCTTAACGGTTCGCTGCAACTCGCTGATTTGGAAAGACTCTGCGACCCGCTTTCCGACAATGTCGGTACGGTGCAGGCGAAGTTCGATTTTGAACGAGATGAACAGCACGTGGTGGTCATCCACAGCGAGCTGGACGTCGAAGTCAAGATGGTTTGCCAGCGTTGTCTTGAGCTGGTCACCCTACCGGTCCACAGCGAATGTACATACGCCGTGGTGAAGGAGGGTGCGAATACCCAGTCGTTGCCGAAAGGCTATGACGTGCTGGAACTGGGCGAAGATCCTTTGGATCTGCAGGCATTGGTCGAGGAGGAGCTTTTGCTCGCCTTGCCAATCGTGCCTGCTCATCATCCGGAAGAATGCCAGCAGCCGGCGGGCGCAGACGAGCCCGAATCGAGCAAGGACGAGGTATCGCGGTCCAACCCGTTCAGTGTTTTGGCGCAGTTAAAGCGTGACCCAAACGTTTAGGAGTTAATCAATTATGGCTGTTCAGCAGAACAAAAAATCCCGCTCTGCCCGTGACATGCGCCGTTCGCACGACGCTCTGTCGGAAAACGCGCTGTCGGTAGAGAAAACCACCGGTGAAGTTCACCTGCGTCACCACGTTTCGCCAGAAGGCGTATACCGTGGTCGTAAAGTGGTTGACAAGGGCGCTGACGAGTAATCCTTGTCCGCTCAGGTCATCGCGATCGACGCAATGGGCGGGGACTTCGGTCCCCGCAGCATTGTCCAGGCTAGCATTGCCTGCCTTTCGGCTACCCCCTCGCTCCACCTGACCCTCGTCGGTCAACCCTCCCTCCTTGAAGATCTCATCAGTGGCTTGCCAGCTGCGGATCGCGCGCGCCTGCAGATTGTGGCCGCCAGTGAGGTAGTCGGCATGGACGAGCGGCCATCCCAGGCGTTGCGCGGCAAGCCGGATTCGTCGATGCGCATCGCCCTCGAACTGGTGCGCGACGGAAAAGCCCAGGCCTGTGTCAGTGCCGGCAATACCGGGGCGCTGATGGCGTTGTCGCGCTTCGTGCTCAAGACCTTGCCGGGTATCGACCGGCCGGCCATGGTGGCGGCGATCCCGACCCAGACAGGTTACTGTCAACTGCTCGACCTGGGCGCCAATGTCGACTGCAGTGCCGAGAATCTCTACCAGTTCGCGGTAATGGGCTCGGTGGCCGCTCAGGCCTTGGGTGTGCATCGGCCACGCGTGGCGCTGTTGAACATCGGTACCGAGGACATCAAGGGTAACCAGCAGGTCAAGCTGGCTGCCACGCTGTTGCAGAGCGCCCGCGGGCTCAACTATGTCGGTTTCGTCGAAGGGGATGGCCTGTACCGGGGTGAGGCAGACGTGGTGGTGTGCGACGGTTTTGTCGGCAACATACTGCTCAAGTCCAGCGAGGGCTTGGCGACGATGATCGGTGCGCGCATCGAAAAACTGTTCAAGGGCGGTGCTTTTGCCCGCGTTGCCGGGGCCGTTGCCATGCCGCTGCTCAAGCGTCTGCAGGCCGACCTGGCGCCGGCGCGGCATAATGGGGCGAGCTTTCTGGGGCTACAGGGTATCGTCATCAAGAGTCATGGCTCGGCGGGCGTGCAGGGGTTTCAGAGTGCCATCCAGCGGGCGCTGATCGAAATTCAGGAAAACCTGCCGCAGCGGCTGCATGGCCGCCTTGAAGACCTGTTGCCTTAGGCATTTCGCCGATGAAGTGCTTAAATGTGACCGCTTGGTCTGTGTTTCCATCCAAGTTTTCAGATTCCGCGCCTGGCCTCGGGCCTGGCGCACACTATCCGACGACAAGATCATAAGGGCTTGTTCAATGTCTGCATCCCTCGCATTCGTCTTTCCCGGTCAAGGTTCCCAGTCGCTGGGCATGCTCGCCGAGCTCGGCGCCGAGAAGCCAGTGATCATCGAAACCTTCAAGGAAGCGTCCGAAGCGCTCGGCTACGACCTGTGGAAGCTGGTCCAGGACGGCCCGGAAGAGCAACTTAACCAGACCGACAAGACCCAGCCGGCGATCCTTACTGCGTCCATCGCACTGTGGCGCCTGTGGCTGGAAGAGGGCGGTGCCAAGCCGGCCTTCGTTTCCGGTCACAGCCTGGGCGAATACAGCGCCCTGGTCGCCGCCGGCAGCATCAGCCTGAAAGATGCCGTTCGCCTGGTCGAGCGCCGCGGTCAGCTGATGCAGGAAGCCGTACCGGCCGGTCACGGCGCCATGGCTGCCATTCTCGGCCTGGACGATGCTGTGGTCGTGGAAATCTGCGCCGAAGCCGCTGAGGATGAAGTGGTCAGCGCCGTGAACTTCAACTCGCCTGGTCAGGTGGTCATCGCCGGTAACAAGGCAGCGGTAGATCGCGCCATGGAACTGTGCAAGGCCAAAGGTGCCAAGCGCGCCCTGCCACTGGCGGTGAGCGTCCCGTCGCACTGCGCCCTGATGAAGCCCGCCGCCGAGCGCTTTGCCGATTCGGTCAATGCCATCGAATGGAAGGCCCCGCAGATTCCGGTGGTGCAGAACGTCACTGCCGCCGTCGCCGCCGACCTCGATGCCCTCAAGCACGACCTGCTGGCACAGCTGTACCAGCCGGTACGCTGGGTCGAGTGCGTGCAGACCCTGGCCGCCAACGGTGCGGTCAACCTGGTCGAGTGTGGCCCGGGCAAGGTCCTGGCTGGCCTTAACAAGCGTTGCGCCGACGGCGTGACCACCTACAACCTCAACACCCCTGACGCCGTTGCTGCCACCCGCGCGGCACTGGCCTGATTTGGAGAAGCTTGCATGAGCCTGCAAGGTAAAGTTGCACTGGTTACCGGCGCCAGCCGTGGTATTGGTCAGGCCATCGCCCTCGAGCTGGGCCGCCAGGGCGCGACCGTGATCGGTACCGCCACGTCGGCGTCCGGTGCCGAGCGCATCGCTGCCACCCTGAAAGAACACGGCATTACCGGCACTGGCATGGAGCTGAACGTGACCAGCGCCGAATCGGTTGAAGCCGTACTGGGCGCCATTGGCGAGCAGTTCGGCGCGCCGGCCATCTTGGTCAACAATGCCGGTATCACCCGCGACAACCTCATGCTGCGCATGAAAGACGACGAGTGGTTTGACGTCATCGACACCAACCTGAACAGCCTCTACCGTCTGTCCAAGGGCGTGCTGCGTGGCATGACCAAGGCGCGTTGGGGTCGTATCATCAGCATCGGCTCGGTCGTTGGTGCCATGGGTAACGCAGGTCAGGCCAACTACGCGGCTGCCAAGGCCGGTCTGGAAGGTTTCAGCCGCGCCCTGGCGCGTGAAGTGGGTTCGCGTGGCATCACCGTCAACTCGGTGACCCCAGGCTTCATCGATACCGACATGACCCGCGAGCTGCCAGAAGCTCAGCGCGAAGCCCTGCAGACCCAGATTCCGCTGGGCCGCCTGGGCCAGGCTGACGAAATTGCCAAGGTGGTTTCGTTCCTGGCGTCCGACGGCGCCGCCTACGTGACCGGCGCTACCGTGCCGGTCAACGGCGGGATGTACATGTAATACTGCAACTCAATGTGACGGGTTTCGTAAAAAAAGAGTCATACTGCGAGCCTAAAATCCGTTATAAAGCTGCAACCAGATTCCAGGCAGCGGGTGTGGTGACTAGCCTGAAGGTGCGTTTTGCTTGAAAAGCGAACGTCTTTCTATAAAATTAGCCACCGGCCAGCTGCCTGACATATATCCATTAGGAGTGAAAACTAGGTATGAGCACCATCGAAGAACGCGTCAAGAAAATCGTCGCCGAGCAACTGGGCGTCAAGGAAGAAGAAGTGACTATTGAGAAGTCCTTCGTCGATGACCTGGGTGCCGATTCGCTTGACACCGTTGAACTGGTGATGGCTCTGGAAGAGGAATTCGAGACCGAAATCCCTGACGAAGAAGCCGAGAAGATCACTACCGTTCAAGCTGCCATCGACTACGTCAAAGCCCACCAGGCCTAAGACGCTACAGTCGACGTTTCTTGTCGGGGAAAACCGCACTGCCTTCGCCGGCGTGCGGTTTTTTCTTTGCGAGCGCCTCGCATTTTTCAGGCGGCTTCGTTCACCGCGCACCAAGAGCCTGTTGCCATTTCATTCCAGCACTTGAATGCAATGGCAAGAGACTCTGTTATTAGAAAAGGAGAGTACTGTGTCGCGTAGACGCGTCGTGGTCACCGGTATGGGTATGCTGTCGCCACTGGGTACCGATGTACCGAGCACCTGGCAGGGCATTCTGGCTGGCCGCAGTGGCATCGGTCCGATCGAACACACGGACCTGTCTGCCTACTCCACCCGTTTTGGCGGCTCGGTGAAAGGCTTCGAGGTTGAGCAGTACCTGTCGGCCAAAGAGGCCCGCAAGCTCGACCTGTTCATCCAGTACGGCCTGGCGGCGGGTTTCCAGGCCGTGCGTAATGCCGGCCTGGAGGTCACCGATGCCAACCGCGAGCGTATTGGCGTGGCCATGGGCTCGGGTATCGGTGGTCTGACCAACATCGAAGAAACCAGCCGCACCCTGCACGATTCAGGGCCGCGCCGCATTTCGCCGTTCTTCGTGCCGGGTTCGATCATCAACATGATCTCCGGTTTCCTGTCGATCCACCTGGGCCTGCAAGGGCCGAACTATGCCATCGCCACTGCGTGCACCACCGGCACCCATTGCATCGGCATGGCCGCGCGCAATATCGCCTACGGTGAAGCTGACGTGATGATCGCCGGTGGCGCCGAAATGGCCGCTTGTGGTCTGGGCATGGGCGGTTTTGGCGCTTCGCGCGCACTGTCTACCCGCAACGATGAGCCAAGCCGGGCCAGCCGCCCATGGGACAAGGGCCGTGACGGCTTTGTGTTGTCCGACGGCGCTGGAGCCCTGGTGCTCGAGGAGCTGGAGCACGCCAAGGCCCGCGGGGCGACTATCTATGCCGAGCTGGTTGGCTTTGGCATGAGCGGCGACGCCTACCACATGACGTCGCCGCCTGACTCTGGCGAAGGCGCTGCCCGCTGCATGGCCAACGCCTTGCGCGATGCCGGTATCCAGCCGGAAGACGTCAGCTACATCAACGCCCACGGCACTTCTACCCCAGCGGGCGATGTGGCCGAAGTGGCGGCGATCAAGCGCGTGTTCGGCGAGCATGCCTACAAGCTGGCGGTCAGCTCGACCAAGTCGATGACCGGCCACTTGCTGGGCGCCGCGGGCGCGGTGGAAGCGATCTTCAGCGTGCTGGCAATCAATAGCCAGATGGCCCCGCCGACCATCAACCTGGACGAGCCGGACGAAGGGTGTGACCTCGACTTCGTTCCCCACCAGGCGCGCAGCATGCCGATCGACGTGGTGCTGTCCAACTCGTTCGGCTTTGGCGGCACCAACGGCTCGCTGGTATTCCGCCGGTTTGCCGACTGATGCACAGCTGGATCGACGGCCAGCCGGCGACTGCACTCAACCTGCAGAACCGCGGCCTGGCCTACGGCGATGGCCTGTTCGAAACCATCGCCGTGCGAGGTGCCCGGCCCAGCTTGCTGGACGGCCACCTTGCACGCCTGGCGCTGGGCTGCCAGCGTTTGGCGATCAACACCGATCTGGCGCTGGTGCGCGACGAGCTGCTGCGTTACGCCAGCCAGCTGGGTGAGGGTGTCGTCAAACTCATCCTTACCCGTGGCGATAGCCAGCGTGGCTATGCGCCAGCTGTCGATGCAGCGCCGCGGCGTATCCTGCAAGGCAGTCCATTACCCCGTTATCCTGTCGAGCATGCCGAGCATGGCGTGCGTTTGTTCCCTTGCCAGACCCGGCTTGGGGAACAACCACTGTTGGCCGGTCTCAAACACCTTAACCGCCTGGAGCAGGTGCTGGCCCGTGCCGAATGGCAGGACAGCGTCCATGCCGAAGGCCTGATGCGTGACGCGCAGGGCAGGGTGATCGAAGGGGTATACAGCAATCTGTTTCTGGTGCGTGATGGCGTGCTGCTTACCGCCGACCTTAGCCGTTGTGGCGTGGCGGGCGTGATGCGTGCCGCACTGCTGGAACAGGCCCCGCTGCTGGGTATTGCGGCCCACGTCTGCGACCTGTCGTTCGAGGCGCTTGAGCAAGCGGATGAAGTATTTGTTTGCAATAGCGTTTACGGCATTTGGCCCGTGTGTGGCGTAGCCGCGCTAAACTGGTCGCCGGGCCCGCTCACTCGTAAACTGCAGGCCGTTGCCCGTACGTTACTGGAAACCTGAATTCGTGAGACGTAAATTCCTGCTGTTGCTGGAAATGGGCTTGATCCTTGCCGGCCTGGCGTTTGGCTGGTCGGCCTGGAAGGTCAACTCGGTCCTGGAGCAGCCCCTGCACGTCACGCAGGAACGCCTGCTGGATGTGCCCAATGGCACTAACCCCAACCGCATGTTCTACAGCATGCAACGAGAAGGGTTGCTCGACGATGCCGTCTGGTTGCGTTTGTACTGGCGCTTCAACATGGCCGGCACCCCCTTGCACACTGGCGAGTACCGTCTTACCCCTGGCATGACCGTCGAGCAGTTGTTCGACGCCTGGCGCCGTGCCGACGTGGTGCAGTACAACCTCACCCTGGTCGAAGGCTGGACCTTCCGCCAGGTGCGTGCGGCCGTGGCCAAGCATGAAAAGATCAAGCATACCCTGGACGGCTTGTCGGATGCCGAGGTCATGGACAAGCTCGGCCATACCGGTGTATTCCCCGAAGGCCGCTTCTTCCCCGACACTTACCGCTTCGTGCGGGGTATGACCGATGTCGAGTTGCTGCAGCAGGCCTACATGCGTCTGGACGAAGTGCTGGCCAAGGAGTGGGCCGAGCGCTCCACCGACCTGCCGTATCGTGACCCGTACCAGGCGCTGATCATGGCCTCCCTGGTCGAAAAGGAAACCGGCATTCCGCAGGAGCGCGGGCAGATCGCCGGTGTGTTCGTGCGGCGCATGCGCCTGGGTATGATGCTGCAGACCGACCCGACGGTTATCTATGGCATGGGTGAACGCTACAACGGCAAGATCACCCGCGCCGACCTGCGCGAGCCAACGCCCTACAACACTTACACCATGACTGGGCTGCCACCGACCCCGATCGCCATGGTCGGCCGCGAGGCGATTCACGCGGCGCTGAACCCGTCCAATGGCACCAGCCTTTACTTCGTCGCCCGCGGCGATGGCAGCCATGTGTTTTCCGACGACCTCGACGACCACAATTCGGCAGTGCGCGAGTTCCAGCTCAAGCGCCGGTCGGACTACCGCTCCAGTCCTGCGCCGCAGCAAGAGGCCAAGCCAAGGGCCGATGATGCCGAACAGGCGTCGGGCGCCGACGATGCGCAGCACCCTGAGCCCCCAGCAGCGGACGAGCCAACTGCGCAGCCAGCCCCCGATGAAGCGCCCGCGCAGGATGCCCCTGCTGGCGGTGCACAAGCGGCCGAGCGGCCGACGCCTGACGAACAACATTAAGGACTGCCTGTGAGCGGCTTGTTTATTACTTTGGAAGGCCCCGAAGGCGCGGGCAAGAGCACCAATCGCGACTACCTGGCCGCGCGCCTGCGCGAACACGGCCTGGACGTGGTGCTGACCCGTGAGCCAGGCGGTACGCCGCTGGCGGAAAAGGTGCGTGAACTGTTGCTGACGCCCAGCGACGAAGGCATGGCGGCCGACACCGAGCTGCTGCTGGTGTTCGCCGCTCGCGCCCAGCACCTGGCGCAGGTCATCCGCCCGGCGCTGGCACGCGGGGCTGTGGTGCTGTGTGACCGTTTCACGGACGCCACCTATGCCTATCAGGGCGGCGGTCGTGGTTTGTCGGTAGAGCGTATCGCGGTTCTGGAGCAATTCGTCCAGGGCGACCTGCGCCCGGACCTGACCCTGGTCTTCGACCTGCCGGTAGAAGTGGGCCTTGCCCGCGCCGCCGCCCGTGGCCGCCTGGACCGATTCGAGCAGGAAGGGCAGGCGTTCTTCGAAGCAGTGCGCCAGGCGTACCTGCAGCGCGCCCAAGGCGCGCCACAGCGCTACAGCCTGCTTGATGCGGCACAATCCCTGGAGGCTGTTCAGCGTGACATCGACGCTCTGCTGCCAGGCATTCTGGAGCGTTGCCGTGGCTGAGGCCTACCCTTGGCAGCAGGCGCTGTGGCAGCAACTGGCCGGTCGCAGCCGCCACGCCCACGCTTATCTGCTGCATGGGCCGCAGGGTATTGGCAAGCGGGCCATGGCCGAGCGCCTGATGGCGCGCCTGTTGTGCCAGCAGCCGCAGGGCCTGGACGCTTGTGGGGCGTGTAAGTCGTGCCTGTTGCTCAAGGCCGGCAGCCACCCGGACAACTTCGTCCTCGAGCCGGAGGAGGCTGACAAGCCGATCAAGGTCGACCAGGTACGGGAGCTGGTGGCCTTTGTGGTGCAGACCGCGCAGTTGGGCGGGCGCAAGGTGGTGTTGATCGAGCCAGTGGAGGCGATGAATGTAAACGCCTCCAACGCCCTGCTCAAAAGCCTTGAAGAACCTTCCGGTGACACCGTGTTGTTGCTGGTGACGCACCAGCCCAGCCGTCTGTTGCCGACGATCAAGAGCCGCTGCCAGCAGGTGGCCTGCCCGCAGCCCAGCCTGGCCCAGAGCCAGGCATGGCTGGCTGGCGCGTTACCCGACTGCGACGAGGTCGAGCGCGATGAGCTGCTGACGCTGGCAGCGGGCTCGCCATTGATGGCGGTCAGCCTGCAGGCGCAGGGTGTGCGCGAGCAACGCGCGCTGGTGGCCGATGGGGTGAAGAAGCTGCTCAAGCAGCAGCAATCGCCCAGCCAGCTGGCCGATGCCTGGAGCGGTGTGCCGTTGTTGCTGCTGTTCGACTGGTTCTGCGATTGGTCGCACCTGATCCTACGCTATCAGTTGACCCAGGACGAGGAAGGGTTAGGTTTGGCCGATATGCGCAAGGTCGTGCAATACCTGGCGCAGAAGAGCCGCCAGGCCAAGGTGCTGGAGGTGCAGGCCTGGATCCTCGAGCAGCGCCAGAAGGTGCTGGGCAAGGCCAACCTCAACCGTGCCTTGTTGCTTGAATCGCTGCTGGCTCACTGGCTGCAACTGCCGGGTGCCCGCTGATTTCCCATTTTTCATGTGTGCCGTTATCCCATGCTCGTAGATTCCCATTGCCACCTCGACCGTCTTGACCTCAGTGCCCACCAGGGCTCCCTCGATGCTGCCCTGCAGGCGGCGCGTGAGCGTGGGGTCGGGCATTTCTTGTGCATTGGCGTCAGTGCCGAGAATGCGGGTGCAGTGAAGGCGCTGAGCGAGCAGTACGCTGACGTCGACTGCTCGGTGGGCGTGCACCCACTGGACCTGGCCCCTGGCGAAACCCCGGCGTTGGAGTGGCTGTTGCGCGAATTGGCCCACCCGCATGTGGTGGCGATTGGTGAAACCGGGCTGGATTACCACTATGAGCCAGAGGCGGCAGAGCTGCAGCAGGCTTCGTTCCGCCTGCACCTTGAGGCCTCCAGGCAGACCGGCAAGCCGGTGATCGTGCATACCCGGGCGGCGCGCGCCGATACCCTGGCGCTGCTGCGTGAGGCGAGCCTGCCGCAAGCGGGCGTGCTGCACTGCTTCACCGAAGACTGGGACATGGCCAAGGCGGCGCTGGACCTGGGTTATTACATTTCGCTGTCGGGCATCGTGACCTTCCGCAATGCCGATGCCTTGCGGGAAGTGGCGCGGCAGGTGCCTGTCGATCGCTTGCTGGTGGAGACCGATTCGCCCTACCTGGCGCCGATTCCGCACCGGGGCAAGCCGAACCTGCCGCAGTATGTACGGGAGGTGGCGGAGTATGTGGCTTCGTTGCGTGGGGCCAGTTATGAGCAGTTGGCCGAGCAGACCACGGCCAACTTCAAGCGATTGTTCCCGTTGGCGCGGGTGGCTTGATTTACCGGGGTTAAAGATTGTGTGAGGGGCACAAGGTGCCTGCCACAACCCTTGCAGCGCCTGTGAGATCGAGCGCCGCCCGCGCGGCGCTTCGCGGGTAAACCCGCTCCTACGTTTGTTTCGGGCCAGTCCGTCCTGTGCCAGGCGCGCGCGACCGCCTTGTTTGTACGACGCGATATCGAGGCGTGCGCCAAGGCGTTCGGGCGTAAATCCCACAGGCATAATTGGCCCGAAACAAACGTAGGAGCGGGTTTACCCGCGAAGCGCCGCGCGGGCGGCGCTCGATCTCCCTTCTGTGCCAGGCGCGCGCGACCGCCTTGTTTGTACGACGCGATATCGAGGGGTGCGCCAAGGCGTTCGCGCGCAAATCCCACGGGCCTAATTGGCCCGAAACAAGCGTAGGAGCGGGTTTACCCGCGAAGCGCCGCGCGGGCGGCGCTCGATCTCACAGGCGCTGAGAATCTTGCGGCACGCACCTGACAGCCGTCACACACCATCCTCCCCACAAAAAAAACCCGGGTTCTGGGGGAGGAATCCGGGTTAAGACCATTAGGAGTAAAACAAAGGTACGCGGTCCCTGAGCACCTTTATCGGCGCGCCACTGGGGGGGATGCGCCGCGCCAACACTTCAAGTATTGGTCAGGTTTGGCGCAGTGCCAGTGCATATTGGATGTTTTTTAAACAGATTTGGAATACGCCAACGTTTCATTCCTCCCGCAGCGCATGGCTGTATGCATCGTGAAACACAGACATGCGTGGATGATCCGTGCAATTTCCCGCAAGTTAGGCATAATAAACCGCTTCGATTGTCATCCAGTCCTTCCCATGCAGAAAGAACCTCGTAAGGTCCGTGAGTTTCGCCGTCGCGAACAGGAAATACTCGATACCGCGCTCAAGCTGTTTCTCGAGCAAGGTGAAGACAGCGTCACCGTCGAGATGATCGCCGACGCCGTGGGCATCGGCAAAGGCACGATCTACAAGCACTTCAAGTCCAAGGCGGAGATCTACCTTCGCCTGATGCTCGATTACGAGCGTGACCTGAATGAGCTGTTGCACTCGGCCGACGTCGACCGTGACAAGGAAGCGCTGTCGCGCGCCTACTTCGAGTTCCGCATGCGCGATCCGCAACGCTACCGGCTGTTCGACCGCCTTGAAGAAAAGGTGGTCAAGGGCAATCAGGTGCCGGAAATGGTCGAGCAGCTGCACAGCATCCGTGCCTCCAACTTCGACCGCCTGACCCAGCTGATCAAGGGCCGTATCAGCGAAGGCAAGCTCGAAGACGTGCCGCCGTATTTCCACTACTGCGCTGCCTGGGCGCTGGTGCACGGCGCTGTGGCGCTGTACCACTCGCCGTTCTGGAGCAATGTGCTGGAGGACCAGGAAGGCTTCTTCCAGTTCCTGATGGACATTGGCGTGCGTATGGGCAACAAGCGCAAGCGCGACCCGGAACCCTCGAACTGAGCCTTGCGCGAAACTGCGCGGGCCCTATGGGGGCGGGCGCGCCCGCGAACACCGGCGCAGCCCGTGCCAGGCACCGCGTTTGATTCTTCGCGGGTACGCCCGCTCCCATAAGCACTGCGTCGTGCGTTCTCTGCGCGGCAGTGCAGCCTAAAGCGTTTCGCTATCGTTTGGACATTCGGCATTGCTCATGGGGCTTGCAAAAACCTGATTTATGAGTCAGGTTTTGCTGGCCCCTTCATCCATGCCGGAGTCATTCATGATTGTCGATCGTCAAGGCAGGCGCTTTCGCAACCTGCGCGTCAGCCTGACGGCTGCCTGCAACTACGCTTGCACCTACTGCGTACCCGACGGCAAGCGGCTGGTGGCGGCGCAGGACGAGCTGTCTGCGGATGCCCTGGCCCTTGGCGTGGCCTATCTGATCGAAGCCGCCGGCATCGAGCGCCTGCGGATTACTGGCGGTGAGCCACTGGTCAGCCCGCGCCTGGATGCCTTTCTGGCTGCCGTGGCCAAACTCGACCTTGACGACGTCTCGCTGACCACCAACGGCCAGTTGCTGGCGCGCAAGTTGCCGCAACTGCAGGCGGCGGGGATTCGTCGGCTGAACGTTTCCCTCGACACCCTCGACCCGCTGGCTTTCCGCCAGATTGCCCGTGGCGGCGACCTGGGCACTGTGCTGGATGCAATGGAGCAGGCCCGCGCCGTGGGTATGCGAATCAAGGTCAATATGGTGCCGATGCGCGGGAAAAACCTTGATCAGGTACTGCCGCTGCTGGATTACTGCCTCGCGCGCGGCTTCGAGCTGCGCTTCATCGAGCTCATGCGCATGGGTCACCTCTCTCACGATCGCAACGCCTTCCTCCAACAGTTTGTAGGCCTCGACCAGCTGCTTGCGCTGATCGGCGGCCAGCATACCTACGCCCAGGTGAATGCGCCGCTGGACGCCACAGCCATGCGTTACCACATCCCTGGCAGGGGCCACTTCGGCATCATTGCCAACGAAAGCGTGCCGTTTTGCCGGACCTGCTCGCGGCTGCGCCTGTCTTCTACGGGCTGGCTGCATGGCTGCCTGTCGTCAGGTAACCGGCACTTCGTCGGCGACCTGCTGGAGAAGCCGCGTCATCAGGCGCTGCCGGCCTTGCAGCGGTTGTTGGTCAAGGCTTTGGCTGACAAGCAGGACGTGGCCTTCTCCGGTGGCGTGACAGTCATGAAAGTGATCGGTGGCTGAAGCTGGCGCAAAAGCTGCATCCGCCGGCTATTCGCCGGTTTTTCGTCGCCGGCCACTGGAGGAAAGATGCGTAGCCTGGTCTTGCTGCTGGCGCTGATGGCGCTGGGCGGCTGCATGAATGTCAGCGATATGGGCGAAGGCGTCCGCTATCACATGAGCGATGCCGGTCTGCTGGACCACAGCGAAACCCGTCGCACCTTGTCGATCCGCCTGCAACCTGATTCGTTCATTTTCATTGGCCAGGGTGCATTCGTGCCGCCGGGCGAGGGGCCGGTGCCTCGGCAGAATGCAGTGGCCGAGCAGGCCTTCAAGAGCTTCGTCGAATACTTCCCGATGGTACGTCGTGCCCAGGGCCCGCTGGGCCTCGAAGAGGCCATTGCCCAGGCGCGCTCGGTGGGTGCGGACTACGTGTTGTACACGCGCTTCGCACGTACCGACGATCGCATCGGCAATGGTGACGAGTGGTATGACGAGCAGGCCGTCGACCGCTTGGGCTGGGACTCTGGCGTGGTGCAGATGATGCTGATCGAAACCAGTACCCGCTACCTGATCGACACCGCACGCATCAAGAGCCGTGGCGGTTTGTTGACGTTCCACGACAACACGCCGGAGGATTTGCTTGGTGCGCCGATGCGCGAGTACGCTCGTAGCCTCCTGGGCATGAGTGAATGAGGCAAGCGTGATGAGCGACTCCGGCAAGGCCAATGACCTTCTGGCGCAGATCCCCAAGGCCAAGGGGCTGCCGCCGGTGCACCTGTGGAACCCGGATTTCTGTGGTGACATCGACATGCGCATCGCCCGCGATGGCACCTGGTACTACCTGGGCACACCGATCGGGCGCAAGCCGATGGTGCGGCTGTTCTCTACCATCATTCGCCGCGACGGCGATGACTACTTCCTGATTACCCCGGTAGAGAAGGTTGGCATTCGTGTCGACGATGCGCCATTCGTGGCCGTGCTGCTGGACGTGCAGGGCGAAGGCGAACAGCAGGTGCTGCGCTTTACCAGCAATGTCGAGGACCAGGTCGAGGCGGGGCCGGATAACCCCCTGCGGGTGGTGATCGACCCGCTGACGCAGGAGCCATCACCGTATGTGCTGATGCGCAGCAACCTGGAGGCGCTGATACATCGCAATGTGTTTTACCAACTGGTGGAGCTGGCGGTGCCGCATGTGATCGACGGGGAGGAATGGCTTGGGGTGTGGAGTCGGGGGGCGTTTTACCCGATCGGGCGCGGCTGAGGCCTATGTTGGCGATGTCGGCCTCTTCGCGGGTAAACCCGCTCCTACGCACGTATCGAGGGCGGCACAGGCCGTTGTAGGAGCGGGTTCACCCGCGAATGGGCCGGGCCTGCGGGCCAATTTCCACCCGCCGTTCACCGTTGCCGCCGCCACCGTATTCGCGGGTAAACCCGCTCCTACGCACGTATCGAGGGCGGCACAGGCCGTCGCAGGAGCGGGTTCACCCGCGAAAGGGCCGGTACAGGCGAAAATCGGCCCCCTGCTTTTCCCCCGGATTGGCCATTTGTCTTCAGCCAGTCAGGGTCTAACCTGCAGGCACTTGTCCTCCAGGAAAGCTCATGAATCCATTAGCCATCATCCTCTTCGCGCTGCTCGCCGCCCAAACGCCCGCTTGGGCCCACGGTGATGTCGCCGACCAGGTCAGGGTCCTGCAACAACAGCAGCCCTCTAATGCCCCCGGCAAAACCGCCGTCATGCTCACCGTCAGCTACGCCCCGGGCGAGGCATCACCCGCGCATCAGCATCCGGGCGCTGTCATGGCTTACGTCCTGGAAGGGGCGGTGGTATCGAAGCTCAACAGCGAGCAGGAAAAGACCTACAAGGCCGGCGATTATTGGTACGAGGCGCCGGGCACCGTGCACAGCGTTTCACGCAACGCCAGCAAAACCCAGCCGGCCAGTTTGCTGGTCTGGAGCCTGGTGGACGAGGGCAAGCCAGTGACCGAGGTGCTTGGCCAATAATTCCAGCGCAACGAAAAAGCCCCCGGTTGCGTGCGCATCCGGGGGCTTCTTCAATGTCTGGCTCCGCGACCTGGACTCGAACCAGGGACCCAATGATTAACAGTCATTTGCTCTACCGACTGAGCTATCGCGGAATCTGCGCGTATCTTACTGATTGCCTGGGAGAAGTCAACCCACCCCCAGGCAAAACAATGAGTTACAGCACTTCCACGATAGCTTTGGTCACCACGTGGATGTTGCTCTGGTTCAGCGCGGCCACCGCGATACGGCCGGTGTCCAGGGCATAGATGCCGAAGTCGTTCTTCAGGCGGGCGACCTGTTCAACGGTCAGGCCCGAGTAGGAGAACATGCCGACCTGGCGGCCAACGAAGCTGAAGTCGCGGTTGGCACCGTATTCGGCCAGCAGCGATACCATCTGCTTGCGCATGCCGTGGATGCGTTCACGCATTTCGGCCAATTCGGTTTCCCACATCTGGCGCAGTTCTGCGCTGTTCAGCACGGTGGCAACAATGGTTGCGCCGTGGGTTGGCGGGTTGGAGTAGGTGGTGCGGATCACGCGCTTGACCTGCGACAGCACGCGGGTGCTCTCGTCCTTGGAGGCGGTGACGATCGACAGTGCGCCGACGCGCTCGCCGTACAGCGAGAACGATTTGGAGAACGAGCTGGAAACAAAGAACTCCAGGCCCGACTCGGCGAACAGGCGCACGGCGAAGGCGTCTTCGGCGATACCGTCACCAAAGCCTTGGTAGGCCATGTCGAGGAACGGCACGTGGCCCTTGGCCTTGACCACTTCCAGGACGTTCTTCCAGTCGTCCAGGTTCAGGTCGACACCGGTCGGGTTGTGGCAGCAGGCGTGCAGCACCACGATCGAGCCGGACGGCAGGGCGTTGAGGTCTTCGAGCATGCCGGCGCGGTTGACGTCGTTGGTCGGCGCATCGTAGTAGCGGTAGGTCTGCACCGGGAAGCCGGCCGATTCGAACAGCGCACGGTGGTTTTCCCAGCTAGGGTCGCTGATGGCAACCACGGCGTTGGGCGAGAGGCGCTTGAGGAAGTCGGCACCGATCTTCAGTGCGCCGGTACCACCGACGGCCTGCACGGTGACCACGCGGCCGGCGGCCAGCAGTGGCGACTCGGCGCCGAACAGCAGCTTCTGCACAGCCTGGTCGTAGGTGGCGATGCCGTCGATCGGCAGGTAGCCGCGCGAAGCGTGCTGGGCGGCACGCTGGGTTTCGGCTTCGATCACGGCGCGCAGCAGCGGAATGCGGCCCTCCTCATTGCAATACACGCCTACGCCCAGGTTGACCTTGTCGGTACGTGGGTCGGCGTTGAATGCTTCGTTGAGGCCCAGAATAGGGTCGCGGGGTGCCAGCTCGACAGCGGAAAACAGGCTCATTGTTACCTTGGCTCTGATTGGAGTGTGATAGGGCGTACACGCTCCAGCCGAATGCACTGAAGCGGTGCACAAACGGGGAGTCAGTATAGTGATACCGACCGGTCACCGCGACACTCTGGCGCAGCTTTTGGGGCTATTTGCGCAAATATTTTTCGACCATTGGTCTAAATGCCGTGTCCACCGTTGCATGCGGCCACAC
Source organism: Pseudomonas sp. USTB-Z (assembly GCF_019691255.1). NCBI lineage: Bacteria > Pseudomonadati > Pseudomonadota > Gammaproteobacteria > Pseudomonadales > Pseudomonadaceae > Pseudomonas > Pseudomonas sp. USTB-Z. Next base: position 81,983 of record NZ_JAECZP010000025.1, read on the forward strand.
CTGTGCCTTGAAAGCGCCCCCGAACGGGCGCATTTGGGTATAGACTACTGGCTAAATTTACAGCTGCTGCACCGCGAGGTCCTTCATGTCCGAGTTCCAGCTCGTCACACGTTTCCAGCCGGCTGGCGACCAGCCCGATGCTATCCGCCAGTTGGTCGAAGGCATCGAGGCGGGGCTGTCGCACCAGACGTTGCTCGGGGTGACCGGTTCGGGCAAGACCTTCAGCATTGCCAACGTCATCCAGCAGGTGCAGCGCCCGACGCTGGTGCTGGCGCCCAACAAGACGCTGGCCGCCCAGTTGTACGGGGAGTTCAAGGCATTCTTCCCCAACAACGCGGTGGAGTACTTCGTTTCCTATTACGACTACTACCAGCCGGAAGCCTACGTGCCGTCGTCGGACACCTTCATCGAGAAGGACGCCTCGATCAACGACCACATCGAGCAGATGCGCCTGTCGGCGACCAAGGCGCTGCTGGAGCGGCGTGACGCGATCATCGTGACCACCGTGTCGTGCATCTACGGCCTGGGCAGCCCCGAGACCTACCTGAAAATGGTTCTGCACGTGGACCGTGGCGACAAGCTCGACCAGCGCGCGCTGCTGCGCCGGTTGGCCGACCTGCAGTACACCCGCAACGAAATGGACTTTGCCCGCGCCACCTTCCGGGTACGCGGTGACGTGATCGACATCTTCCCGGCCGAATCGGATCTGGAAGCCATCCGCATCGAGCTGTTCGATGATGAAGTGGAGAACATCGCCGCCTTCGATCCGTTGACCGGCGAGGTTTTCCGCAAGCTGCCACGTTTCACGTTCTACCCCAAGAGCCACTACGTCACCCCGCGGGAAACGCTGCTTGAAGCAGTGGAGGGCATCAAGGAAGAACTGAAGGAGCGTCTGGAGTACCTGCACAAGGCCAACAAGCTGGTCGAAGCGCAGCGTCTGGAGCAACGTACCCGCTTCGATCTGGAGATGATCCTCGAGCTGGGCTACTGCAACGGCATCGAAAACTACTCGCGCTACCTGTCCGGGCGCCCGGCCGGGGCACCGCCGCCCACCCTGTACGATTACCTGCCGCCTGATGCGCTGCTGGTGATCGACGAATCACACGTCAGCGTTCCGCAGGTCGGCGCCATGTACAAGGGCGACCGTTCACGCAAGGAGACCCTGGTCGAGTACGGCTTCCGCATGCCTTCAGCGCTGGACAACCGGCCGATGCGTTTCGACGAGTGGGAGGATGTCAGCCCGCAGACCATTTTTGTTTCGGCCACTCCGGGCCCCTACGAGGCTGAGCATGCCGGGCGCGTGGTGGAGCAAGTGGTGCGCCCGACCGGGCTGGTCGACCCGCAGGTAGAGGTGCGCCCGGCGCTGACCCAGGTCGACGACCTGCTGTCCGAGATCCGCAAGCGTGTCGCGGCAGGCGAGCGTGTGCTGGCGACCACGTTGACCAAGCGCATGGCCGAGGACCTCAGCGATTACCTGGCCGACCATGATGTGCGGGTACGCTACCTGCACTCGGACATCGACACGGTGGAGCGGGTGGAGATTATCCGTGACCTGCGCCTGGGCACCTTCGACGTGCTGGTGGGCATCAACCTGCTGCGCGAGGGCCTGGACATGCCCGAGGTGTCGCTGGTGGCCATCCTCGATGCGGACAAGGAAGGTTTTCTGCGTTCCGAGCGCTCCCTGATCCAGACCATTGGCCGCGCGGCACGTAACCTCAATGGCCGGGCCATCCTGTATGCCGATAACGTAACAGGCTCGATGCAGCGGGCCATCGACGAAACCGAGCGTCGCCGCGAGAAGCAGATCGCCTTCAACGAAGCCAACGGCATCGTGCCCAAGGGCGTGGTCAAGGACATCACCGACATCATGGAGGGTGCCGCCGTGCCCGGTGCGCGCAGCAAGAAGCGCAAGGGCATGGCCAAGGCGGCGGAGGAGAGCGCCCGTTACGAGGCCGAACTGCGTACGCCGGGCGAGATCACCAAGCGCATCAAGCAGTTGGAAGAGAAAATGATGCAGTTCGCCCGCGACCTGGAGTTCGAAGCTGCGGCGCAGCTGCGTGACGAGATTGCGCAGCTGCGGGAGCGGTTGATTAGCAGCTGAAGCCGGGCGCGGGCCCTGTGGGAGCGGGCGTGCCCGCGAAGAATTCAACGCGGTGGCTGGCACCGGCTGCGCCGGTGTTCGCGGGCATGCCCGCTCCCACAGGGACCGCATCTGATCTGTAGTAGCCTCAATGGGCTTCCCCAGCCTTCAGCCCCTCCGGCAACTTGCGGGTCAGCAACACCGCCACCATGCTCACCGCCAACCCGATCCCGACAAAGTGGAAGGCATCGTTGTAAGCCATGATCAGTGCCTGCTGGTGGGTAATCTCGCTAAGTTTGCCCAGCGCCGCATTGTCATTGCCCAAGCGCTCCGCCAGTTGCGCCAGCCGCTCAGCCACCTGCGGGTTGCTCGGCACCACCGCCTCCCGCAGGTAGTCGAAGTACACCTTGGTGCGCGCATCCAGCAGGGTGGCCAGCAAGGCAATACCAATCGCGCCACCGAGGTTACGCAGAATATTGAACAGGCTCGACGCGGACCCTGCATCCTGTTGTTGGATATACGCGGTGGCAATCAGAGAGATGGTCACCATGATCATCGGTTGACCCAGGGCGCGGATGATCTGGATATGGTTGAACTGCGGCCCGGCAAAGTCCGGGTTGAGCACCCCCGAACCGAAACTGGCAGCGCCGAACAGGCAAAAACCCAGCGCGCATAGTACCTTGGGCGATATCACCTTCATCAGTTGCGGCACCAGCGGGATCAGGAACAGCTGCGGAATACCCATCCACATGATCACTTCGCCAATCTGCAAGGCGTTGTAACCCTGTACCTGCGCCAGGTACAGCGGTAGCAGATAGATCGACCCGTACAGGCCCACGCCCATGCCCAGGCTGGCGATGCTCGACAGGCCAAAGTTGCGGTTGCCAAGAATGCGCAGGTTGATCAGTGGGTGTGGCTTGGAAAACTGCAAGATGACGAAGGTGATCAGGCTGACCAGGGCAACACTGCCCAGGCCGACGATCAGGTGTGACTCCAGCCAGTCCTTGCGATGGCCTTCCTCGAGAAACACCTGCAGGCAGCCCAACCCAAGGCCGAGCGTGACGATGCCGGCGTAATCGGTACTTTTCAGCAGCTCCCAGTGCGCCTCCTTCTTCTCAAGCCCGTACAACAAGCCGGCGATCATTAGCAGGCCTGGTGGGATATTGATGTAGAAGATGTATTCCCAGCCCCAGTTCTCGGTCAGCCAGCCGCCCAGGGTGGGGCCGATGGAGGGGGCAAAAGTGGCGGTCATGGCGAACATCGCCATGCCTTTGGCGCGGTGGTGCTCGGGCAGCTTGATCAGCGTCAGGGTGAAGGCCAGCGGGATCAGCGCGCCACCGGTGAAACCCTGCAAGGCGCGAAACAGGATCATGCTCTCCAGGTTCCAGGCCATCGAGCACAGCAGCGACGACAGCAGAAAACCGCTGGATACCCACACCGCCAGGCGCCGCGCCGACAGCAGCTGCACCAGCCAGGCCGTTAGCGGGATCATGATGATTTCCGCCACCAGGTAGGAGGTTGAAATCCATGAGCCTTCTTCCAGGGTCGCCGACAGAGCGCCCTGGATGTCCTTCAACGAGGAATTGGTGATCTGGATATCCAGCACTGCCATGAAGGCACCGAGCATCACGCTCATCACCGCGATCCAGTCGCGTCGGGTTGGCTCCGCCGTGGGGCGCAGCAGTTGGTCACCGGCCATTGTGGCCTTCGTCTGCGCTGCGCAGGTCGACGGTGGCGGTCACCGACATGCCGGGGCGAATACGCCCATGCAACGGGTTGTCGGCGCTGAACGTGAGTTTTATCGGGATGCGCTGCACAACTTTGGTGAAGTTGCCGGTGGCGTTGTCCGGTGGCAGCAGGCTGAACTGCGCACCGGACGCGGCGAACAGGCTGTCCACCCGGCCTTCGATAGGTGTGTCGGGGTAGCTGTCGAACAACAGCTCCGCGCGCTGGCCGGGGTGCATGCGGCCGATCTGGGTTTCCTTGAAGTTGGCCTGCACCCAGATGTCTTCATCCGGCACGATCGACAGCAGGTAGGCGCCGGCCTGCACCACTTGGCCATTGCGCGCATTACGCTGGCCAATGGTGCCGCTGATCGGCGCATGGATTTCGCAGCGGGTCAGGTTCAGTTCGGCCTGGGCCAGGTCGGTGCGGGCATTGGCGATTTGCGCATCGAGGCGCTTGAGTTCGGCGTTCAGGGCGGTGACCTGCTGGCGCTGGCTTTGCAGGTCGGCGCGGGCCTTGTCGACCTGGGAGCCGGCGACATGGCTGTCCGCCGACAGGGTAGTGACCCGCTCCTCAGAGACAAAACCCGGCTTGCGCAGCTTCTCGGCACGGCTCAGGTCCAGCCGTGAACGGTCGAACGTGGCCTGGGTGGCCGCCAACTGGGCCTGGCCGGCGGCAATCAGGCTGCCTTGTTGGGTGAGGCGGCTTTGTGCTTGTGCGTACTCGGCTTCGTGGGTGGCCAGGGCGGCACGGGCGCGTTCGACCGCCAGCTCGAAGTCGGCGGCTTCCAGGCGCACCAGCAGGTCGCCCTTGCTGACGTGCTGGTTGTCCTCGACCGGTACCGTTTCGATACGTGCGCCAAGCTGGCTGGAGATACGGGTGATCTCACCCTGCACGTAAGCGTTGTCGGTGCTCTCGTAGAAGCGGCCCTTGAAGTACCAGTGGCCCAGGAAGGCGAGGGCGATGATGGCCACCAGGGCGAAGAAGAGCGTCAGGCGGCGTTTGAGTTGGGCAGGCATGGGGACTATCGTTCCAGAAATGTAAACAAATTTAACAGCGGCACCGGGCCTGTCGACAAGTGACGTTCGCGCCATTGCTGGAGCCCGGTGCCCGCCTCCTGCTAACATCCCGCCTTTGTTTCATCTTTCGTTCGAGACTCTCCATGACCACCGTACGCACGCGTATTGCGCCATCGCCTACCGGCGACCCCCATGTCGGCACTGCCTACATCGCCCTGTTCAACTACTGCTTCGCCAAGCAGCACGGCGGTGAGTTCATCCTGCGCATCGAAGACACCGATCAGCTGCGTTCCACGCGTGAGTCGGAGCAACAGATCTTCGACGCCCTGCGCTGGCTTGGCATCGAATGGAACGAAGGCCCGGATGTCGGCGGCCCGCACGGCCCTTACCGGCAGAGCGAGCGTGGCGAAATCTACGCCAAATACGCTAAAGAGCTGGTAGACGCCGGCCACGCCTTCTACTGCTTCTGCACTGCCGAAGAGCTGGAGCAGATGCGTGCCGAGCAGCAGGCTCGCGGCGAAACCCCGCGTTACGATGGCCGTGCATTGCTGCTGAGCGCCGAAGAAGTGCAGCGCCGCCTGGACGCTGGCGAGCCGCACGTGATCCGCATGAAGGTGCCGAGCGAGGGTATCTGCGTGGTGCCGGACATGCTGCGCGGCGATGTCGAGATCCCGTGGGACCGCATGGACATGCAGGTACTGATGAAGAACGACGGCCTGCCGACGTACTTCCTGGCCAACGTGGTCGACGACCACCTGATGGGCATCACCCACGTGCTGCGTGGTGAAGAGTGGCTGCCATCGGCGCCCAAGCTGATCAAGCTGTATGAGTACTTCGGCTGGGAGCAGCCCAAGCTGTGCTACATGCCGCTGCTGCGCAACCCGGACAAATCCAAACTGTCCAAGCGCAAGAACCCGACCTCGGTCACCTTCTACGAGCGCATGGGCTTCATGCCTGAAGCGATGCTCAACTACCTTGGCCGCATGGGCTGGTCGATGCCTGACGAGCGCGAGAAGTTCTCGCTGGCCGAAATGGTCGAGCACTTCGACCTGTCGCGTATCTCGCTGGGCGGTCCGATCTTTGACATCGAGAAGCTGTCCTGGCTCAACGGCCAGTGGCTGCGTGAGCTACCGGTAGAGGAATTCGCCGCACGCCTGCAGAAATGGGCATTCAACAGCGACTACATGATGAAGATTGCCCCGCACGTGCAGGGCAGGGTCGAAACCTTCAGCCAGGTTGCCCCGTTGGGCGGGTTCTTCTTCGAAGGCGCACTCAAGCTGGACGCCAAGCTGTTCGAAAGCAAGAAACTGTCGGCCGACCAGGTGCGCCAGGTGATCCAGTTGATCCTGTGGAAGCTTGAAAGCCTGCGTCAGTGGGAAAAAGAGCGCATCACCGGTTGCATCCAGGCTGTGGTCGAAGCGCTGGAGCTGAAGCTGCGTGACGCCATGCCGCTGATGTTCGCCGCCATCACGGGCCAGGCCAGCTCGGTTTCGGTGCTGGACGCCATGGAAATCCTCGGCCCCGACCTGACGCGCTACCGCCTGCGCCAGGCCCTGGACCTGTTGGGTGGAGTGTCGAAGAAAGAAAACAAAGAGTGGGAAAAGCTGTTGGCCTCCATCGGCTGACCGTTTCCCGAACACCGCTGTTGAGTGAGCTGCGCCCCAGATGTTGGACATCTGTCCATCATCTGGGGGTTTTCATGAGCAAGTACTCAACACAATTCAAGCAGTCAGCCATCCAGGCTTTCCTCAAGCGTGGCCG
>NZ_JAECZP010000026.1:0-83832 GCF_019691255.1 Pseudomonas sp. USTB-Z
CCCTTGCCGGGTGTGTAGAGGACTTTCACCCCCAAGTCACCAGCGAGGCCACCACAGCCAAGCTGGTTGCGCTATCGCGCAACGCGCCATGCCTGGCGCACCATAAAAAAGCCCGGCCATACAAGCCGGGCAGGTACACCCAAAGGAGCAAAAACAGGTGTCAGGTTTGGGAATTCGTGAAGCTTCAGGCCACCGCTGCCAGCTTGGCCTTGGCCTGGTTGACGCCCTTCTCGTGGAACTCGCCGCTCATGTTCAGGCCTTCGGCATGGATGAAGTCGACATCGTGGATGCCGATGAAAGCCATGACCTGGCGCAGGTACGGTTCCTGATGGTCACTGCTGGCACCCGCATGGATGCCGCCGCGGGCAGTCAGGACGATGGCGCGCTTGCCGGTCAGCAGCCCTTGCGGGCCGGTCGGGGTGTATTTGAAGGTGATGCCGGCACGCAGCACATGGTCCAGCCAGGCTTTCAGGGTGCTGGGGATGGTGAAGTTGTACATGGGCGCAGCCATCACCAGCACGTCGGCAGCCAGCAATTCATCCGTCAGCTCGTTGGAACGGGCCAGGGCCTCCAGTTCGGCGGCGCTGCGCTGTTCTTCGGGTTTCATCCAGCCGCCCAGCAGGTTCGCGTCCAGGTGGGGTACCGGGCTTACTGCCAGGTCGCGCACAGTGATCTGATCGGCCGGGTGGGCAGCCTGCCATTGCTGGATGAAATCTTTGGTCAGCTGACGGGAAACGGAATCCTGCTGGCGGGCGCTGCTTTCAATGATCAGTACACGGGACATGGGATGCCTCCATCGGCAAAAAAGGGTGCGATTCGATGGAGGTGAGATTAAGGCTTGACCTATCGATAAAAAAGCGTAAAAAGTGGGTCCAATCTATCGATTAATCCGTTTATTCCGAACTGCAGTTCAAGGCGATCCGCAGTTTGATGATTTGCCGATTGAATTTGGCAGTGACATCGACGCTTTTACCTGCCGGTACGTTCACACGGCGTACCCGCGGTGCCTCCGGGCCATTGCGGAAGGTCACCTTGCATGCAGCCGGGACCTGCCCATAGTTGTTGAGGGTGATGGCGCCAATGTCATAGGCCGTGTCATAGGCGGTGTAGTCGAGCTTGACCCCGGTCAGCTCCTTCTCCACATCGATGGGATAAGCCATGGCCCCGAGGGGCAGGCACATCAGTATTGCCGCACAACATTTCTTCATGGGCCGCTCTCCTTGAAAGAGCGCAGCTTAGGACAACAGGAGCGAAAGATGAAAGCGCCGCGCGTAACCCTTGACCAGTGGCGAACCCTGCAAGCAGTGGTCGATCACGGCGGGTTTGCCCAGGCCGCCGAGGCCTTGCACCGCTCGCAGTCATCGGTCAGCTACACCGTGGCCCGCATGCAGGAGCAACTGGGCGTCCCGCTGTTGCGCATCGATGGCCGCAAGGCGGTGCTGACCGAGGCCGGCAATGTGCTGCTGCGCCGCTCGCGCCACCTGGTCAAGCAGGCCAGCCAGCTCGAAGACCTGGCCCACCACATGGAACAGGGCTGGGAAGCCGAGGTGCGCCTGGTGGTCGATGCCGCCTACCCCAGCGCCCGTCTGGTACGCGCGCTGGCTGCATTCATGCCACAAAGCCGCGGCTGCCGGGTACGCCTGCGTGAAGAAGTGCTGTCTGGCGTGGAGGAAGTGATGCACGAAGGCATCGCCGACCTGGCCATCAGCAGCTACAGCATCGGCGGCTACCTGGGCGCCGAATTAAGCGCAGTGGAATTCATCGCCGTCGCCCACCCCGAGCACAGCCTGCACCGCCTGGGACGCGAACTGACCTTCCAGGACCTGGAAAGCCAGCTGCAGGTGGTGATCCGCGACTCTGGCCGCGCCCAACCGCGCGACGTCGGCTGGCTGGGCGCCGAGCAGCGCTGGACCGTCGGCAGCCTGGGCACCGCCGCCACATTCGTCAGCAGCGGCCTGGGTTTTGCCTGGCTGCCCCGTCACATGATCGAGCGCGAACTGCGCGAAGGCGTGCTCAAGCCATTGCCGCTGGATCAGGGTGGCAGCCGCCACCCACTGTTCTACCTTTACTCGAGCAAAGAGAAGACCCTGGGCCCGGCCACGCAGATTCTCATCGACCTGCTGCGCAATTTCGACACCGCGCCACTGGACGTGCCCTTCGCAGCCCCCCCACAAGCCTGAGAGGACCGCGCCCATGGCCTATTTCGAACACGAAGGATGCACGCTGCATTACGAGGAATATGGCCAGGGCGAACCCCTGGTGTTGCTGCACGGCCTGGGCTCCAGCTGCCAGGATTGGGAGTTGCAGGTGCCGCTGTTCAGCCGCCACTACCGGGTGATACTCATGGACATCCGCGGCCACGGTCGCTCCGACAAACCCGCTGACGGTTACCAGATCGCCACCTTCAGTGCCGACCTGCTGGCCCTGCTCGAACACTTGCACACAGGCCCGGTGCACTTCGTCGGCTTGTCCATGGGCGGCATGGTCGGCTTCCAGTTTGCCGTCGACCACCCTCAATGGTTGCGCAGCCTGTGCATCGTCAACAGCGCCCCTGAGGTCAAGCGCCGCACCCGCAGTGACTGGGCGTGGTGGCTCAAGCGCTGGAGCCTGGCGCGTGTCCTCAGTGTCGAAACCGTCGGCAAGGGTCTGGCCGAGCGGCTGTTCCCCAAACCACAACAAGCAGACCTGCGGCAGAAGATGGCTCAGCGCTGGGCGCGCAACGACAAACGCGCCTACCTGAAGAGCTTCGACGCCATCGTCGACTGGGGCGTGCAGGAACGCATCGGGCAGATTCACTGTCCTACCCTGGTGATCGCCGCCGACCACGATTACACGCCGATACAACTGAAACAGCGCTATGTCGCCCTCATACCCAACGCCAGGCTGGTCGTCGTCGACGATTCCCGGCACGCTACACCCCTCGATCAACCCGAGGTCTTCAACCAGACCCTGCTGCAGTTCCTCGCAGCCGCTTCCACCTCTCAAGGATCTTTGAGCCCATGCTGAAAAAACTCCTGCTCACCGCCTGCTCGGTCGCCTTTGCCACCAGTGTCATGGCGTCCGACAAGACCCCGCACGTCCTGCTGGACACCAGCTTCGGCCAGGTCGAAATCGAGCTGAACGCCGAGAAGGCACCGCTCAGTACCAAGAACTTCCTGCAGTACGTGGACAGCGGCTTCTACAACAACACCATCTTCCACCGCGTGATCCCGGGGTTCATGGTCCAGGGCGGCGGTTTCACTGACCAGATGGTGCAGAAGAACACCAACGACCCGATCAAGAACGAGGCCAGCAACGGCCTGCAGAACACCCGCGGCACCCTGTCGATGGCACGCACGTCCAACCCGAACTCGGCCACCAGCCAGTTCTTCATCAACGTCGCCGACAACGACTTCCTCAACCCAGGTCGCGACGCCGGTTATGCCGTGTTCGGCAAGGTGACAAAAGGCATGGACGTGGTCGATCAGATCGTCAACTCGCCGACCACCATCAAAAAAGGCATGCGGGACGTACCGGCCGATCCGGTCTATATCAAGTCCGCCAAACGTATCGACTGACCGCAGGCTTCACAAGGATGTGAAACCGCCTGAAGGTCGGACGAACAGGAGTGTTGTCGCCCATGCTGTACCGCCGTTTCGAAAGACTGATCGATATTTTCCGCGAGGCACCGAGCGAAGCCCCCCCGAGCACGGTGTGGCCGTTCTACCTGTATTACCTGCGCCAGGTGTGGCCCAGCTTCGTGGCCCTGCTGGTGGTCGGCCTGGTCGCCTCGCTGATCGAGGTGGCGATGTTCAGCTACCTCAGCCGGATCATCGACCTGGCCCAGGGTACGCCCAATGCCAACTTCTTCAGCGAGCACAGCGGCGAGCTGATCTGGATGCTGGTGGTGATTCTGCTGCTGCAGCCATTGTTCTTCGGCCTGCACGACCTGCTGGTGCACCAGACCATCAACCCCGGCATGACCAGCCTGATCCGCTGGCAAAACCATACCTATGTGCTCAAGCAGAGCCTGAACTTCTTTCAGAGCGACTTCGCCGGGCGTATTGCCCAGCGCATCATGCAGACCGGCAACTCGCTGCGCGATTCCGCCGTGCAGGCGGTGGACGCGCTATGGCATGTGCTGATCTACGCCATCACCTCGCTGGTGCTGTTCGCCGAGGCCGACTGGCGCCTGATGCTGCCGCTGCTGGCGTGGATCGTCAGCTACATTGCCGCGCTGTTCTACTTCGTGCCACGGGTCAAGGAGCGCTCGGTGGTGTCTTCGGACGCACGCTCCAAGCTGATGGGGCGTATCGTCGACGGCTACACCAACATCGCAACGCTGAAGCTGTTTGCCCATACCGACTACGAACAGCAGTATGCGCGTGAGGCAATCCGCGAGCAGACCGAGAAAACCCAGCTGGCCTCCCGGGTGATCACCAGCATGGACGTGGTCATCACCACCCTCAATGGCTTGCTGGTGGTCGCCACCACCGGCCTTGCCCTGTGGCTGTGGAGCCAATCGCTGATCACCGTGGGTGCCATCGCCCTGGCCACTGGCCTGGTGATCCGCATCGTCAACATGTCGGGCTGGATCATGTGGGTGGTCAACGGCATTTTCGAGAACATCGGCATGGTGCAGGACGGCCTGCAGACCATCGCCCAGCCAGTCACCGTCACCGACCTGCCCAATGCGCCGGCACTGAAGGTCAGCCGCGGCGCGGTGCGTTTCGATGACGTCGACTTCCATTACGGCAAGGCCACCAATGTCATAGAAGGGCTCAACCTGGACATCCGCCCGGGCGAGAAAATCGGTTTGATCGGCCCGTCCGGGGCAGGCAAGTCGACCCTGGTCAACCTGCTGTTGCGCCTGTACGACGTGCAGGGTGGGCGCATCCTCATCGACGGCCAGGACATTGCCAAGGTGAGCCAGGCCAGCCTGCGTGCACAGATCGGCATGATCACCCAGGACACCTCGCTGCTGCACCGTTCGATCCGCGAAAACCTGCTGTACGGCCGCCCCGGTGCCAGCGATGCAGAACTGCACGAAGCTGTGCGCCGCGCGCGGGCTGACGAGTTTATCCCACACCTTTCGGATGCCCAGGGCCGCACCGGTTTCGATGCCCATGTGGGCGAACGCGGGGTCAAGCTGTCGGGTGGCCAGCGTCAGCGTATCGCCATTGCACGGGTGCTGCTGAAGAACGCACCGATCCTGATCATGGACGAGGCCACCTCGGCGCTGGATTCGGAAGTGGAAGCGGCGATCCAGGAAAGCCTGGAGACGCTGATGCAGGGCAAGACGGTAATCGCCATTGCCCACCGGCTTTCCACCATTGCCCGTATGGACCGGCTGGTGGTGCTGGACAAGGGGCGAATTGTCGAGAGTGGCAGCCACAGTGAGTTGCTGGAGCAGCAAGGGCTGTATGCCCGGTTGTGGCATCACCAGACCGGAGGCTTTGTCGGGGTCGATTGACACCTGTGCGGCCTTTTCGCGGGTAAACCCGCTCCTCACAGGTTCGCTATCGTTGTAGGAGCGGGTTTACCCGCGAAAAGGCCGGCACAGGCAACACAGATCTCTCAGTCCCGGCGGTAGGGCAACATCCCCCGCGCCTCCTCGGCATACCCCTTGACCCCTTCCCGTTCCTGCAGCAGAAAATCCTCCACCGCCCGCCGCAACCCCGGGTGCAGCAGGTAATGCCACGACCGCGTCAACACCGGCTCGAACCCGCGTATCAACTTGTGCTCGCCCTGTGCCCCGGCATCGAAACGCTGGTAACCCTCGGCAATGGCAAAGTCCATGCCCTGGTAGAAACACGTCTCGAAATGCAGCCGGTCGAACTCATCCAGGCAGCCCCAGTAGCGGCCAAACAGGCTGTCGCCCCCCACCAGGCTCAAGGCCATGGCCACATCTCGACCACCCTGGCGGGCCATCACCACGCGCACCGCCTCGGGCATGCGCTCGGCCAGCAGGCTGAAAAAATCGCGAGTCAGGTAGGGGGCACGACGGCGCACCGCATAGGTGTTGGCATAGCACAGAAAGACGAAATCCCACTGTGCCTCGTCCAGTTCATCACCGCGGTACCAGCGGAAGTCGATACCCTGCCCCGCCACCTGCTCGCGCTCCTTGCGCATCTGCTTGCGCTTGCGCGAGCTGAGGCTGTCGAGAAAGTCCTGGAAGTCGCGATACCCCCGGTTTTGCCAGTGAAACTGGCAACCCAGGCGTTCCATCCACCCAGGCAGGCCCGCCAACTGCGCGTCCAGCGCCGGGTCGGTGAAGTTGATGTGCGCTCCGGAAAGCCCACCCTTGCCCAGATACTCCGGCAGGGCCTGCAGCATCAACAAACCGTCAGCCGGATCGGCCGCCAGCAGCCGTGGGCCGCTGACCGGACTGAACGGCACAGCGCCAAGCAGTTTTGGGTAGTAGGCGATACCGGCCCGCTCACACGCATCGGCCCAACCATGATCGAACACATACTCGCCAAACGAGTGCCACTTGCGGTACGCGGGCAACAGCGCCCGTACCTGTCCGTCACGCTCCAGCACCAGGTGCTCGGCGGCCCAGCCAGTGTTGCGCGCCACGCTGCCGCTGTCCTCCATTGCACTGAGAAAAGCATGGCGCAGGAAGGGTTGGCCGGCTGGCACAAGGGCATCCCAGGTGGCCGTCGGCAGATCACGCAAGTGGGCAAGGCTGTACAGGCTGGTCACGTTTTCGGCTCGCTGTCTGAAGACCGTCAGTATCCCCAAGGAAGGCCCGTCGCTCAAATGACGAACGCCGGGTGGGTCCTTTAATACTCAATTACTTAACAACAGTGCCACTAATCAGACATTAATCTGTCATTGGCCCCCGCAATACTTGCGCCTGTTTTCCGGAACCCTAGAACCTGTCTATTCAGGCCCTTTCCGAAGACATGCCAACGCAGGGGCAGGCGCTTGAGCCTCCCCCATTTTTTTCAGTAGGGAGAACCTTATGCGTCTTGTTTCCACACTTACCGGAGTAAGCCTCACCGGCATGATGCTGGCCCTGAGTGCCCCGGCCAGTGCTGCTGTCGACGCCAAGCTGCTCGAAATGCTCCGCGCCAATGGCTCGATCAACCAGGCGCAGTACAACGAACTGCAGGGCGACCTGGCAAAAGAAACCAAGGAAAAGGCCGACCAGAAAGCTCAGTCCGAACGTATGAGCTCCTTTGAACAAAAAGTGGCATGGGCCGCCAAGACCCAGATCAAGGGTGACGTGCGCCTGCGTTACGAAGACGTCAACGTCGACGATCCGAACAGCAGCAGCGGCAACCAGGACCGCCAGCGAGTACGTGCCCGTGTCGGCTTCTACAGCGAGATCAACCCGCAGGTTGACGCTGGGGTTCGCATCGCCACTGGCAGCAGCGCTGACCGACGTTCGACCAACCAGAGCTTCGACAACTACTTCGACAAGAAGTCGCTGTGGGTCGACCTGGCCTACCTCGACTGGCACCCGACTGCAGTCCCTAACCTGCACCTGATTGGCGGCAAGATGCAACAGCCTTGGGTGAGCATGGGCGACATCATCTGGGATAGCGACATCAACCCGGAAGGTGTGGCGGCCACCTACAAGGCTGATCTGGGCGGGGCCGAAGTGTTTGCCAGCGCCGGTCAGTACACCTTGAAGGACAACGTCGATGGTGACGGCGTCCAGTACAAGCACGACGCACAGGTCTACCACGGCCAGTTGGGCGCCAAGTTCGCGCCGGCCGACGTGCTCAAGCTCACCGTGGGTGCCAGCATCTATGGTTACGACAACGACAAGGAAGCAGCCATCCTGCAGTCGTTCGGCAACACCACCAACGAGTTCAATCTGGTGGAAGGCTTTGGCCAGATCGACTTCACTGGCTTGGCCATTCCGTTGTCGGCCTATGGCCAGTACGTGAAGAACACCGACAGCACCGACGGCGAAGATCAGGCCTGGCTGGCTGGCCTGAAAACCAAAATGGGTGCCTGGAGCCTGGACTACAACTACCGCGATGTGCAGCGTAACGCGGTGGTCAGCCTGTTCACCGATTCGGACTTCGGCAACGGCTACACCGGTTCGCGCGGTCATAAGTTCAAGGTCGGTTACGAAATCGACAAGAACTTCTCCCTGGGTGCTGCCTACCTGATGGCCAAGACCGACCTGTCGCAGCTGCCGAACAGCAATGCTGACGTCGACACCCTGCAGGTAGACCTGGAAGCCAAGTTCTAAGCGACACCCTGCTCTGCTTCACCTGACGCGGGAAACGCCGACCCCATCCGGCGTTTCCCGCTTCTTTTTGCCTGTGTGAAATGCGCCGGCCCCTTCGCGGGCTTGCCCGCTCCCACAGAATCACCACAGACCTTGAGAAACTGTGCTGTACCTGTGGGAGCGGGCAAGCCCGCGAAGAGGCCGTAACAGGCGCCTGATGAATCAGCGCTTGCGCAGAATCACGCTACCAATCGAATACCCCGCACCAAACGAGCTCAACACGCCCAACGAGCCTTTGGCCAGGTCATCCTGGTACAGGTGGAAGGCAATCACCGACCCCGCCGAGCTGGTATTGGCGTAACGGTCCAGAATCACCGGTGCCTCTTCCTCGGCCACTTCACGCCCCACCAGTTTCTTGACGATCAACTGGTTCATGCTGAGGTTGGCCTGGTGCAGCCAGAAGCGCTTCACGTCGCCCGGTTGCAGCCCATTCTCCTGCAGGTGTTCACCGATCAGCTCGGCCACCTTCGGGCACACCTCGCGGAACACCTTGCGGCCTTCCTGGATGAACAGCTTGTCCGCAGCGCCTTCACCCTCTTCCGCCGCACGGTTGAGGAAGCCGAAGTTGTTGCGGATGTTGTTGGAGAACTCAGTCCAGAGCTTGCTGCTGACGATGTCGAACTGGTGCGCCGAAGTGGCTTGGTCGGCACGCTCCAGCAACACGGCGGTGGCGGCATCGCCAAAAATGAAATGGCTGTCGCGGTCACGGAAGTTGAGGTGGCCGGTGCACACTTCGGGGTTGACCATCAGCACCGCCCGCGCCTGGCCCAGCGCTACGCTGTTGGCGGCGGTCTGGATACCGAAGGTGGCCGACGAGCAGGCCACGTTCATGTCGAAGGCAAAGCCCTGGACACCCAGTGCCTGTTGCACTTCGATGGCGATGGCCGGGTACGGGCGCTGCAAGTTGGAGCAGGCGACGATCACCCCGTCGACATCGGCCGCCGTTCGGCCTGCGCGCTCCAGGGCCTGGCGGGCAGCGGCCACGGCCATTTCACACAGCACCGATGGTTCATCGTTGCTGCGCTCAGGCAAGCGCGGCTTCATGCGTTGCGGGTCGAGGATACCGGCCTTGTCCATGACAAAGCGGCTCTTGATGCCCGAGGCCTTTTCGATAAACGCCGCGTCGGAGAGCGGCGCCGCCTCGACTTCACCGCGCTCGATGGCGGCAGCGTTGTCCTGGTTGAACTGCTGCGACCAGGCGTTGAAGGAAGCCACCAGCTCTTCGTTGGAAATGCTCTGGGCCGGGGTGTACAGGCCGGTGCCGCTGATCACGACGTTATGCACGGTCGTTCCTCTGGTCAAAGGCCACCGCCACAGGGCGCTGGCTGGAAACATGACAGGTTAATGGCACTTTAGTGCCAATTCAGGGGCCTACGTTTACCCCCGCAAGGCGGGCTCACCCGCCAAGGGCCGCAAAGCGGCCCCAAACGCCCCAAAGTTTGCCACAAATAATAGAGGTTAGCCTTCCACCTGACTCCATTGTTTGTTCAATCGCTTGTCAGAAATCGGCACTTTGGTCCCCAACTGCTGGGCAAACAGCGACACGCGATATTCTTCCAGCCACCAACGGTACACAGTCAGTTGCTCATCGCGCTTACCTTCCTGGGCATGCTTGTCGGCACGGGCCTTGTACTGCGCCCACAAATTGGCCAGCTCGCCGCTCCACACCCGGTCCTTCTGTACTTGCGAGCCGAGTTTCTCGAGGCGCAATTCAACCGCCTTGAGGTAACGCGGCAACTCCTTGAACCACACCCCAGGCGTTTCGCGCACGAAGCCCGGGTACACCAGGTTGCCTAGCTGCTGCTTGATGTCGTTCAGTGCCACCGCTTGGCTCAGGTCGATCTTGCCCTTGAAGCGTTTTTGCAGACCATGCCACAGCTTCAGCACTTCCAGGGTCTGCCTTGCCAGGCGCTCGGCATGCTCGGCCCAGCTGCCGCGCTTGCGTTCAGCCAGCGCGGCCAAGGCCGCGCCATCACGTGGCAACGGTTGTTCGCCTTCAAGGATGCAACTGTCCAGGCTGGCCAGCAGAATGTCTTCGACCAGCGCCTCGACCCGCCCCATTTCACGGTACAGCAGGCCCAGCTCGGTCAGCCCCGGCAGCTTGCCGCGCAGGAACTTGGCCGGCTCGGCCAGTTGCTGCAGCAACAGCCGTTGCAAGGCGCGGCGGTGCTGAAACTCGGCTTCGGCCTGGGTCGAGAAGCGCCCTTCACGCACAGTGCCGTTGTCTTCCACCAGCGCCGGGTACACGGTCATCGACAGGCCGGCGATCTTCTGCTGAGCGGTCTGCTTCACTTCGCTGAAGGCCTTGGCCTGCACCGGCTGCTCACCCTTGGCGTCACGCGGCACGGCCAGGGCAGCCTGGCTGGCGGCAGCAAAGCGCGCGGTCAGTTCCGCCAGGTCGCGGCCTTCGCCAAGGAACTTGCCCTGGCCATCGACCACTTCGATGTTCATGCGCAGGTGGCCTTCGACCTGGTTGACCGACTCGTCCCAGGCCTCATCCGACACACGCGCACCGGTCATGCGCAGCAGCTCCTGGCCCAGGGCCTGCGGGAGCGCCCCTTGGCCGAAGGTCATGCGCGCCAGCGAAGCCTTGACGAAGTCAGGCACCGGGACAAAGTTCTTGCGCAGGGCCTTGGGCAGGTTGCGCACCAGCGCCACGCACTTGGCCTCCAGCAGGCCCGGCACCAGCCACTCCAGGCGCTCGCCCGGCAGGCTCGGCAACAGCGGCGCCGGCACCCGCACCGTCACACCATCGCGGGGGTGGCCGGGCTCGAAGTGGTAGCTCAGCGGCAGGCGCAAATCGCCCACCTGCATACTGTCGGGGTACTGTGCGGCGGTCACTTCGCTGGCCTCGCGGGCCAGCACGTCCTCCTCGCGCATGATCAGCAGGTTGGCGTCCTTCTGGCTGCCCATGCGGTACCAACTGTCGAAGGTCGCCGTCTGGTGGATTTCCGCCGGCAGGCGTGCTTCGTAGAAAGCGTACAGCGTTTCTTCGTCAGCCAGAATGTCACGCCGGCGAGCCTTGGCTTCCAGCTCGTCCAGCGCTTCAAGCAGGCGTTTGTTGGCCGCCAGGCATTTGGCCCGCGACTGGATTTCGCCACCCACCAGGCCTTCACGGATGAACAGCTCGCGCGAGGTCGCCGGGTCGATCGGGCCGTAGTGCACCGGCCGACGGCCGACCAGGATCAGCCCGTAGAGCGTGATCTGCTCGTAGGCCACCACCTGCCCGCGCTTCTTCTCCCAGTGCGGCTCGAAATGGTTTTTCTTGATCAGGTGGCCGGCCAGCGGTTCGATCCAGTCCGGCTCGATCTTGGCCACCATGCGCGCATACAGCTTGGTGGTTTCGACCAGCTCGGCAGCCATGACCCACTGCGGGCGCTTGCGCCCCAGGCCCGACGATGGATGCACCCAGAAGCGCCGCTGGCGGGCGCCCTGGTAGTCGCCCTCTTCGGTCTTCTGGCCAATCTGGCTGAGCAGCCCGCTGAGGATTGCCTTGTGCATCTTCTGGTAATCGGTCGGTTCCTTGTTCACCGTCAGCTGCAGGTCACGGCAAATCAGCGCCAACTGACGATGAGCATCGCGCCACTCGCGCAGCCGCAAGTAGTTCAGGAACTGCTTGCGGCACCAGTTGCGCAGCGGGTTGGCAGTCAGCGCCTGGCGTTGTTCCTCGAAGCCGCGCCACAGGTTGACCAGCGCCGCGAAGTCCGAGTCCACGTCCTTCCACTGTGCGTGCGCCTGGTCGGCGGCCTGCTGGCGTTCTGGGGGGCGTTCACGCGGGTCCTGCACCGACAGCGCACTGGTGACGATCAGCACTTCCTGCAGGCTGCCCAGGCGCGCGCCTTCAAGCAGCATCCGGCCCAGCCTCGGGTCGATCGGCAAGCGCGCCAGCTGGCGGCCAATTGGCGTCAGCTGGTTCTCGCGGTTAACCGCCGAAAGCTCCTGCAACAGGTTGAAGCCATCGCTGATGGCTTTGCCATCCGGCGGCTCGATGAACGGGAAGGCATCGATTGCGCCCAGGCGCAGGTGCAACATCTGCAGGATCACCGCCGCCAGGTTGGTGCGCAGAATCTCCGGGTCGGTAAACGCTGGCCGGCTGTTGAAGTCCTCTTCGCTGTAGAGACGCACGCAAATGCCCGGCTCGACCCGGCCGCAACGGCCTTTACGCTGGTTGGCACTGGCCTGTGACACCGCCTCGATCGGCAGGCGCTGGACCTTGGCGCGGTAGCTGTAGCGGCTGATGCGCGCGGTCCCGGTGTCGATCACATAGCGGATGCCAGGCACGGTCAGCGAGGTTTCGGCGACGTTGGTGGCCAGCACCACGCGGCGTCCGGTGTGCGGTTGGAAGATCCGCTGCTGCTCGGCCGGCGACAGGCGCGCGTACAGCGGCAAAATCTCGGTATGGCGCAGTTGCGCCTTGCGCAGGATCTCGGCGGCATCACGGATTTCCCGCTCGCCCGGCAGGAAGATCAGCACATCGCCCGGCCCCTTGCCCTCGCTACGCTCGTGCTGCGCCAGCTCGTCGAGGGTGGCAAGGATGGCCTGATCGACGGTGAGGTCATCCTCGATCTGGTTGCCCTCTTCGTCCTGTTCGCTGGTCAGCGGGCGGTACCAGGTGTCCACCGGGAAGGTGCGCCCGGACACCTCGATGATCGGCGCACCGTCGAAGTGCCTGGAGAAGCGCTCCAGGTCGATGGTGGCCGAGGTGATGATCAGCTTCAGGTCCGGTCGACGATGCAGCAACGTTTTCAGGTAGCCGAGCAGGAAGTCGATGTTCAGGCTGCGCTCGTGCGCTTCGTCGACGATGATCGTGTCGTAGCGTTCAAGGAAGCGGTCGTGCTGGGTTTCGGCCAGCAGGATGCCGTCGGTCATCAGCTTGACCAAGGTATTGGAATCGCTCTGGTCTTCGAAACGCACCTGGTAGCCGACCAGCGCGCCCAAGGGCGTGCCCAGCTCTTCGGCGACTCGCGCGGCCACGCTACGCGCTGCGATCCTGCGTGGCTGGGTATGGGCGATCAACCCATGGCTGCCACGGCCAAGTTCCAGGCAGATTTTCGGCAACTGGGTCGTCTTGCCAGAGCCGGTCTCGCCGGCGATCACCAACACCTGGTTTTCGGCCAGGGCCTTCTTGATTTCGTCACGCTTGGCGGCGATGGGCAGGTTGTCGTCGTAGCGTACGGTCGGCACGCTCTGCTGACGCGCGGTGACCTGAGCGCAGGAGGCCTGGACCTTCTCCACCCATTGCGCCAGCTTCGCCTCATCGGGGCGCTTGCGCAGTTCGTGCAGTTGCCGGCGCAGGCGATGGCGGTCGGCAATCATGGCGTGGTCGAGGTTTTGCAGCAGTTTATCGATGGCGTGGTCAGTCATGGGGCTTTTTAGTGATGCAGGTGAGCCTGCTTTTTCATGATCGGCATTCGGAAAGTCGGGCGATTGTCGCAGATTTGCGGATTCTCTGCTGCCTGCACGCTCCCTGTGGGCGCGGCCTTGTGTCGCGATAGGGCCGCAAAGCGGCCCAGCAATTTCTGCGTGATCGCTGATGGCCGGGGCCCGCTACGCAGCCCTTTCGCGACGCAAGGCCACTCCACATTGACCGTGATGCTTTCAACACGAATGTTTAGCCAAGTGCGATGTAAAGGTTGCCATTCACTGCTTTAATCAACCTTACACCGCATGTGAGTATCAAAGGCATGACTCCCACCCAGCCCATCGCCCCACCGTCGTCCCGCCCTTCGCTACCGAAGGCCCGGAGCCGTGCCGGGGAAAATCCGCTGGTCCACATCATCCTCGCCTTCTGGGCCTTGTGGCACTGCCGTCACGCGCGCCCACCGGACACCTCGCTCACGCCATTGTGACCAAACCCGGCCAGCGTCTGGCCGTTTGACTCAACTGGGCCGCCTGCTTGCGCGGTGGCCCTGCGCGCCTATGAGCGAATTGATCATGCACTTTGCCCCTGTAGAGCAGGCTACCCGTTTTCTGGCCGACAACCCCGATATCGAGCTGTTCGAACTGTTCATCCTCGACGCCAACGGTGTGCCACGCGGCAAGCTGTTGCACCGCGAGGAACTGCTGGCCGTGTATCAGACAGGCCGGCCACTGCCCAGCACCATCCTTGGCCTGACCCTCAATGGCGACGACGTGGAAAACTCCGGCCTGGTGTGGGACGTAGGCGATATCGACTGCCGTGCCTACCCGCTGGACGGCAGCCTGGTGCGGCTGCCCTGGCGCCGGGTGCCAACCGCTGCAGTGCAGGTGAGCATGCACCCCAGCGAGGGGCTGCCGGCCAGCATCGCTGACCCACGCCATGTGCTGCTGCGCACCATCGAAGCGTTGAAGGCCGATGGTTACCACCCGGTGATGGCCTGCGAGCTGGAATTCTACCTGCTTGACCAGCAGCGTGATGCCCAGGGCCGCCCACAACCGGCACTGGACAACGATGGCGGTCGCCCACGCAGCACCCAGGTCTATGGCCTGCGCGAACTGGAGCAGATCGAACCGTTCCTCGCCGACCTGTACGCTGCCTGCAAGGCCCAAGGCATCCCGGCGCGCACGGCCATTTCCGAGTACGCCCCCGGCCAGGTGGAAATCACCCTGGAGCATGGCGATGCGCTGCAGGCGATGGACCAGGCGGTGCGCTACAAGCGCCTGGTAAAAGGTGTGGCCCATGCTCACGGCATGCAGGCCTGCTTCATGGCCAAGCCATTTGCCCAACTGGCCGGCACGGGCATGCACATGCACCTGAGCCTGGCCGACAGCGCCCGCAACAACCTGTTCGCCAGCGAAGACAAGGCCGGCACCCCGCTGCTGCGCCAGGCCGTGGCCGGCATGCTGCGCCACCTGCGCGACTCGCTGCTGCTGTTCTGCCCCAACGCCAACTCGTACCGACGTTTCCAGGCCAACAGCTATGCGCCCCTGGCGCCAACCTGGGGCGTGGACAACCGCACCGTGAGCCTGCGTGTGCCAGGAGGCCCTGCCAACAGTCGCCATGTGGAGCACCGCATCTGTGGCGCGGATGCCAACCCTTACCTGGCTGCAGCGGCGATCCTCGCTGCCAGCCACCGCGGCATCCGCGAACAGCTTGACCCAGGTGCCCCCGTTGAAGGCAACGGTTACGCTCAGGCCACCGAACACCTGCCCACCGACTGGCTGACCACCCTCGACGCCCTGCAACATTCCGAATGGGCCCGTGAAGCACTGGGCGAAGACTTCCTTGGCGTGTACCTGAAGGTCAAGCGCGCCGAGTACCGCCAGTTCATGGCTGAAGTCAGCGAACAGGACTGGCGCTGGTACCTGCACCAGGCCTGAGCCCCTACAAAACAAGGAACACCCATGAACGCAGCATTGAACAACGGCCCGGCGCAGCGCGCGCCGTCCTATTACAGCGCCACCCTCAACGACCACAGCGAGTACCCGCAGCTCAAAGGCACGGTGCAGGTGGATGTGGCAATCATCGGCGGTGGCTTTACGGGCGTGGCCACAGCGGTTGAACTGGCCGAGCGCGGCCTGAAGGTCGCCATCGTCGAAACCAACCGTATCGGCTGGGGCGCCAGCGGTCGCAACGGCGGCCAGGTCACCGGCAGCCTGTCGGGCGACGAGGCCATGCGCTCGCAGATGCGCAACCACCTGGGCGCCGAAGTGGACGATTTCATCTGGCACTTGCGCTGGCGCGGGCACCAGGTGATCGAACAGCGCGTGGCGCGCTATGGCATCGATTGCGACCTCAAGCGTGGCCATTTGCATGCCGCGATGAAACCTTCGCACATGAACGAACTGCGTGCATTCGAGGCCGAAGCACAGCGCCGCGGCATGGGCGAGCAGGTGCAACTGCTCGACCGCGCTGCAGTGGCGGAGCATCTGCAAAGCCCGCTTTATCTGGGTGCGTTGAAGAACCTGCGCAACCTGCACCTGCACCCACTCAACCTGTGCCTGGGCGAAGCCCGTGCCGCGCATGGCCTGGGTGCACTGATATTCGAAAATTCCGAAGTGCTGGACATCGTCCATGGCCCGCGCCCGGCGGTGGTTACCGCCCACGGCCGGGTCGAGGCACGCCAGGTGATGTTGGCCGGCGATGTGTATCACAAGCTGGAAAAGCGCCAGCTCAAGGGCAAGATCTTCCCGGCCATGGGCGGTATCGTCACCACCGCGCCGCTGGGTGAACTGGCCGAGCAGATCAACCCGCAGGACCTGGCGGTGTACGACTGCCGCTTCGTCCTCGACTACTACCGCCTGACGGCCGACAAGCGCCTGCTGTTCGGCGGCGGCGCCAACTACTCAGGCAAGGATTCACGCGACATCGAAGGCGAATTGCGCCCCTGCATCGAACGCACCTTCCCGGCATTGAAGGGGGTGCCGATCGAGTTCCAGTGGAGCTGCGCCATGGGCATCGTGGTCAACCGCATCCCGCAGCTGGGCAAGCTGTCGGACAACGTGTGGTACTGCCAGGGTTACTCGGGGCACGGCATTGCCACCAGCCACATCATGGGCGAGATCATGGCCGAAGCGTTGACCGGCACGCTGGAGAAGTTCGACACCTTTGCCCAGTGCAAGCATGTGCGGGTGCCGATGGGGGACTTGCTGGGGAACCCGCTGCTGGCGGCGGGGATGTGGTATTACCAGATGCTCGAGAAGCTGCGCTGAGTTGCGCGGATGTAGGCGCGGGTTTACCCGCGAAAGGGCCGGCCCTGCTGACCGATCTCCACCCGCCTTTCACCGTTGTCGCCACTACCGTATTCGCGGGTAAACCCGCTCCTACAGGGGCTCACAATGTCTGAAGACGGCGCCGCATCTTATTGTGGGGCCTTGTGTCGCGAAAGGGGCGCAAAGCGCCCCCAGCCATTGTTGCATCGCCGCCGAAACCCCAGGGCCGCTTCGTGGCCCTTTCGCGACACCAGGCCGCTCCCACACTGAGCGTGCAGGCTTATGGTCAGGCGATCTTCTTCAAGCCTTGCTTCTTGAGCTCTTCATCACGCAGTTCGCGGCGCAGGATCTTGCCCACGTTGGTGGTAGGCAGCGAGTCGCGGAACTCGATGTGGCGCGGTACCTTGTAGCCGGTGACGTTGGCACGCATGTGCTCCATCACCTGCTCCTTGGTCACGGTCATGCCCGGTTTGACCACGATGAAGACCTTGATCACTTCACCCGACTTCTCGTCCGGCACACCGATGGCAGCGCACTGCAGCACGCCCGGCAAGGCCGCCAACACGTCTTCCAGCTCGTTGGGGTACACGTTGAAGCCCGAGACCAGGATCATGTCTTTCTTGCGGTCGACGATGCGCATGTAGCCGTCCGCCTGGATCACGGCGATGTCACCGGTCTTCAGCCAGCCTTCGCTGTCGAGAATCTCAGCCGTGGCGTCTTCACGCTGCCAGTAGCCCTTCATCACCTGCGGGCCCTTGACACACAGCTCGCCCACTTCGCCAAGCGGCAGCTCATTGCCGGCGTCGTCGATGACCTTGCACAAGGTCGACGGCACCGGAATACCGATGGTGCCCACCTGGTTCGCTTCCGACGGGTTCACCGCCGCCACCGGGCTGGTTTCGGTCATGCCGTAGCCTTCGCAGATGGCGCAACCGGTAACGGCCTTCCAGCGCTCGGCCACGCTTAGCTGCAAGGCCATGCCGCCCGACAGGGTGATTTTCAGCGCCGAGAAATCCAGGGCTCGGAACGCCTCGTTATTGCACAGGGCAACGAACAGGGTGTTGAGGCCCACAAAGCCGCTGAACTTCCACTTGCCCAGTTCCTTGACCATCGCCGGCAAGTCTCGCGGGTTGCTGATTAGCACGTTGTGGTTGCCGATCAGCATCATCGCCATGCAATGGAAGGTAAACGCATAGATGTGGTACAGCGGCAGCGGGGTGATGAGGATTTCGCAGCCTTCGTGCAGGTTGGCGCCCATCAGTGCCCGGCACTGCAGCATGTTGGCCACCAGGTTGCGGTGGGTCAGCATGGCGCCTTTGGCCACGCCGGTGGTACCGCCGGTGTATTGCAGCACCGCCACGTCGTTGGCCTGCGGGTTGGCTTCGGTCACGGGCTGGCCCTTGCCCAGCGCCAGGGCGTCATTGAAACGCACGGCCTGCGGCAGGTTGTAGGCCGGCACCATCTTCTTCACGTACTTGATCACGCTGTTGATCAGCAGGCGCTTGAGTGGCGGCAGCAGGTCGGCCACTTCGGTGACGATAACGTGCCTGACCTGGGTTTTGGGCACCACTTTTTCGGCCAGGTGGGCCATGTTGGCCAGGCACACCAAGGCCTTGGCACCCGAGTCGTTGAACTGGTGTTCCATCTCCCGCGCGGTGTACAGCGGGTTGGTGTTGACCACGATCAGCCCGGCACGCATGGCACCGAAGACCGCGACCGGGTATTGCAGGACGTTAGGCAGTTGCACGGCAATGCGGTCACCCGGCTTGAGGTCGGTATGCTGCTGCAACCAGGCGGCAAACGCCCCCGACAACGCATACAACTCGCCATAAGTGATAGTCTTGCCCAGGTTGCTAAAGGCCGGTTTGTCGGCAAAGCGTTGGCAGGATTGCTTGAGTACTGCCTGGATATTGGGGAATTCGTCAGGATTGATTTCCGCCGTAATCCCGGCTGGGTACTTATCCTTCCAAAAATTTTCGATCATGGAAGCCCACTCCTTCAGCAACAGCGAAGTTCGATTCACGCGTCGATGCGCTTATTATTGATATGAGATGACGGTTCGTTGCAAACCGGATCATCTGGAAGCGGGCCGAGAGTAACAGCTTTGTCTGGGGTCGCCTAGAGGCCAAAACAGGCCTTACGGTCACAAAAATGACTCAATGAACAATACAGGTCATTTTTAGAGTAATTATCCAAAATGTCGCAGATAAGGCTGTATATGGCCTGTTAGAGCGGTTTAAGGCATTCGCGGGTAAACCCGCTCCTACACTGGGCGGTGTAGGAGCGAAGACGCCATCCCGGTATCACGCTATATCGCGCAACTCCCGCCGCAGAATCTTGCCCACCGGCGTCATGGGCAACGATTCGCGCAGCACGATGTGCTTGGGTACTTTGTAGCCGGTGAAGTTGGCCTTGCAGTAGGCCTTCAGCTCATCAACGCTCAGCCCCCCCTCGCGCGGCACCACGAACAGCTTGACCGCCTCGCCGGAACGCTCGTCCGGCACGCCGATAGCCGCACAGTTGGCGACCTTGGGGTGCCCCATCACCACATCCTCGATTTCGTTGGGGTACACGTTGAAGCCCGAGACGATGATCATGTCCTTCTTGCGGTCGACGATGCGGGTGAAGCCGTCCGGGTCGATCACCGCGATATCACCGGTCTTGAACCAGCCTTCTGCATCCAGTGCCTGGGCCGTTGCCTCGGGCTGCTGCCAGTAACCCTTCATGACCTGCGGGCCTTTGATGCAAAGCTCGCCCCGCTCGCCCAGCGGCAGTTCGTTGCCATCATCATCGATGACCTTGAACGCAGTACCCGCCACGGGGATGCCCACCGTACCCAGACGCGCCAGCTGGCCATAGGGGTTGGTGCTGGCCACCGGCGAGGTCTCTGTCAGGCCATAACCTTCAACGATGCGGCACCCGGTAAGGTTTTCCCAACGCTCGGCGGTGGCCTTGACCAGCGCTGTGCCACCAGAGTTGGTGACCTTCAGCGCCGAGAAGTCCAGCTGACGGAAGCCCGGGTGGTCCATCAGTGCGACAAACAAGGTATTGAGGCCCAGCAAGGCAGAGAAACGCCACTTGCCCAGCTCCTTGATGAAGCCGGGAATATCCCGCGGGTTGGTAATCAGCACGTTATGGTTGCCGGTGACCATCATGCACATGCAATTCGCGGTGAAGGCATAAATGTGGTACAGCGGCAACGGCGCAATCATCACTTCCTGGCCGTCCTTCAGTAGCTTCTGCCCATCGGGGCCGTGCTGCGAGAAGCAGGCCAGCACCTGCAGCATGTTGGCCACCAGGTTGCCATGGGTGAGCATGGCGCCCTTGGCCAGGCCGGTGGTGCCGCCGGTGTACTGCAGCACAGCGATGTCCTCGAGGTTCAGCGACACCGGTTTGGGCGACAGCCCGCGGCCCTCGCGCAGCACCTGCTTGAACGGCACCGCCTGGGGCAACCGGTAGGCCGGCACCATCTTCTTCAACTTGTCGACCACGGTGTTGACCAGCCAGCCCTTGGCGGCCGGCAACAGGTCGCCCATCTTTGCCTCGATCAGGTACTCGATACCGGTATCGGGCAGCACCTCCTGCACGCGCTTGCCGAACATGTTCAGGTACACCAGCGCACGCGCGCCACTGTCCTTGAACTGGTGGCGCATCTCGCGCTCGGTGTACAGCGGATTGGTATTGACCACGATCAGCCCGGCGCGCATGGCACCGAATACGGCGATGGGGTACTGCAGCACATTGGGCATCTGCACGGCGATGCGCTCACCCGGTTTGAGGTCGGTGTGCTGCTGCAACCAGGCAGCGAAGGCTGCCGAATGGCGCTCCAGTTCCGCGTAGCTGAGGGTCACGCCCAGGTTGCTGAACGCCGGGCGGTCGGCAAAGCGCTTGCAGGAGCGCTCGAACACCTCAACGACCGAGGCGTAGGCATTGATGTCGATGGTGGAAGGCACGCCTGCCGGGCGCTTGTCATTCCAGAAGTCGGCTTGCATTTATTATTGTTCCTCTGCCTGGACCTGCACTGCGTCCTTTAGTCCTTTACCTGACCGCCTGCCGGCGAAAAGGCGTTGATTCGACGTTAGCAGGTAAACCCAAGGTGGCATATACGCCAAGTGCCGCCATTAACATTGTGAATCTTATTTGTGCCCCTCCTGCAATCCGGCCGGTTGTGCATACACTGTTCGGGTAACCGCGCGCACAAGGACCCGCCATGCCTCACGACGCCTTCTGGCTGCCCGCCAGTGAGCACTGCAGCCTGTACGTACACCAATGGCTGCCGGCCACACCGGTAAAGGCCGTGGTGCTGCTGGCCCATGGCATGGCCGAGCATGCCGGGCGCTACCAGCGCCTGGGCCAGGCCCTGAGCGAGGCCGGCTTTGCCCTGTTCGCTGCCGATCAGCGTGGCCACGGGCGCACTGCCGAGCTGGGCAACCTCGGCCTGTTCGCCCGCCATCATGGCTGGAATGCCGTGGTCAACGACCTGGGATGTGTGGCCCAGCATATCGGCCAGCAGTACCCGTGCACGCCACTGTTCCTGTTCGGCCACAGCATGGGCAGCTACATCGCTCAGGCCTACCTGCTGCATCACAGTGGCAGCCTGCACGGGGCTATCCTCAGCGGCTCCAACTACCAACCGGCCATGCTGTACCGCTTTGCGCGGCTGATTGCCCGGCTGGAGTCCTGGCGCCAGGGGCCACTGGGCAAGAGTGCACTGATCGAATGGTTGTCCTTCGGTTCGTTCAACAACGCCTTCAAGCCCAACCGCACAGCCTTCGACTGGCTCAGCCGCGACCCGGGCGAGGTCGATCAGTACGTGAACGACCCGTTGTGCGGCTTTCGCTGCACCAACCAGTTGTGGCTCGACCTGCTGCAAGGCTTGGCGCAGATCAGTCAGCCGGGTAACCTCGCGCAGATCGATCCCAACCTGCCGATGCTGGTGATCGGCGGTGAATGTGATCCGGTCAGTGCCGGCAAGCGTCTCACCCATCTGGCCGACGCCCTGCGCGCGACCGGCAACCGACATGTACAGCTGTGCGTCTACCCGGAGGCGCGGCATGAAGTACTCAACGAAACCAACCGTGGCGAGGTCATCGCCGATATTCTCGGCTGGCTTGAACAGGCGCTGGCCCTTGGCCGCCCTGCGCGCAGTGAATGATAGCCGCCCTCGCCCAACGCTTAAGGAAGCATCGATGTCCCAGGTCACCAACACGCCTTACGAAGCCCTCGAAGTCGGCCAGAAGGCCGAGTACAAGAAGTCCGTTGAAGAACGCGACATCCAGCTGTTCGCTGCGATGTCCGGTGACCACAACCCGGTTCACCTGGATGCCGAATTCGCCGCCAAGAGCATGTTCCGCGAACGTATTGCCCACGGCATGTTCAGCGGCGCGCTGATCAGTGCTGCAGTGGCCTGCACACTGCCTGGCCCTGGCACCATCTACCTGGGCCAACAGATGAGCTTCCAGAAGCCGGTGAAAATTGGCGACACCCTGACCGTGCGCCTGGAAATCCTCGAGAAGCTGCCCAAGTTCAAGGTGCGCATCGCCACCAACGTCTACAACCAGAACGACGAGCTGGTGGTCGCGGGTGAAGCCGAGATCCTGGCGCCGCGTAAGCAGCAGACCGTCGAGCTGGTGTCGCCGCCGAATTTTGTGGCGAGCTGAAGTGTGATGCAGCCAGCACCTGCTTCAAGGCTGCTCTCCTGGGTAACCCGCTAATTCGTTGATTTAGCGGGCAGCCTGTGGGATATGGGCTGGCCCGCAAAGAGCCGGCACCCCCACATCATTCGATAGCCTGCAAACGCCGCTCGATATGCCGCCGCTCAGGCGCCTGTCGGGTCAAGGCCAGCGCCTGCTGCCAGGCCGCTCGCGCCTCTTCTACCTGCCCCAGTTGGCAATGCAACTCGGCGCGCGCCGCATGTGCCAGGTGATAGTCCAGCAACTCCCCCCGCGCCAGGATCCCTTCGACTTCCCGCAAGCCAACCTCCGGCCCATCCCGCTTCGCCAGGGCCACCGCGCGGTTAAGCGCCACCACCGCTGATGGCCAATACCGCTGCAACACGTCATACAGGCCGACGATTTCTCCCCAGTCCGTCTCTTCAGCCGTCGCCGCTTCGGCATGCACGGCAGCAATCGCCGCCTGGATGGTATAGGCCCCAAATGCACGGCTCTGCAGGGCCTGGCGCACCAGAGCACAGCCTTCGGCAATGAACTGCCGGTCCCACAGGCTACGGTCCTGCTGCTCCAGAACCACCAAATCGCCTTGGCCATCGATGCGCGCCCGCTGCCGGGACGCCTGCAGCAACATCAACGCCAGCAGGCCGACCGCCTCCGGGTCGGGCAGCAACTGCACCAGCAACCGCGCCAGGCGAATGGCTTCATCGCTCAGTTCCTGCTGCAGCAGTGTTTCGCCCGATGACGCCGAATAGCCCTCATTGAACACCAGGTAGATCACCCGCAATACGCTTTCCAGGCGCTCGGGTAGCTCATTGAGCTCGGGTACCTGGTACGGTATGCCCGCGTCACGGATCTTGGCCTTGGCACGCACGATCCGCTGGGCGATGGTTGTCGGGCTTTGCAGAAAGGCGCGGGCGATCTGCTCGGTGGTCAGGTCGCAGACTTCGCGAAGCGTCAATGGCACCTGAGCGTCGGCCGACAGGGCCGGATGGCAACAAGTGAAGATCAGCCGCAGGCGGTCATCCGCCAGCAGTTCTTCTTCACTGGGGTCCTGCGCCTGACCATCCAGCAGCATGCTCAAGTCCGCCTGGGAGCGGTCGAAGCGGACGCGCCGGCGCAGCGCGTCGATGGCCTTGAAGCGCCCGACAGAGACCAGCCACGCTCGCGGGTTGGCGGGGATACCGTCGCGTTGCCAGCGCTCGACGGCAATGAAGAAGGCGTCATGCATGGCCTCCTCGGCCAGGTCGAAATCACCCAGCAAGCGGATCAGTGTCGCCAGTATGCGCCGCGATTCCCGCCGGTACACGGCCTCGACTTCGGCGCGCACCTGGGCCAGTGCGGCCATCAGTCGGGCATCCGCTGGGTCACCACCTCCACCAGGCGGTCCAGGCTTTCTCCCCAGCCTTGGTGGAAGCCCATTTCTTCATGGGCCCGGCAGTCGGTGGCATTCCAGTGCCAGGCACGGGCGGTGTAGCGGGTTTTGCCCTGTTCCTCGTCAAAGCTGATCACGGCGGTCATGAAGGCCTTGTCCGACGGCACCCAACCGGGGCCGAAGGCATCGGTGAACACCAGCCGGCGTGGCGCGGCAATTTCCAGGAAAACGCCCTGGTTCGGGTACTCGCTGCCATCCGGCGCGCGCATCAAGGTGCGAAACAGGCCACCGGCCCACAACTGCATCTCACACTCCGGGGTGGTCATGCCGCGCGGCCCCCACCACTGCATCAGCCACTGGGGTTCGGTCCAGGCGCGAAATACCTTGGCCGGTGGGGCGTCGATCAGGCGGCTGATGGACAACTCGTGTTGCGCCTGGGCAATGGGGGCAAGGCTCATGCTGATTGTTCTCCTTAGCTGTCAGGGTTGCAGCTCGCGCACCGGTCGCACCTCGACACTGCCGACCCGCGCGGCAGGGATGCCCTTGGCGATATTCAGCGCTTCGTTGAGGTCGCGGGCCTCCACCAGGTAAAAACCGGCCAGTTGCTCCTTGGTCTCGGCGAACGGGCCGTCGGTCAGGCTCATGTGTCCGTTGCGCATGCGTACCGTGGTGGCCGTCTGCACCGGCTTCAGCGCCTCGGCCGCCAGCATGCGCCCGGAACCGTGAATGGCTTCGGCGTAGGCCATGCATTCGGCGTCTGCCGGGCTGTCGGGCAGGCTGTGCAACAGCCCCTCGTCACAATAGACCAGGCACAGGTATTTCATGGTCGCCTCCAGGGTATTGGCAAAGTGCGTTTGGCGATAAAGGCTCAGGGCTTGAGATCGAACAGGGCCTTTTGCGTTTCCATGTCGAAAGGCGCCGACCAGTGTTCGTGGATGACCTGCCACTGGCCGCCTTGACGACGATAGCCCACCGTGGCGCGCATGAAGCCGCACTGGCTTTCGTCGTCGCCCGGGCCGCAGCGGTTCAGCCAATGGGCCAGGGCCAGATCGCCAGCGGCGTGCACGGTGAGTTGGGCAAGTTCGAACACCATGGGGCCGGTGCACATGCCCATGCACATTTCCCAGTGCGCCGTGTAGGCGGACTTGCCTTTGAATTGCAGGGCCTGGATGGCATCGAAGGCGACGATATCGTCGGCGTAGGGGGCGATGATGCCCGGGATGTCGCGATCGCGCACGGCTTGCATCCAGCGCTCGATCAATTGGCGGATTTCGGATTCGGCTGCGGTGCTCATCGGGGGGACCTCCGACAGATCATAGGGGGCACGGTGTGTGACGCGTGCCTTCAGCTATGGTCGAACGGGAAGCGGAGGATTCGACAGGCGGGGGAAATTATTCTGTATTGGCGGAGCACCTGGGAGATCGCATCAGGGTTAGCAAGTGCCCGCCACAGCGTTTTCAGCCCCTGTGGCGGGCACCGCCAGTCAACCCTGCTGGCAACCTTCACCCATGGCCCGGTACTGGATGGTGTGCACCTGGCCCTGATGGTCTTCATAGGTCATGGTCGCAGGTACCACTTCGCAGACATTGGGGATGGTCGACAGGTTGATCACCCGCTTGATGTCCAGGTTCATCGAGTAGTCGTACTGCTGAGCCACAGGCTCGCTGGAGACGGGTTTGGCCTCATCGGCGAGGGCGAACGAGGACATACCGACCAATGCAAGAATCAGTAATGGTTTCATGTGGTTTTGCCTTTAGAGCGTTCAAGCTGATCGATTGACTTCTATTGCCGTATCCGGCGCGGAGAAGTTGTCATCTAGGGTCTAGATGGCACGAAGTACCGATCCCGCTTCGTACTGCCAGGGGGGATGAAGAAAATTCTACTCCCGGCCAGCAATAGTTGAACCCCGCAGTCGGATATTCACCCTTGCCGGTTTTGCAACAATCTGCGACAAAGTGGCCGCAAATCATCAGGCCAGAGCCTCTAGCCACGTTTCAGGGTAGGACTCGCCATTTCTGAAAAATTGTCCTGTTCGACGCTTTCGGACACAGAACGCCGTTTGCTGGACCACTTTTACCGCCAGCACAGCTCACGCATGCGCGCTGCAAGCGACGCCGAACTGTGGGTAGCACGGGCCCCTGGCATCATCGCCGGGCTGAGCCTGAGTGCGGTGGGTGAAGGATTCTGGCTGACGGGCCTGTTCGTCGCCCCGCAGCGGCGCAACCAAGGGGTGGCCGCGCAGTTGATCGAGGCAGCACTGGCGCAGGTTGACGGGCCCGTCTGGCTGTTCTGTCATCCCGACCTGACGCCCTTCTACCACCGCCTGGGTTTCGACCTGGCCCAACAGCTGCCAGAAGCCCTGGCCAGCCGCCTGCTTCGCTATCAGCGCAACAAACGCCTGGTAGCCCTGCAGCGAGGTCAGTCGTCGCTGACCTCGAGCCCAGGGAACAGCACCTCGGTGTAGCCGAACCTGGAAAAGTCCTGGATGCGCGAGGGGTATAGCCGGCCGATCAGGTGGTCGCACTCGTGCTGCACCACCCGCGCATGAAAGCCATCGGCAAAGCGGTTGATCGGGTTGCCCTGGGGGTCGATGCCCTGGTAGCCGATATGCTTGAAGCGCGGCACCACGCCGCGCAAGCCAGGCACCGACAGACAACCTTCCCAGCCGTCCTCGATCTCGCTTGAGGTCGGGGTGATGACCGGATTCAGCAGAATGGTCTGCGGCACCGCCTCGGCATCGGGGTATCGCTCGCTGCGCTCGAAGCCGAAGATCACCAACTGCAGGTCGATGCCGATCTGCGGGGCGGCCAGCCCCACACCGCCTACGTGACGCATGGTTTCGAACATGTCGTCGATCAGTTGCTGCAGTTCGGCACTGCCAAACATGTGCTCGGGCACTGGCGGAGCGATGCGCAGCAGGCGTTCGTCGCCCATCTTGAGAATGTCACGGATCATCAGGGGTTCGGCTCGACGCTATGAGGCTTGCTCGGGTTCGGGTGCTCGTGACCCAGTACAGTCAAGGTTTCCTTGGGCTTTTCCCCGTCGAAGTCTTTCTCGCCCGGGTTCTTGCCTTCGGCTGACATGTGCTCGATCACCGCATTCATTTCGGCGCCGAGCAGCAGCACGGCAGCCGAAATATAGAAATACAGCAACAGCACGATGATTGCACCAATGCTGCCGTACATGGCGTTGTAGTCGGCAAAGGTCTTCACGTAGTAGGCAAAGCCCAGTGAGGCGACGATCCACACCACAACCGCCAGCACCGAGCCCGGGGTGATGAAGCGAAACTGCTGTTTCACATCAGGCATCACGTAATAGATCAGGGCCACTGCCACCATCAGCAGAATGATGATCACCGGCCAGCGCAGGATGGTCCACAGTGTGACGATGAACTCCTGCATGCCGATCTGGGCGGCTATCCATTCCATCACCTGCGGGCCCAGCACCATCAGCGCTGCGGCCGCCAGCAGCATGCCAGCCAGGCCCACGGTGTAGAAAATGGAAAGCGGGATACGCTTCCACACCGGGCGCCCTTCGGGCACATCGTAAGCGGCGTTCATGGCGCTCATCATCAGGCGCACGCCGGCGGAGGCGGTCCACAGGGCGATCACGATACCCACCGACAGCAGCCCGCCCTTGGATTGTTGCAACTGGTCGATCACCGGGTTCACCTGCTCCAGCGCCTGGGGCGGTAACACCAGTTCCGATTGCAGACGCAGCCAGGAGAAAAAGTCCGGCAAGTGCAGGAAACCGATCAGGGCAATCAGGAACAACAGGAAGGGGAATAGCGAGAACAGCGCCTGGTAGGCCAGCGCTGAGGCATAGGTGGACATCTCGTCGTCGAGGAATTCCTTGACGGTGCGAACCAGCACGCGGTGCAGGGGCAAGCCGCGCAGGTCGGGGAAAATCATAGCGTCTCCTTTCGCCGCTTGATCGTTACACAGGCAAGTCTAATAGACCGTGCCCGAGCTGTGCTGCTCCCGGCCGTGATTGAAGAATTTGCTTACGAATAGTGCCGGCCTCTTCGCGGGTTCACCCGCCAGAGACCGGCACAGGCCGCCTCACCTCAAGTCAAGGCTTCTTCACCGCATCCTTCACATTGCCCTTGACCTGCTGCGCCTCGCCTTTAAGCTCCTGCGCCTTGCCTTCAGCCCGCAGCTTGTCGTTGTCGGTCACCTTGCCAACACCCTGTTTCACGTTGCCGATCGCTTCGTTGGCCAAGCCTTTCGCTTTGTCTTTAGTACCGCTCATGGCAAAACTCCTGCAAATGGAGACACGTGAACCGTGTCGACAGTAGGTTGACCCAACGCCTGGGCCAGGAGTTTCAACGGATTTTCCGGCCAGAAGCCGAACGGTAAAACGGCAGGCGAATACCGCCCAAGCCTGCGAAGAGGCCGGCACAGGCACCGCAAGTCACAAACCTTGCCCCGCCCCGTGCCACCCCTCACAATGCAGGCCTTCATAGCGTCAACTCGCAGGAACCTGCATGAAACTCGACAAACCCGCCGCCATCGCCCGGCGCAACGAAGCACTGGCCCGGCCGGTGCTGACCAGCAGCAATACCCTGTTCGCCATCCTGGACAACAAACGCAACCTGTGGTGGTTCGAAGTGCCAGTGGCACTGCTGGGCAAGGGCCAGGCCGACTGGGTCAACCTGCTGCTGCACACGCCAGAAAGCGATGAACTGCAGCACCTGAAGGTGCCCACCAATTTCCTCAAGGCTCACCTGGAGCAAATGGAAGTGCGCAAGCCCGGCAAGCGCCGCTCCACCATCAGCCTGGCCCTCAGCGCCGACCGTGACTCGCTGCTGCGCGACACCCGTCCGGGTGGCGAGCAGCTGGACTTCCGCAACTTCGTACAGGCGTAAGGCCGTCAGGCTTTCTCGATGCGATCGTCATGGATGACGATCAGGCCCTGCTTGAACAACCCGCCAATGGCCTTCTTGAAGTTGCCCTTGCTGACGTTGAACAGCTTGCTGATCAACGCAGGGTCACTCTTGTCGCACACCCCCAACACCCCGCCTTCGGCTTCCAGGCGCGCCAAGATCTGCTCTTGCAGGGTGTCCGCCAGGGCGGCGCCTACTGGCTGCAGGCTCAGTGAAAGCTTGCCGTCCTGGCGCACTTCCTTGATGAAGCCCTTCTCGTGCATGCCCGAGCGCAAGAACTTGAACACCTCGTTCTTGTGGATCAGGCCCCAGTGGCGGTTGTTGATGATGGCCTTGAAGCCCATCGGCGTCTCGCCGGCCACCAGCAGTTCGACCGGCTGGCCAACCTTGTAGTCGGCCGGGGTGACATCGAGGTAGCGGTCCAGGCGCGACGTGGCAGTGATCCGGCGGGTGCGCTTGTCGAGGTACACGTGCACCACGCAGTAATCACCGATCTTCAGCGGCCGAGCCTCTTCCGAGTAAGGCATCAGCAAGTCCTTGGACAGGCCCCAGTCCAGGAAGATACCGGCACCGTTGATGTCCTTGACCTTCAGGCTGGCGAACTCGCCGACCTGCACCTTGGGCTTCTCGGTGGTGGCGATCAGCTGGTCTTCGCTGTCCAGGTAGATGAACACGTTCAACCAGTCATCGACCTCGGTCTCGGCGTTTTTCGGGATGTAGCGCCCGGGCAGCAGGATTTCGCCATCGGCGCCGCCGTCCAGGTACAGACCGAAGTCCACGTGTTTCACGATTTGCAAACTGTTGTAACGCCCAAGCAGAGCCATTTCCGATGATCCTCAAGACAAGGCGGCTATTCTACACCTGAAGCCACCACATGGCCCGACCACTCATGCAGTGGAACCGCCAGGCCGCACTTGCATCTACCTTCTGGCCAGCCTGAGGAAGGAACAGCACATGCCGCTACGCCTGCCCAAAGCCCTGCTTATCGCCATCGGCTTCGCCCTGGCCTTGGCCGCCTGCAGCCGCATCGACCTGGCCTATCGCAACCTCGACCGCCTGGTGCCGTGGTCGCTGAGCGACTACCTGGACATGAACCGCGAGCAAAGGGCGCTGCTGGACGATCGGTTGCGCGAGCACCTGGCCTGGCATTGCAAGACTCAACTGCCCGGCTACCTCGACTGGCTCGACCGGCTACGTGACCTGGTCGCCGACGACCAGGTCACCGACCAAGCGCTGCAGCAAAGCACCCGGGAGGTCCGTGAGGCAATTGGTCGGGTGGCCGAGGAAATCACCCCTTCGGCCACCGAACTGCTGCGCGGCATGAGCGACGACCAGGTAGCGCAGATGCGTGAAGCCTTCCGCGATGACATCAGTGAGCGGCAAAAGCAGTATGTGGATACGCCATTGCCGAAGCAGATGGCCCGCCGTAGCGAGCGCATGGAAAAACGCCTGACGCCATGGTTTGGCGAGTTGACGGCGGTACAGAAGCAACGCATCCAGACCTGGTCTCAAGCGCTGGGTGACCAGAACCGTGAATGGATCGCCAACCGTGCCCACTGGCAACAGCAACTGCTGTTGGCGATGAACCAGCGCAACGACTCCAGTTTCGAGCCGCGCCTGGCGACTTTGTTGCAACGCAAGGAGAGTTTGTGGACACCCGAATACCGGGCGGCATATCAGAATGCCGAGCAGCAGGCACGCAGCCTGCTGGTGGACCTGGTGCGGCAAAGCACCCCGCAACAGCGGCGGTTCCTGCAGGAACGGCTGAGCAAGGTGCGTACCCATTTGAGCGAGATGAAGTGTTTGAAGGCGTGACAGGTCTGTTCGACCTGATTCACCGGGCCTTGCGCCGATACGGAAACACATCGATCACTTTCCCCTCACGTATCGCCGCCTGCAGCCCCTTCCAGTAATCCGCGTCATACAGTTCCCCATGCAAGCGGCTGAACAACCGCCGCTGGCCCATATCGGCAAACAGAAACGGCGGAAACTCTTCGGGGAACACATCATGCGGCCCGATCGAGTACCACGGCTCGCCCGACATTTCGTCCTCCGGGTAACGCGGTGGCGGAATGTGGCGAAAATTCACCTCGGTCAGGAAGCTGATTTCGTCATAGTCGTAAAACACTACCCGGCCATGACGGGTCACGCCAAAGTTCTTCAGCAACATGTCGCCGGGGAAGATGTTCGCCGCCGCCAACTGCTTGATGGCCAGGCCGTAGTCCTCCAGCGCCTCCAGCACCTGGCCCTCGGTGGCCTGCTCCAGGTACAGGTTCAACGGCGTCATGCGCCGCTCGGTCCAACAGTGGCGAATCAGCACCGTGTCGCCCTCCAGCGCCACCGTCGACGGTGCCACCTCCAGCAACTCGGCCAGGCAATCCGGCTCGAACTTGCTGCGCGGAAAGCGAAAATCGGCAAACTCCTGGGTGTCGGCCATACGCCCCACCCGGTCGACGCTCTTCACCAGCCGGTACTTGTCGATCACCGTGGCGCGGTCCACGGTTTTCGATGGCGAGAAGCGGTCCTTGATGATCTTGAACACCGTATTGAAGCCGGGCAAGGTAAACACGCTCATGACCATGCCCCGTACCCCTGGCGCCATGACAAAGCGGTCATCACTGCTGGCCAGGTGGTTGATCAGTGCGCGGTAGAACTCCGACTTGCCCTGCTTGTAGAACCCGATCGAGGTATACAGCTCGGCAATGTGCTTGCCCGGCAGGATGCGCTTGAGGAAATTGACGAACTCGGCGGGCACCGGGACATCGGCCATGAAGTAAGAGCGGGTAAACGAAAAGATGATCGACACCTCGGCCTCGTCGGTGATCAGTGCATCGGCCTCGATACCGTGGCCCTCGCGGTGCAACAAGGGAATCACCAACGGCCACTGCTCATCGCTGTTGTACAGGCGGCCGACCAGATAGGCCCCCTTGTTGCGGTAAAGCACGGGTACAAACAGCTCCACGGCCAGCGCCGGGTCCTTGCACACCCAGTCGGGCAGGCATTCGCGCAGTTGTTCTTCCAGCCGCGCCAGGTCGCCTTCCAGGTCGCCATACGGCATGTCGAACGGGTAATCGGCGAACACCGCGCGCAGCAAGTTCCTGAGACTGCCGTCAAGCCGATAGGTACGGGTTTGCGCCGCGCGCTCGCGGCCGCGCATGGAAGGCCGGGTCGTGTGGATGAACATGCAGCCGTCGCTGATCAGGTCATGGCTGAACAGGCTGCAAAACAGCGAGTTGTACCAGGTCTCTGCCAGCTCGTCGTCCAGGCGTGGGTCGATCAGGTGGATATAGGCGTTTTTCACCAGCGGCCACTGTTCCACGTCCAGCAGCACCTCTGCGGCAAAGGCCTGGCGCAGCCAACCGTTGACTTCGGCGACTTTCTCTTCGTAGAGATTGATGCGGGCTGCGGCGGCCTGCTGGATATCCTGCCAGCGCGCCTGCTCGAAGCGCTGGCGAGCACCCAGGGTGATGCGCTGGAAATGATCGCGGTAGTCGTCGAAGCCGGCGAGGATCATCCGGGCGATTTCGACAGCGGGCCAGGGCTGGGACATGCGTGGGGCCTCGGAGCTGGGATTGAGTACAGAGCTTAGCCGCCCTTGGCTTCATGGGTTACGGCCATTGAAGGCCCGAGCTGTAGTTGCAGCTGCCTTGCCCAGAGCCCCGCAGCCCAAGAGGAATTACACAGCAAGAAAGCACAAGAATCCCCCCGCCCCGTGGCGTACACTCGCGCCCCTGCCTTACCTCCGGAGACCGTTGTGAGCCCCATCGCCCTAGCCCGCCTGCTGACCCTTGCCGCCGTCTGGGGAGCGAGTTTCCTGTTCATGCGCATCATCGCCCCCGAACTGGGCACGGTGCCGACCGCGTTCTTCCGGGTTTCCATCGCCTGCCTGGGCCTGATCGTGCTTCTGGCCGCCGCCCGCGTGCGCTGGGACTTCCAGGGCAAGCTCGGCGCGTGCCTGGTGCTGGGCATGATCAACTCCGGCATCCCCGCCACCTTCTACTCGGTGGCGGCCCAGGTGCTGCCGGCCGGCTATTCAGCGATCTTCAACGCCACCACCCCGCTGATGGGCGTGCTGGTCGGCGTACTGTTCTTCCGCGAGCCAATGACCCTGGCCAAACTCTGCGGCATCTTCCTTGGCCTGTTCGGCGTCGGCATCCTCAGCGGCGCCGGCCCGGTGGCACTGGACATGGCCCTGCTGCAAGGCGCCCTCGCCTGCCTGGCGGCCACCACCTGCTACGGCTTTGCCGGGTTCCTCGCCCGCCGCTGGATCAGTGGCCTGGACAGCCGTCTTTCCGCGCTGGGCAGCATGCTCGGCGCAACGCTCATGCTGACCCCGCTGTTCGGCTGGAGCGCACTCACCCAACCGCCCGCCAGCTGGGGGGGCTGGGAGGTGTGGTTGTCGTTGCTGGGGCTGGGTTTGCTGTGCACCGCCTTTGCCTACATCCTGTACTTCCGCCTGCTCGAGGAAATCGGCCCGGTAAAAGCCAGCACCGTGACCTTCCTGATCCCGGTATTCGGCGTATTGTGGGGGGCATGGCTGCTGAATGAGCCGTTGTCGATGGCGCACCTATACGGCGGCCTGCTGATTGGCCTGGCCTTGTGGCTGGTGCTGCGCCCGGCGCGCAGCTGAAGCGGAGTACGGCATGAACAGCGCGTACAAGAAGGT
The DNA here is from genome assembly GCF_019691255.1 of Pseudomonas sp. USTB-Z. Lineage (NCBI taxonomy): Bacteria > Pseudomonadati > Pseudomonadota > Gammaproteobacteria > Pseudomonadales > Pseudomonadaceae > Pseudomonas > Pseudomonas sp. USTB-Z. The sequence continues at coordinate 33,457 of NZ_JAECZP010000026.1, forward strand.
CCTGTTCCGCCTGGAACAGGACGAGAACGGCTACCCACCAGCCTCGGTCGAGGGCCTGTGGGCCAAGGCCGTGGAAGGCGGCTATGCCATCGACAACATCCCCTTCCATGTCTATGGCATCGCCCCGGGCGACGTGATCGACACCCGCGAGGAAGCAGGCGAAACCTGGTTCGCAGCGCTGCGCCACAGCAGCGGCAGCTCGGTGTTCCGGGTGGTCGTCAAACCACCGGAAACCCTCGACCAGGTGCGCGCAGCATTGCTGGATTTCGGCTGCGCCTGTGAAACCGAGCAAGCAGTGAAGATGTTGGCGGTCGAGGTCCCACCGCAACGCTCGCTCGATACCCTGCTCTACTACCTGCTCACCCAGCGCGAAGCCGGCCTGCTGGACTTCGAGGAAGGCGTGTTGCGCCACGCCATCCCCGAAGAATTCCGCTAGGGCCTACGCCTCGGCCAGGCGCGCGGCAGGCTTGCGAAACACGAACAGCAGCCCTACCACGATCAGCCCCATGCCCAACAGGCTGAGCGGTGCCAGGCGGTTACCGAAGATCAGCAAGTCCATTACCGCAGTCACTGCCGGCACCAGGTAGAACAGGCTGGTGACATTGACCAGGTTGCCCTTGGCGATCAGCCGGTACAGCAGCAAGGTTGCCAGCAGCGAGACCACCAGGCCCATCCACAGCAGCGCACCGACGAAGCTGCCGGTCCACTCGACATGAAGCGGTTGCAGAGGTGCGAACAGCGCGCACATGGCAAAGCCGGCCAGGTACTGCAGCGGCAGTGTGCCCATGGGGTTGTCGGTAATGCGCTTCTGCAGGATCGAACCAAAGGTCATGCTGACCAACGCCAGCAGGGCGAACAGCATGCCCGCCAGCGATACCCCGCCCAGGTTGATGCCCTGGTAGACCACCATGATCAAGCCAGCCAACCCCAAACCCAGGCCGAACAAACGGCTCCAGGAGCGCTGGCGTTCCATCAGCACCACGGTGAGGATCGGTTGTACCCCCATCACCGTGGCCATGACGCCGGGGGTGACATGGGTATCAAGCGCCAACAGATAGAAGATCTGATAGGCACCGAGCAGCACACAACCGGTACCCAGGGCACGCAGAATGCTCCCGCGAGTACGCGGCCAGCGCAGCCCTAGCAACGGGCCGATCAGCAACAGGCCGGCCAGGGCCAGCGCCGAGCGCAACAGCAGAAAGGCAAACGGGCTGGCATGCGCCAGGCCGAGCTTGGAGACGATCGCCCCGCTGCTCCACAGCAGGACGAACAGGCAGGTAGTGGCCGCCGAGGCCACGGACGTTTTGGTAAAGACAGACATGAATTGCCACCTGATAGTAGGCAGATAAGCCAAACGGACGGCGTGCGCTTCAACGTGAGCAGTAACCGACCGTGTTCAGTACGTTGCGCGTGCGAAGGGTTGCGGCACGAAGCCGATCAGCCCAGCACAACCACGCAATGAGGCGGAGCTACGCCGCCTACGACGCCACTGACAGGTGGTGGGGAGTGACAGATCATGACCGGCTGCTGGCTACCACGCACGACCAAGCCCGCGACTGGCGCGATGGCAAAGCGTGTGGTGGAAGGGATGGCTGGCATGAACGCGGTCTTTGAGGAAGTGAATGTTCTGGAATATAGCGAGTGATTCTTCGCGGCACAACCCCGCTGCCACAAGCGCACCCTCGTCCTTGAAGGATCAGGCGCACCGGTGTCAGCGGGCTTGCCCCGCAAAAGAGGCCGGTTAGGCCAGAAAAAATCAGAACAACCAGCGATACAACAGATACGCCACCACTACCGCCAGTACCGGCCGCAGCACGCGGTAAGCCTTGGGGTTGGCGCGCTTGAACTGCTTCACGTGGTTGCTGATCCTGTTGCTGAAGCGCTTGCTCCAGGCGTACGCCTGGTTGATCCCGCCCACGCGCTCGTCGTCGGTGTTCTGCGGCGCGGTGGCGCGGCCGAGGAAGGCACTGACCTTACGGTTGATGCGCGTCATCAGTGGGCTACTCAGCGGGCGCTCGATGTCGCAGAACAGGATCACGCGGGTAACGTCGGTTTCGTTCTTGACCCAGTGCACGTAGGTTTCGTCGAACATCACGTCTTCGCCGTCACGCCAGGCGTACTGCTCACCGTCCACGTAGATGCGGCATGCGTCGGAGTTGGGCGTGGACAGCCCCAGGTGATAACGCAGCGAGCCTGCGAACGGGTCGCGGTGCGGGTTCAGGTGGCTGCCGCCGGGCAGCAGGGCAAACATTGCGCCTTTGACATTGGGGATGCGGCTGACCAGCTCGACAGTGCGCGGGCACAGGGTTTGCGCCGAAGGCAGCGGTTTGTCGTACCACTTCAGGTAAAAGCGCTTCCAGCCCTTCTTGAAGAACGAACCGAAGCCGGCGTCGTTATCTTTCTCAGCGGCACGGATATAGCCTTCGTCGAACAGGCGCATGGCCTCTTCGCGGATTTCCTGCCAGTTGTCCTTCAGCACGTCCAGCTCGGGGAAGCGCTGGCGATCCAGGTAGGGCTTGGACGGCACGCCGGAAAACAGGTACATCAACGCGTTGTAGGGGGCGAACAGCGCCGAATGGTTGACGAACTGGCGCAACACCGGCAGGCGGGCCTTGCCGCGCAAGTGCACGAACAGCACGCTGCCGAAAAACACCAGCAAGACACCCGCCTTGGCTGCAAAGGAAAAGGTCATGCTTTCACTCCTTGAGGAAGAGTCAGGGCTGCGCTGCCTGCTCTCCAGAAAATCATCCTGCCATCATAAACCGATCCCGCCGCAGTAAAAACAACCCGGGCGGGATCGCATTCATGAAGATTTTGCAATAAACCAGGCCGCCGATTGTTGCGCCGGATCAGCGGGAAGGCCGATTACTGCTGGTTTTCCTGCTCGCTGAACATGTCGCTGAACAGCATGCTCGACAAGTATCGCTCGCCCGAGTCGGGCAGGATTACGACGATGGTCTTACCCTGCATTTCCGGTTTTTCGGCCAGGCGCACCGCTGCCGCCATTGCCGCACCGCAGGAAATACCACAAAGGATGCCCTCTTCCTGCATCAGGCGAATCGCCATGGCCTTGGACTCTTCGTCGGTCACCGTCACCACTTGGTCGACGATCGACAGGTCGAGGTTTTTCGGCACGAAGCCGGCGCCGATGCCCTGGATTTTGTGCGGGCTGGGCTTGAGTTCTTCGCCGGCCAGGGTCTGGCTGATCAGCGGCGATGCCACGGGCTCCACTGCCACCGACAGGATGGCCTTGCCCTGGGTATGTTTGATGTAACGCGACACGCCGGTGATGGTGCCGCCAGTGCCCACGCCCGCCACCAGCACGTCGATGGCGCCGTCCGTGTCGTTCCAGATCTCAGGACCGGTGGTTTTCTCGTGAATGGCCGGGTTGGCCGGGTTTTCGAACTGGCCCGGCAGGAAGTACTGCTCCGGGTCGGAGGCGACGATTTCGTTGGCCTTCTCGATGGCGCCCTTCATGCCCTTGGCCGGATCAGTCAATACCAGCTCGGCGCCCAGTGCCTTCAGCACCTTGCGGCGCTCCAGGCTCATCGAGGCGGGCATGGTCAGCATCAGCTTGTAGCCGCGGGCGGCGGCGACGAAGGCCAGGCCGATACCGGTGTTGCCCGAGGTGGGCTCGACGATGGTCATGCCCGGTTTGAGCTTGCCGCTGCTCTCGGCGTCCCAGACCATGTTCGCGCCAATGCGGCATTTGACCGAGTACCCGGGGTTGCGCCCTTCGATCTTGGCCAGGATGGTCACGCCGCGCGGGGCGATGCGATTGATCTGCACCAGCGGCGTGTTACCGATGGAGTGGGCGTTGTCTGCAAAGATACGGCTCATGGCAGGGGTCCTTGGCATGAAAAAGCAGGGAAATGCCTCAAGGGTAAGCCTGCGGCGGTGGCCCGTAAAGCCTGTTCGAACTCAGCCCGGCACGTTGCGGTCAACCGCACATCCCGCCCTGGAGACAGCCTCATGAAAGCCCGCTATCGCTGGCCGCTGGTCGGCCTGGCCAGCCTGATCGTGCTGCTGGTGGCGCTGCACCTGGCCCTGCCCTACCTGGTGCGCGACTACCTCAACGACAAGCTGGCCGACATGGGAGACTACCGCGGCCAGGTAGCCGATGTGGACCTGGCCTGGTGGCGCGGTGCCTATCAGATAAACGGGCTGAAAATCGTCAAGACCACCGGCAAGGTGCCCGTACCGTTTCTCGACGCCCCACTGATCGACCTCTCGGTGAGCTGGCATGCGTTGTGGTACGACAAGGCAGTGGTGGCGGAGGTGACCTTCGTGCATCCCGAGCTGAACTTTGTCGACGGTGGTAGCAAACAGGCGTCGCAGACCGGCCAAGGTACCGACTGGCGCCAGCAGCTGGAAAAACTCCTGCCCATCACCCTCAACGAAGTGCGTATCGACAATGGCGTGCTGACGTTCCGCAACTTCAATTCCAAGCCACCGGTCGACCTCAAGGCCACCCGGTTGAACGCCAGCATCCGCAACCTGACCAACGTGCGCGACCAGAAAGGCCGTCGCGACGCAAGTTTCGAAGGCACGGCGCTCATCGCGGGGGATGCGAACGTAGAAAGCCGTGCCACCTTCGACCCTTTCAGTGATTTCGACGACTTCGAATTCAGGCTTCGCGCCACCGGCATCGAGCTGCGCAAACTGAATGACTTTGCCAGCGCTTACGGCAAATTCGACTTCAATGCCGGGCACGGTGACGTGGTCATCGAGGCCCAGGCAGAAAACGGCCGGCTGAACGGCTATATAAAACCGCTGCTGCGTGATGTCGACGTGTTCGACTGGCAACAGGACGTCGAGGAAAAGGACAAGGGTTTCTTCCGCTCGGTGTGGGAGGCCTTGGTGGGGGCGACCGAGACGGTGCTGAAGAACCAGCCGAAAAACCAGTTCGCTACCCGGGTGGAGCTCAGCGGCAGTGTGCGCAAACAGGATGTCAGTGCCTTCGAGGCGTTCTTGCAGATCCTGCGCAACGGGTTTGTCCAGGCATTCAATGCGCGCTATGAGCAACCAGCGCCGAAGTCTGACTGAGACAGCGTGACGGGGCATTCAGGGACTGAATACCCGGTCTGCGTTTGCAGCCGCCTGGCCCCGCGTTATAGTCGGAAACAAATCCGGATTATGTGCTGCCTGTTCGGGCCGCTTCGCGGGTAAACCCGCACCTACAACCCTGTACCGCGAAAAGGCCCGCACAGCCCTAAACAGAGGACAACCCCCCATGAAGTTCGAAGGCACCCGCGACTACGTCGCCACAGACGACCTGAAACTGGCGGTAAACGCGGCCATTACCCTCGAACGCCCGCTGTTGGTCAAGGGCGAACCGGGCACCGGCAAAACCATGCTCGCCGAGCAGTTGGCGGCCTCGTTCGGGGCGCGCCTGATCACCTGGCACATCAAGTCCACCACCAAGGCCCACCAGGGGCTCTACGAGTACGACGCGGTCAGCCGCCTGCGCGATTCGCAGCTAGGCGTGGACAAGGTGCACGATGTGCGCAACTACCTGAAAAAGGGCAAGCTCTGGGAGGCCTTCGAGGCCGACGAGCGGGTCATCCTGCTGATCGACGAAATCGACAAGGCCGATATCGAATTCCCCAACGACCTGCTGCAAGAACTCGACAAGATGGAGTTCTACGTCTACGAAATCGACGAGACCATCAAGGCCAAACAGCGTCCGATCATCATCATTACCTCGAACAACGAAAAAGAGCTGCCGGACGCCTTCCTGCGCCGCTGCTTCTTCCACTACATCGCCTTCCCCGACCGCACGACCCTGCAGCAGATCGTCGACGTGCACTACCCGAACATCAGCCAGTCGCTGGTCAGTGAGGCGCTGGATGTGTTCTTCGACGTGCGCAAGGTGCCGGGGCTGAAGAAAAAGCCGTCCACCTCCGAGCTGGTCGACTGGCTCAAGCTGCTGATGGCCGACAACATCGGTGAAGCGGTGCTGCGCGAACGCGACCCGACCAAGGCCATCCCGCCGCTGGCCGGTGCGCTGGTAAAAAACGAGCAGGATGTACAACTGCTCGAGCGCCTGGCCTTCATGAGCCGGCGCGGCAACCGCTGACAGGAGCAGGGCCATGCTGCTCAATCTGTTCAATGAGATGCGTGCGGCCAAGGTGCCGGTTTCGGTGCGTGAACTGCTCGACCTGCACCAGGCCTTGCAAAAGCGCGTGGTGTTCGCCGACATGGACGCGTTCTACTACCTCGCCCGCGCCATCCTGGTGAAGGACGAACGCCACTTCGACAAGTTCGACCGTGCCTTCGCAGCCTACTTCAAGGGCCTGGAAAACCTCGACCGGCACATCGAGGCGCTGATCCCCGAAGACTGGCTGCGCAAGGAATTCGAGCGCTCGCTGACCGATGAAGAACGCGCACAGATCCAGTCGCTGGGCGGCCTGGACAAGCTTATCGAGGCCTTCAAGCAGCGCCTCGAAGAGCAGAAGGAACGCCACGCTGGCGGCAACAAGTGGATTGGCACCGGCGGCACCAGCCCATTCGGCTCGGGCGGCTTCAACCCCGAGGGCATCCGCGTCGGTGACGCCGGCAAGCGCCAGGGCAAGGCAGTAAAAGTCTGGGACCAACGCGAGTACAAGAACCTCGACGACCAGGTCGAGCTTGGCACCCGCAACATCAAGCTGGCCCTGCGCCGGCTGCGCAAGTTCGCCCGCGAAGGCGCCGCCGAAGAGCTGGACATCGACGGCACCATCGACCACACCGCGCGTGATGCCGGGTTGCTGAACATCCAGATGCGCCCCGAGCGGCGCAACACCGTGAAGCTGCTGTTGCTGCTCGACATTGGCGGTTCGATGGATGCCCACGTCAAAGTCTGCGAAGAGCTGTTCTCGGCCTGCAAGACCGAGTTCAAGCACCTGGAGTATTACTACTTCCACAATTGCGTTTATGAGTCGGTGTGGAAGAACAACCTGCGCCGCACGTCCGAACGTTTTTCCACCTTCGACCTGCTGCACAAGTACGGCGATGACTACAAGGTGGTGTTCGTCGGTGACGCGGCCATGGCGCCCTACGAGATCACCCAGCCGGGTGGCAGCGTGGAGCACTGGAACGAAGAAGCCGGGTATGTGTGGATCCAGCGTTTCATGGAAAAATTCAGGAAGGTCATCTGGATCAACCCGTACCCCAAGCAGGCCTGGGAGTACACCGCCTCGACCCATCTGGTGCGCGACCTGATCGAGGACAAGATGTATCCGCTGACCCTGCAAGGGTTGGAGGACGGGATGCGCTACCTGTCCAAGTGAGGTTGCCTGCTCCAACATCACCGTCAAGGCATGCACAGGACGTGTGTAGGAGCGGGTTCACCCGCGAAGAGGCCGCCCGCTCTACCGCCAACGGTTCAGGTAATCCTGCTGCTCCCGCCAGGCCTCGTCCTGCACCACCGCCCTGAACCGTACCACCGCCCCCGGCATGCACTGCGCCAGTTGCGCCAGCGCCAGCGGCGTCAGCGCGCCCAGCCGCGGGTACCCACCAATGGTCTGCCGGTCATTGAGCAACACGATCGGCTGCCCGTCCGGCGGCACCTGTACCGCACCCAGCGGGATCCCTTCGGAGATCATCGGCGCCCCTTGGTACACCAACTGCGGCCCCAACAACCGGATGCCCATGCGGTCGGCCCGGCTGTCCAGCGTCCACTCCCGGTTGAATGCCTCGAACAGGCTGGTACCGCTGAATTCACCAATCTGCGCGCCCATCACCAGGTCGAGCACCGGCTTTGGGGCGAACTGTGGGCACAACGCGTGCGGCACTTCGCGCAGGGGTGCACTGCTACCGGTAAAAGCCAATGCCTGGTTTCTAGCCAGCGCAGCCCCCTGGCCATCGATGCCACCCAGTGCTTCACGTACCACGGTGGCACAACTGCCCAGCACCTCCTCCCCCAGGAACCCACCCGGTGCCGCCAGATACGCCCGCACACCCACTTTGGGCTGTTTCAAGGTCAAGCGCTGCCCCTTGGCCAGGGCAAAGCTGCGCCATGGCGCCAGGGGCTGATCATCGACACACGCCTCCAGGTCGGCACCGGCCAGGGCCAGCACGCAATCCTGTTCAGCCACTACGCAAAAACCACCCAGCGCCACCTCGACCACCGGCGCCCCCAACGGGTTGCCCAGCAGCCAGTTGGCCCAGTGCATCGCCACCCAGTCCAGCGCCCCGCCCTGGGTCACGCCAAGGTGGCGCACGCCAAAGCGCCCGGCATCCTGTAACTGGCACAACGGCGTACTGGCCTCAATCATCAACTGCTTCATCCCTGCGCCTCCACATCACCACCCATGGCCAGGAATTCGCTGCGCGAAACCGGCACGAAGCGCACCCGGTCACCGGGTTGCAAAAGGCTGTAACCCTCACGCTCACGGTCGAACAACCGCACCGGGGTGCGCCCGATCAGGTTCCAGCCACCCGGCGATACTGCCGGGTAGGCCGCCGTCTGGCGCTCGGCAATACCCACACTGCCCGCCGCCACGCGCTTGCGCGGGGTACTCAGACGAGGGCTGGCCAGGCGCTCGTCGACCAGGCCCATAAAGCCGAAACCAGGCGCGAAGCCCAGGGCAAACACCGGGTAATCACGTTCGCCGTGCAACCGAACAATCTCCGCTTCACTCAAGCCGCTGCGGGCCGCCAGCACAGGCAGCTCGGGGCCGACACTGGCGTCGTACCACACCGGGATCTCGTGTCGGCGGCCGCCACTGCCGGTGTCAGGCTGCAAGCCGTCCAGCGCCTGAGCGATTCGCGCCCTGGCCTCGCCTGGCGGCAGGGCAGACTGCACCATCAGCGTGGTGTAGGACGGCACCAGGTCCAGCAGGTGCTCGCCGAACGCCGCGCTCAAGCGCCAGCTGGCGGCGAGCATCCATGGCATGTTGGCCTCATCGATACGGTCGAACAGGCGGACCATCAGGCTGTCGATGGCGACCACTTCAATTCGCGGTTTCATCACGCCTCCAGCCCATCGAGGGCCTGGCGAATCTGCCGCACCGCCGCCACCGAACTGTCGTTGTCGCCATGCACGCAGAGGGTGCGGGCGGCAAGCTGCAAGGCACTGCCATCGTCAGCCAACAGCGTTTCGCCTCGGGCCAGACGCACCGCCTGCTCCACCACCCGCGCCGGGTCGTGATGCACCGCACCCGGCAGGCGCCGCGACAGCAGATGGCCACTGGCGGTGTAGGCGCGGTCTGCGAACGCCTCGAACCATAGCGGCACGCCGATTTCATCGCCCAGTGCCTGGGCGGCACGGTTGTCGGCGGTGGCCATCAGCATCAACGACAGGTTGCTGTCATAGGCCGCGACGGCCTCCAGCACGGTACGCAGCTTGAGCGGGTCGGCCATCATGTCGTTGTACAGCGCACCATGGGGCTTCACATAGGCCACGCGACCACCCAGCACTTTGCAGATGCCATCCAGCGCACCAATCTGGTAATGCAGCAGGTCACGGATTTCTTCCGGGCTGCAGGCCATGGAACGGCGGCCAAAGCCGACCAGGTCCGGGTAGGCCGGATGCGCGCCGATAGTCACCCCGTGCTCCAGCGCCAGGGCCACGGTACGGCGCATGATACCGGGGTCGCCGGCGTGGTAGCCGCAGGCGATGTTGGCGCAATCGATGTAAGGCATGACCTCGGCATCCAGGCCCATGCGCCAGCTGCCGAAACTCTCACCCATGTCGCAATTGAGTAGCAGGCGTTCCACCACGCGGTCTCCCTTGTCGTTGTGCATAGGCCTACCTTACCGCGCCTGCAGCTGTTTGCCGCGGGTTTCCGGCAAGCTCAAGGCCGCCACGATCACAATGCCGTAGGACACCGCAGAAAACACGCCGATACCCAGGCCCAGCGGAACATTCTGGCCGAGCATGCCGATCATCAACGGAAACAGCGCGGCAATGACCTTGCCGATGTTGTAACAGAAGCCCTGCCCCGAACCCCGAATGCGCGTGGGGAACAGTTCGGTCAGAAACGCCCCCATGCCGCTGAAGATACCCGAGGCGAAGAAGCCCAACGGGAGGCCCAGCCACAGCATCACGCCATCGCTGACCGGCATCTGCGTGTACAACAGCACAATGACGAAAGAGCCCACGGCGAACAGGATGAAGTTCTTCTTGCGCCCCAGCAGGTCGGATAGATAAGCGCTGACCACATAGCCCATGTACGAGCCGACGATCACCATGGCCAGATAACCACCCGTGCCCAGCACGCTCAGGCCGCGTTCGTTCTTCAGGAAGGTTGGCAGCCACGAGGTGATGGCGTAGTAACCGCCGAGTGCGCCGGTGGTCAGCAGGGATGCCCGCACGGTGGTCCAGAGCATGCCCGGCGCGAAGATTTCGTAGAAGCGCGAGGGTGCCTCGGCGTTTTCCACTGCCTTGGCCTTACGATAGACCTCAGGGTCCTTGACCAGGCGGCGAACGAAGATAACGAAGATTGCCGGTACCAGCCCCAGCAGGAACAACGCACGCCAGGCCTGCTCTGCCGGCAGCCACGAGAACAGCAGCGCATAAAGGATGGCCGTGAGGCCCCAGCCAATTGCCCAACCGGACTGCACCATGCCCACCGCCTTGCCGCGGTCCTGGGCGCGGATCACCTCGCCGATCAACACCGCGCCGGCGGTCCACTCGCCACCGAAGCCAAAGCCCATGAGGGTTCGGGCAATCAACAGTTGCTCGTAGTTCTGAGCGAAGCCGCACAGGAAGGTGAAGAAGGCGAACCACAACACCGTCAGTTGCAGGGTACGCACCCGGCCGATGCGGTCGGAGAGGATACCGGCCACCCAGCCTCCTACAGCCGAGGCGATCAGCGTGCTGGTGTGGATCAACCCGGCTTCGGTGGTGGTGATACCCCACAGCATGATCAGTGTAGGAATGACGAAACTGAGCATCTGTGTGTCCATGCCGTCCAGGCCATAGCCAATCTTGCAGCTCCAGAAGGTACGTCGTTGCTGTTTGTCGATGTCGCGGTACCAGGCGAAAGGCCCGGACGAACGGAGGGAACTGACCTGCTGTTGCACGCCGGTGGGGTTCATGGATGCCTCGGCTTGTTGGTATTGTTTTATGGGCGACATGAAGCGTCGCGGCCTGGGCGTCATTGTTCAGAGGCCGCCTCGCCTGCGTCCAACGAAAAAAACCGCCGGTCTGGAACAAGAAAAACTGATCATGAACCTTCGCTTCCTCGAAACCTTCGTCTGGGTCGCCCGGCTCAAGAGCTTCCGCCTGACGGCAGAAAAGCTGTTCACCACCCAGGCTTCGGTATCCAGCCGTATTGCCGCACTGGAGGCTGACCTGGGCGTGAAGCTGTTGCTGCGCGACTCCCGCGGCGTCAGCCTGACCCCGGAGGGCGGCAAGGTGCTGGAATACGCCGAACGCATGCTGGAAACCGCCAAGGCCATGAAGCAGTCGCTGGACAGCGACCGGGCCAAGGTCGGGCGCATTCGCATCGGGGTAATGGACACTGTGATCCACACCTGGATGAGCGCGCTGGTGGCGGAGCTGACCGAGCGTTACCCGCAGGTGGAAATCGAACTGGTGGCCGACACCGCGCTGAACTTGCGCGAGCAGCTGCAGAAGGGCTTTCTTGACGTGATTTTGCAGACCGACTTGCTGCGCGAGCAATCGATCCGCAGCCTCGACCTGGCGCGCTACCCAATGGGCTGGGTGGTGGCCGCAGGCGCCCACCAGCACCGGGACTATGCGTCGCTGGCCGAACTTGGGCGCGAGCGCATCATCACCTTCTCGAAGAATTCACGGCCGCACCAAGAGGTGCTGAGCTTGCTGCAGGCTGCGGGGGCAGAGGCGCCGCGGTTGAATTGTGTGAATTCGGTGGCGGCGATTACCCGGCTGTTGCGCGACGGTTTTGGCATTGGCGCGCTACCGCCGGCGCTGGTGGATGCCGAGTTGGGCCGGGGCGAGCTGGTGCTGCTGGAAGGGTTGCAGCCGCCGCCGAGCCTTGAGCTGGTGGTGGCGTGGCAGACCGGGGTGGCATTGGTCGATGAGGTGGTTGGGGTTTGCCGGCAGGTGTTGGAGCGGTATGCGCGGGATGTGGGGGGGCAGCGGATCGTACTGGTCTGACCAACAGTTTCTGCCTGTACCGGCCCTTTCGCGGGCTTGCCCGCTCCCACAGGTACAACCTGGCCCGCCCAGGCCTGTGATGATCCTGTGGGAGCGGGCAAGCCCGCGAAAGGGCCGGTACAGGTACAGCAGAACTTAGCGCCAGCTCTCTTTCACCACCCTGCGCCGCCCGCCCAGGATCAGCCAGCCAATCCCCAACAACACGCTTTCGACCACAAAGGCCAGCACAAAACCGGCACCCACACCCCAGCCAATCGCCTCGGGCACCAGCAGAATCTGGTAGCTGTAGCCATTGAGGGTTTCTTCACGCAACTGCGGGTCGGCCTGTACCAGCACATGCCAGGTACGCTCAGCCCATGACCCTTGCAGCACCTGCCATTCGTTTTCCAGCAGTTCGTTGCGGATCATCAGGCTTTCGATGCTGTTGGCATCACTGTTGAACACCGGGTCGTCGCTGCTGCGGTAGTGCTGCAGCAGCGCCTGCAAGTCGCCCTTGAAAAAGCGCTCGGCCGTTTGCCGGAACCCATCGAGCGCCTCGCGCGATTCGAACAGGTGCGCCTCGACCCGCTGGCTGTAGTCCTTGACCAGCCCCGGGACCTGGATACCGGCCAGCAGGCCGAAGGTGAACAACAGCAATCGCAGGTAACTTCTGAACATGCAGCGTCCTTAGCTCTGGCCGTGCGCCACGCACTCGCCGTGCCGCCACAGGGCCCACTGACCCGGCGCGTAGCGGTGCCAGGTCTCGTTCTCGGTCAGGGCCTCGGTGGCAATCACCGTGACCACGTCGTTGGGGGTGGTTTCGGTATGAAAATCGACGATCAGGTCGACATCCTTCAACCGTGCGGCACCAAATGGCGCACGGCGGGTAATGTGCACCAGCTTGGTCGAGCAAAAGCAGAACAGCCAGTCGCCGTCGCTGAGCATGCAGTTGAACACGCCCTGACCACGGTAGCCGGCACAGGCTTCGACCAACACGGGCAGCAGCTGTTCCACCGGCACCGGTTCGGGGAAAGCGCTGCGGATGCGGTTGAGCAGGTCGCAGAAGGCCGCTTCGCTGTCGGTGTCGCCCACTGGCCGGTAAAAACTGGCCAGGCCCTTGAAGTCACCCAGTTGGCCATTGTGCGCGAAGCACCAGTTGCGGCCCCACATTTCCCGTACGAACGGGTGGGTGTTGGACAGGCACACCCTGCCGACGTTGGCCTGACGGATATGACCGATCACCACTTCGCTTTTGATCGGGTAGCGCTGCACGAGGTTGGCTACTTCCGACTCGCTGCTCGCGGCCGGGTCCTGGAACAGGCGCAGGCCGCGGCCTTCGTAAAAGCCTATCCCCCAGCCGTCACGGTGCGGGCCGGTACGCCCGCCCCGCTGCATCAGGCCGGTGAAGCTGAAAACAATGTCGGTAGGGACGTTGGCACTCATGCCCAGCAGTTCGCACATAGGCGTGTCTCCGTTTACAGACGAGGCTCGACCCGGCCTGCGCCACGCGTAGCGGCTGGCGGCAAGTCGTCACGGTAACGGTCGCTGCGCTCGGCAGCCAGCGGCGCCTGGGTGCCGAGCTGGTCATCCTCGGCCCGCTGACGCCTGGCAGCGGCTTCGGCCTGCTCACGGCGTGCGTGCGCGCGCTTTTCCAGCGGCCAGCGCATCAGCACGAAGAGGAAGTACAGGCCGAAGGCGATCATGCCATACATGGCGAAGTCGGACACAGCGCGCCAGGCGTTGTTGCCGACCTTGAAAGCGACATCCAGCGCAGTGATGGCGATTGCAGGGGCGAAGCTGTCCTTGACCGGGTCGACGATGGTCGGGGTCAGCAGCAGCACCGCCAGCACCACCCGTAGCGGTTCGCGCAGCCAGCGCCACATCCAGCCGGTGAGCTTGAAGCCCACCAGCAGGCACCCTAAGGCGGCTACTGCGTACAAGCCCCAGGCGAAGGTGTAGTCGTTCTCGGTCATGGTGTTCGTGCAAGCCAGGCAAAGAGATGCCTATGATAAACACTTTTCCGGGCGCAGACAGTGTTTGCCTGTGCCGGCCTCTTCGTGGGTAAACCCGCTCCTACAGGGATCGCACCGAGGTAGGAGCGGGTTTACCCGCGAAGAGGCCGGCACAGGCAACCCCAATCAAGAGATCTTCAATGCCAGCCAAGCCCCAACCCCCGATTGCCCAAGCCGACCAGGCCACCGACCCGTATGCCTGGTTGCAACAGCGCGATACCCCCGAGGTACTCGCTTACCTGCACGCTGAAAACGCCTACCAGGAAGCCTGCCTGGCCGACCAGGCACCGTTGCGTGAGCAACTGTTCGAAGAGATCAAAGGCCGCATCCTGGAGACCGACCTCTCGTTGCCGGCGCCCTGGGGCCCCTACCTGTACTACACCCGTACCACCGCCGGCGACGAATACCCGCGTCACTACCGCTGCCCACGCCCGGCCGACGACTCGAACACCGTCGATGAAAGCCAGGAGCAACTGCTGCTCGACCCCAACGTCCTGGCCAACGGCGGTTTCCTCTCCCTCGGCGCGTTCAACATCAGCCCCGACCACCGTCTGCTGGCCTACAGCCTCGACACCAGCGGCGACGAAATCTATACCCTGTACGTCAAAGACCTGGCCAGTGGCCGTGTCACTACCCTGCCCTTCGACAACTGCGACGGTAGCCTGACCTGGGCCAACGACAGCCAGACGCTATTCTTCGCAGAGCTGGATGACACCCACCGCCCATGGCGCCTGCGTCGCCACACCTTGGGCACCGACGCCGCGCACACCGTGTTCGAAGAGCCAGACGGGCGTTTCTTCCTGCACTGCTACCGCACCAGCTCCGAGCGCCAGCTGGTGCTGCTGCTGAACAGCAAGACCACCAGCGAGGCCTGGGTGCTGGACGCCGAAACCCCGCAGGCGCCGTTCACCTGCCTGGCGCCGCGCGTCGAAGGCCACGAATACTTCCCCGACCACGGCCAACTCGACGGCCAGTGGCGCTGGTTCATCCGCACCAACCAGGATGGCATCAACTTCGCCCTGTACCACGCGCCAGTCGCGCCAGTGCCAAGCCGCGAACAGTGGCAGGTGCTGGTGGCGCACCGCGACGCGGTCATGCTCGAAGGCCTCAGCCTGAACGCCGGTGCCCTCACCCTGAGCCTGCGCGAAGGCGGCCTGCCGATCATCGAAGTACGCCCGCAGGGCTTGCCGGCCTACCGCGTCGAACTGCCAGACGCCGCCTACAGCCTGTACGTGCAGGACAGCCTGGAATTTGCCAGCACTCGCATACGCTTGCGCTACGAAGCGCTCAACCGCTCGGCCCAGGTGCGCCAACTGACGTTGCCCACGGGCGCCCAGGTGGTGCTCAAGCAAACCCCGGTGCTCGGTGCATTCGATGCCGATGACTATGTCAGTGAGCGCCTGTGGGCAACCGCAGCGGACGGCACCCAGGTGCCGATCAGCCTGGTACGCCGCCGCCAGGACCTGGGCAAGACCGTGCCACTGTACCTGTACGGCTATGGTGCCTATGGCGAAAGCCTCGACCCCTGGTTCTCACATGCGCGTCTGAGCCTGCTGGAGCGCGGCGTGGCCTTTGCCATCGCCCATGTGCGAGGTGGTGGTGAACTGGGGGAGGCCTGGTACCGTGCCGGCAAGCAGGAGTACAAGCACAACACGTTCAGCGACTTCATCGCCTGCGCCGAGCACCTGATCAGCCAGGGCGTGACGGCCGCCGATCGCCTGGCCATCAGTGGTGGCAGCGCCGGCGGCCTGCTGATCGGCGCGGTGCTCAACCTGCGCCCTGAGCTGTTCCGCTGCGCCATTGCCGAAGTGCCCTTCGTCGACGTGCTCAACACCATGCTCGACCCGGAGCTGCCGCTGACCGTGACCGAGTACGATGAATGGGGCAACCCTGAGGAGCCGGAGGTGTATGAACGGATCAAGGCTTATGCGCCGTACGAGAACCTGAAAGCGCAGGCCTACCCGGCGATGCTGGTGGTGGCGGGCTACAACGACAGCCGCGTGCAGTATTGGGAGGCGGCCAAATGGGTGGCGAAGTTGCGCACACTCAAGACCGACAGCAACCTGCTGCTGCTCAAGACCGAGATGGGGGCTGGGCATGGCGGGATGAGCGGGCGGTACCAAGGGTTGAAGGATGTGGCCCTGGAGTATGCGTTCGTGTTTGGCGAGCTGGGTATCCTTTGAGAGAGCGGGGGGCGCGTTGCGCCCCTTTCGCGACACAAGGCCGCTCCCACAGGACAGTGGGCTGCACCCCAGATGTTGGACATCTGTCCATCTTCTGAGGTGCAGTCCACAGCGCGGAATCCAGTCCAACCTGTGGGAGCGGCCTTGTGTCGCGATGGGCTGCAAAGCAGCCCCAGACGCCCTCAGCTCCCGCCCGTCAATCATCCTCCACAACCGGCTTCGGCGGGTCCTGCCGCAACCCGGGCAATGGCTGATCCTTCGGCGGGCCGGGCACTGGCATCGGCGGCAACAAGGGCGCCCCCGGCTGGCTGTCATAAGCCTTGGGCGGCGTACTCGGGGTAATCTGCGGGTATGGCGTAGGCGTCGGCGTACCGGGCGCGCCGGGTACTGGCGGCGTGAGCCTGGGTGGCGTGCTGGCAGCTTCTGCCAAGGGCAGGCCAGCCATCAACAGCGCGGCGAGGATCGCGTGAAACATCAGCAACCTCCTGTCGGGAACCTTTCTACAGGCTACGCCTAAATCAACGCTTTCGCCTGTCCGCCTGACCTGCAAGCGCGCTAGACTCAATGGCATAACCGTCACTTGCCTGATCAGAACAAAGGAAACACCATGAGCTCCACCTCTTCTGCCGCCGCCACCGCGCGCCTCGACCGCATCCTGGCTGATGCCAAGCGCGACAAGGAAATGGGCTACCGCGACAAGGCCCTGAGAATGTACCCGCACGTATGCGGCCGCTGCGCCCGCGAGTTCGCCGGCAAGCGCCTGAGCGAGCTGACCGTGCATCACCGTGACCACAACCACGACAACAATCCTCAGGACGGCTCCAACTGGGAGCTGCTGTGCCTGTACTGCCACGACAACGAACACTCGCGCTACACCGACCAGCAGTACTTCAGCGAAGGCTCCACCAGCACCCCGAGCATTGCCAAGGCTACGCACAACCCGTTTGCCGGGCTGGCGGGCATGCTGAAGAAAGACTGAACATCGATTCGCCCCCCGCTGCTACCGGGCAGCCCGTATAATCGCGCTTTTTTCGCGAAGGGCCCCGGTACGTGGCAAACAAACGATACAGCTGCATCGGCCTGTTCAACCCCAAGTCGGCAGAAAACGTCGGCTCTGTGATGCGCGCAGCGGGCTGCTATGGCGTCAATTCGGTGTTCTACACGGGCAAACGCTATGAACGCGCACGTGACTTCGTCACTGACACCAAGCGCGTGCACTACGACATCCCGCTGATCGGCATCGACGACCTGCAGCGCATTATCCCGCTGGGCTGCACGCCAGTAGCGGTAGAACTGGTGGAGGGTGCGCGGCCATTGCCGGATTACACCCATCCGGACCGGGCCATTTACATCTTCGGGCCAGAGGATGGCTCGTTGAGCGAAGAGGTGCGGGGATGGTGTGAAGAGACTATCTACATCCCGACCGAGGGCTGCATGAACCTGGCAGCGACGGTGAATGTGGTGCTGTACGACCGCTTGGCCAAGGGGCTGAATACCCGCTCGGGGCCCAAGTTCAAATAAAAAGGCCGCCACTGCGGCGGCAGGACAGACCTGCCAACACAGGGCGACCGAGTGCTGAGCTCCGTCAGAACAGCACCGAAACCGGGCCGAACATTGCCTCGACAAACCATGGGTTGTCGCGATCAACGCTGCCGACGATGGTTGGCTGCACGCTCCCCAACCTCGGTTTCGCCCCGTGAACAATGCTGAGTTTCTGCTCCGCGGTGTATTCCAGGTACGACTTGATACGCTTGAAATGCGACTTGCAGACGATGCCGCCCTGCCGATTGTCAGGCGCAGGGATGCCTAGTGCAGCACCTTGCTCTGCAGCACATCGGAACGCCGCCCCAGCACGTTCTCGCTGATCTGCACAAAGTCTTCGGTACTGACGCTGGGCAGGCGCATCAGCCCCCGCACCACATCGTCCAACGAACGTTTGGCCTGGGTGTGAATGCGGATTTCCTTGTCCAGCGCCTGCAACAGCATCACGCCGCGGGCCACCTGGGCCGGGCTTGCGCGTTCACCCTTGAGCCGGTTGACCTTGGCGCCCTGCTTGCTCAGACGCGCCTGCCAGACCTGGTAACGGTCATCACTCATCCCGCCCGAGCGGCGTAGCAACTCGTTGGCGTAATAATCGGTCAGGCTCTCTACCAGCCAGTCACTGCCGTCACGCCCGTGAATCTGCGCGAACAGTTGCACCAATTCGCGCAGCAACGGGCTATTGCCGTTTTCGCTGACCATGGGCCGGGCACTGTTCAGGTACAACGAGCCCTGCGCAGCCATAGCCCCTCGCCACATGCCGTCACGCGCCCCGACCAACAGCAGCTTGGGCGGGTTACGCGGGAACACAGCTTGTAGTTGTGGCCAGACGAATGTGAGCAAGGTCAGGCTGTCCATGCGCCGCATACCCTGCCCCACCGGCGCGGCCACGGTCACTTCGGTCTCGCCCAGGCGAGCGCGGCGGCTGCCCAGGTCGCCGGCAAGCATCCAGCCGGTCGGGCGATCGAACAGGCGCGACACGTTGTCGATGCGAAACTTCCCCTTGCCGATACGCGGCCAGGACGTTTCGATGCTCTTCCAGCCCTCGGGCAGGTCGAAAGCCAGGCGCGCCACCAGCTCGGTACCATCCTGCTGGTCGAGGCGCGCAGGGGGTATCAGCTGGTCGCCGAGGAACAGCGCCCAGTGTGGGGTGATGCGTGATGAATAGGCGCCGCTGGCCAGCTTCTGGTCCAGCTGCACACGGTAGCTGAGGCTGGTCTTGCCGGCCGCTGGCTGCCAGATACCACGCTGCCCCTTCAGCTGCCATTGCCCATCGGCCTGGAAGCCGCTGTAGGCCCCAGCCTTGCCCAAGTCGAAGTCCAGGCTGCGCACGGCGCTGCCTTCAGCCAATGTCACGCGGACCTCGGCCTGGCCGCTGGCAGGCAGCAAGCGCACCTGGTAGTCGAGGTCGACCTTCTTCGCCCAGGCCGGCGAACTGGCCATCAGGCCCAACAGCAACAACAGCTGGCAACGCATACAGAAACTCCTTGTTTCCCCGAGGCAGCGGGCTACGCCGGTCAGCTGGCGCGAAAGATCAGGTGGTCTTCCCAGTCGTCTTCGTGCACATCGTGTTCACTGAGCATACGCCCCGACTGGGAAATGCGCTGTTCATGAACCTGTTGCCGGTCGCCACAGACCAGGTGGTGCCAAGCCGGCAAGTCCTTGCCCTCACTGACCAGACGGTAACCGCAGGTACTCGGCAGCCACTTGAACTGGTCGGCCTTGCCCGGGGTCAGCTGGATGCAGTCTGGCACGTGGGCGAAGCGGTTGGGGTAGTCGCTGCACTGGCACGTATCCAGGTCCAGCAATTTGCAGGCGATGCGCGTGTAATAGACGCTGTTGTCGTCTTCGTCCTCGAGCTTTTGCAGGCAGCACAGGCCGCAGCCATCGCACAGCGACTCCCACTCTTGCTGGCTGAGTTGTTCGAGGGTCTTGCGCCGCCAGAACGGCGCGTTTTCAGCGATCATCACACAGGGTTCCTGCCTTCATCTTGGGGGCCACGGCGCGCGGCGGCGCCAGTCTAGAGCCTGGCCTTCGGCAAAGCCAGACCGCTTGTCAGTCGCGACGGCACGCAGTAGCGTGCGCTTTTCCCGTCCGTTTGCAGGAGCCGCCATGAGCGCCAACCCCCGCATTGCCGATTACGCCATCAACGAGCAGTTCATCAACCGCTGGTCACCACGCGCCTTCACCGCCGAGCCGATCAGCGAAGAAACCCTGCTGAGCTTCCTCGAGGCCGCCCGCTGGGCACCTTCGGCCTATAATTCGCAGCCTTGGCGCTTCCTTTATGCCCGCCGCGACACGCCGAACTGGGAGCGTTACCTGAGCCTGCTGGTGCCATTCAATCGCAGCTGGGCGCAACAAGCGTCGGCGCTGGTGCTGGTCATTTCGAAGACTACCTTCGCGGCCCCGGGCGCTACGGAAGAAAAACCGGCCCTGTGGCACACCTTCGACACGGGCTCTGCCTGGGGGCACCTGGCCCTGCAGGCCAGCATCAGCGGCTGGCATACCCATGGCATGGCCGGCTTCGATCAGGACCTGGCACGTCAGGAACTGAAGATTCCCGATGGTTACGCACTGCATGCCATGGTGGCGATCGGCAAGCTGGGGGACAAGGCCAGCCTGGATGAAGCCCTGCAGGCGCGTGAAGTGCCGAGCCCGCGCAAGCCGCTGAGCGAGCTGGCTGCTGAAGGCGATTTCAGCCTGTAAGGTTTGTGTTGGCCGTGCTGGCCTCTTCGCGGGCAAGCCCGCTCCTACGGGGATATCACCACCCTGTGCTGGAGGGGTTTTCAGGCGAAGAGGCCGGTACGGGCCACAGCAATCAGTAGCCCCGGGCGAAATCGACTTCGCCACGCAACCCCTGCCCCGCCGCATACGCTCGCACATTCTCCGCAAACAAGCGCACCATCGCCGCCGGCGAGGTGGGCGCCGAGCTGTGCCCGGTCAGCAGCAAGCCCCAGGCGGTCCAGAACGGGTGTTGCTTGGGCAGCGGCTCCTGGCGGCACACATCGATCACCGCACCGGCCAGATGGCCCTCCTTCAACGCCTCGACCAGGTCGGCATCGACCACCGCCACACCACGTCCGGCATTGATGAACAAGGCCGAGGGCTGGAAGCACTTGAACAGCGCTGCGTCATACAGGTCATGAGTCGCCGGGGTATCCGGCAGCAGGTTCAGCACGTAGTCGACCTGGCCAACCAAGCGCGGCAGGTCGGCCAGCGCCGCCACCTCGACGAACGGCGCCTGCTCACGGGCGCTGCTGGCAACGCCGTACAGCGCCACACCAAACGGCTGCAGGAACTCGGCCACACGCTGACCAATGTCGCCTACACCCACAATGAGGACCTTGCGCCCTTCCAGGCTGCGCCCCGGGCGGTCATCCCACCGCCGCTCGACCTGGCTGACCAGGCGCGACAGCACCTCACGCTCATGGCCTAGCATATAGGTGAGCATGTACTCGGCCATCACCTGCCCGAAGATGCCTACTGCGCGGCTCAGGCGGTAATCACGCGGCAGGCCGTCGGCCAGCAACGGCGTGATACCGGCCCATGTCGACTGTATCCAGCCAGGCTTGTGGCCTTGGCGCAGCAGACTGGCCAGCAAGTCCGGCTGACCCAGCCACACCGGGCACTGCGGTGCCTGGCGGGCCAGTTCGGCAGAGTCGCCGCTGGTCAACACTTCCACTTCTGGCGCGGCGGCGCGCAAAAGCCCGGCGTATCGAGCATGGTCATGCTCAGCGATCAGTACACGCATGGTCAGACGGGGTCGTTACGGCGCAGCAGCTCTTCGGGCAGGTGCTCGATGTACTCATCTTCCAGCGGTGGCATCTGCAGGTGGTAGCCTTGGCTTTCGAGGTTCTCCAGCACCTTGGTGATGTCCTCGCGGGCCAGCTTGCGCTCAGGGCTGAGCACCAAATCGAAAGCGTGCACGGGGGTGCCGAAGAACGGCAGCAGGCC
This sequence comes from Pseudomonas sp. USTB-Z, assembly GCF_019691255.1. Classification (NCBI taxonomy): domain Bacteria; kingdom Pseudomonadati; phylum Pseudomonadota; class Gammaproteobacteria; order Pseudomonadales; family Pseudomonadaceae; genus Pseudomonas; species Pseudomonas sp. USTB-Z. Next base: position 55,191 of record NZ_JAECZP010000026.1, read on the forward strand.
TTCAGGCACGCGCTCCAGGCCGTCAGCCTTGAGTACGTACAGGTACATTTCGTTCTTGCGTGGGCTCTTGTAGATCGAGCAAATACGTTTCATCGGGTTTCTCCGGCACCTGCCAGGTTGTCCAGCAGGGCCTGGCCCATGCGCTCACGGCGCCAGCCGCGCAGCGAATCGGGCAGTTGATAAGGGCCATTGGGGTATCCGCTCTTGAGCAGCGCCTCCAGGGCTTTCTTGCGCAGCATCAACTCGGGCGCAATCCCCAGGCGCTCGCCTTCGGCCTGGCCGATGGCACGCAGCTGCTTGAGAAGGCCCGCAGCCTCGATCGGCAGCGGCTCGGGCAAGGGCGCAGGCCATTGCTCGGCAGGCAGGCTGGCGGCGCGCTTGATCAGCTGGATGAGGCACTCACCGTCCTGACGAATGGTGCGTGGGTGCATCTCGTCGATCTTGGCCAAGGCTGACAGGTTGTTCGGCTGGCTTTTGGCCATGGGCCACAGCGAGTGCTCCTTGAGGATACGATTACGCGGCACATCGCGGTTGCGCGCTTCGCGCTCGCGCCAGGCGCACAGCTCACGTAGCACTGCCAGCTGTTGAGGCGCCAGCTTCCAGGCCAGCTTGACGTCGCGGTACAGGCTTTCAGGCTCGACTTCACGGCGCAACGCAGCCACCAGCTCGGCGCCGTCTTCCAGCACCCAGGCATACTTGTCGTCACTCAGCCGCGGGCGCAGCACGGTGAACAGCTCGGCCAGGTGCACGGCATCTTCGGCAGCGTAGCTGACCTGGGTTTCCGAGAGCGGGCGTTGCAGCCAGTCGGAGCGGGTTTCGCCTTTGGGCAATTCGATGCCCAGCACTTCCTGCACCAGCCGCGAATAGCCCATGGAGAAGCCCAGGTTCAGGTAACCGGCGGCCAGCTGAGTGTCGAACAGCGGCTGAGGCAGCTTGCCGGTCAGGCGCAGCAGCACTTCAAGGTCTTCGCTGCAGGCGTGCAGCACCTTGACCACACCGCTGTCTTCCAGCAGGTCGGCCAAGGGTTGCCAGTTGCCGATCAGCAGCGGGTCGATCAGAAAGGCGCGTTGGCCGTCGCCGATCTGAATCAGCCCGGCTTTCGGGTAGAAGGTGTCGACCCGCATGAATTCGGTGTCGACGGCGACGAAGGGCAGCAGGTGCCAGTCGCGGCAGTGTTCGGCCAGGCTCTGGTCGTCACGGATCCAGTGAATTTCGATGGCCACAAGGCTCTCCCACTAACATTGGCGCGCAGTATATACGGCGCGGGCACTGCGGGTGAAACTGTCCCGCTTTTCGGGGGCAGTCCACCCTGTGGGAGCGGGCGCACCCGCGAATGAAGGCAACACGGTGTATGGCCCGGGCTTGCCCGCTCCCACAGGGATCGCCCAAGCTTGCATGAAACGCGACTGGCTTCAGCGCTTGGCCGCCAGCCAGGGCCGGCAACTGGCGAACATGTCCAGCGACTGTTGGTAGAGCTCGGTATGCACCTGCAACAGGCCAAGCATCGAGTGGAACAGGTTGTCCTGGGACAGCGGGGCATCGCTGAGCCGTGCCAGGCAGTCGGTATCGACGCCGAAGTCCTCCTTGTAGCTGTCGGAGAACCAGGTCAGCAGCGGCACGTGCTTCTGCGGCTCGGGAGCGATGGCGTAGGGCGTGCCGTGCAGGAACAGGTTGTACTCGCCCAGCGACTCGCCGTGGTCGGACAGGTAGATCATCGCCGTGTCGACCTTGTCTTGTTTGCTGCGCAGGGTATCGATCAGCGAGGCCAGCACCTTGTCGGTATAGGCCAGGGTGTTGTCGTATCCGTTGATGATTTGCTCCTTGCTGCACTGGTTCAACGCGTTGCTCTGGCACACCGGTGTGAAGCGCTCGCCATCACTGGGGTAGCGCTTGAAGTACTCGGGGCCGTGGCTGCCCATCTGGTGCAGCACCAGCACGGTGTCCTTGTCGAGGTTGTCGATCAACGCGTCCAGGCCTTGCAGCAGGATCTGGTCATGGCATTCACCATCGGCGCACAGCTGCGGGTCCTTGAGGTTGCTGACGTCGATGAACTGCACGCGATCGCAGGTGCCTTTGCAGCCCGACTGGTTGTCACGCCACTGCACGGCCAGGCCGGCACGCTGGAGGATGTCCAACAGCCCTTCGCGGTTCTTCGCTACGCGGGCATCGTAATCCCTGCGCTTCATGCCCGAGAACATGCAAGGCACTGAAACCGCTGTTTCCGTACCACACGAGTGCACGTCGGAAAACGCCAGCAGGCCTTGCTCTTTGGCGAGATTGGGCGTGGTATCGCGGTCATAGCCCAGCACGCCGAAATGGTCTGCCCTGGCACTTTCCCCGACCACCAGCACGGTCAGCGACTTGCGCTCATGTTTTTGCCAGGCCGCATCACGCTTGGCATCTTCGCCATAATGCTGGAACGGGCGCGAAGCCGTACCGACACGCTCGCTGACATAACCAATGGAGGCCCCGACGATATTGCTGGGGGTGAGCATCAGGCGCAATTCATGGTGATTGCGGAACAGCGACGATAGCCCTTGATAATTGACCAACGCGACCGAGCCAATGGTCACCACACAGGCACCACTGACCACCAACTTGCCCAGCAACTCGCGGTGCCAGGGGCGGTAGGCGATCTGCGCCTTCCACAGCAGCACCGATGGCAGCACGCCCAGCAGCAGGATATACGCGGCAAACTTGAACGACATCAAGTCGCGCACTTCCGCAACATTGGTCTCGGCCATATTGCGGAACATCGCGGCGTCAATAAGTACGCCGTACTGGTTCATGAAGTAAGCCACGCCCGCGCCACTGATGAACAACACAATAAGTACCGGCTTCAATACATACCGGAAGGCAAGTAACGTGAGTATGAGATTGAAGGCAAACAGCATCAGCACAGCAAACGCCAGACTCAGCCACAACCCCGACAGGCCGGCAGGAACCGCCGCTTGCAGATGCTCCCAGAGGAACATGTTGAAGCCGATCAGCAGGTAAAGACTGGCCAGCAGCGTGACCCATTCAGTCCGCAGGGATTTGAAGTTGAGCATTAGCGTTCGCAATCAAGAGTGATTATCACCCCCAGGCCAAATGGCACTGTGGGAAAGTTGGGCGAACTCTAGAAAGCACGTCATCAATTTTTTGTGAAAAAGTCGGTAACAATTTCGTGAGGGTGCGTCTTTTACCAATTATCTCAAAACCATTCAGCTGCCATTCAGCCTGAACCGCCGTCACAAGCCTGCGCAAAGACAGCTATCCTCAATGGTCAGGACCTTACCGACAACCCTGACAGAGGTGAAGAAATGCCAGTTCCGCACGATCTGCTCGCTGACCTGCACGTTACCGCTGATGCATTCCAGGCACTCATAGAGAAGGATCAGGACCTGCACAAACTGCACAAGGAGTACAACGCCAAGGACAAGGAGGTGGTAGCCGCCGAAGGCAACGGCACCAACGACGAGGCCGTCAACCGCCTGCGCAAGGAAAGGTTGCTGATCAAGGACAAGATCGAACGGATCATTCATCCGCCCAAATCCTGACAGGCATTTATTGAATCCACCGGCCTCTTCGCGGGTACACCCGCGAAAGGGCTGGGCCTGCTGGCCAGTATCCCTGGCCGTTCACCTTTGCCGCCGCTACCGTATTCGCGGGCAAGCCCGCTCCTACATTGAACTGCGACACCTGCAGGCGCGGGCGAGAGCCGGGCCTGCTGGCCAATGCCCCTGGCCGTTCACCGTTGCCGTCGCCTCCGTATTCGCGGGTAAACCCGCTCCTACCACCTGCAGGCGCGGGCGAGCCCGCGAAGAGGCCTGCAGCCCTACACAGCAACCAGCGCTTTCAACGCCCCATCCAGGTCCTCGACCAGGTCACGGTAATCCTCGATACCTACCGACAACCGCAGCAGGTTCTCGCTGATCCCCATCACCCCTTTCTGCTCTGGGCTCAGCGAGCAGTGCGACATGCTCCAGGAGTGGTTGATCATGCTCTCCACCCCGCCCAGCGAGTCGGCCAGCACAAAGATCTGCAGCGCCTCCACCAGGCGGTTGAGCGCGGCGCGGTCGCCTTTCACTTTCATCGCCACCACCGCCCCGCCACTGCGCATCTGGCGTTTGCACAGCTCATGCTGAGGGTGGCTTTCCAGCCCTGGGTAATACACCTGCTCGACCTGCGCGTGACCTTCCAGGAAGCGCGCCACCTGTAGGGCATTGGCACACTGGCGCTCCATGCGCACATCCAGGGTCTTCAGACCGCGCAGGGCCAGGTAGCAGTCGAACGGCCCTTGCACCGCCCCTATCGCCATGCTGATACGGCGCAGGCGCGCCAGCAACGCATCATTGGCCGCCACCACCACACCGCCGGTGAGGTCGGAGTGGCCGCCAATGTACTTGCTGGCCGAGTGCATCACCAGGTCCACGCCCAGGGTGATCGGGCGCTGGTTCCACGGCGAGCAGAAGGTGTTGTCGATGCAGGTGAGGATGCCCTTGGCCTTGGCCAGGTCGCACACCGCCTTGATGTCGACCAGGTGCAGCAACGGGTTGGTCGGCGACTCGATCCAGATCAGCTGGGTTTCCGGCTTGATCGCAGCCGCTACGGCTTCAAGGTCGTTGAGATCGACATAGGTGGTGGTCAGCCCCGAGGTGCGGCTGCGGTAATCTTCCATGATGCGGAACGTGCCACCGTACACGCCATTCATCACCACCACGTGGGCATCCTTGGGCAGCAGCTCAAGCACGGTTGCGGTGGCATTGACCCCCGAGGCGCAGGCCACAGCGCCCACGCCTTCTTCCAAGGCAGCGACACAGGTTTCGTAGGCATGCCGGGTGGGGTTGCCGACGCGGCTGTAGGAATATTCCGGCTTATCGTCCAGGCTGCGCTTGGTGAACGAACTGGCGGTGACGATGGCCGGAAAAATGGCGTTATCGGCAACGCTGAACTGCTCGCCGGCGTGAATGGTACGGGTGGCGAAATTGCGCGGCTTGTCGGACATGGTCAGGCCCATTGGCAGAATGAAAGCTGCAACTATCGCACAACCCAAATCATCTGGCCTTGGGGTAATCTGTGAAATATTTTTCTGCACGGCCAGCGCGCGATATGGACAGTTTCGACCAGCACATTCTTACCCTGCTACAGCGTGATGCCTCGATCTCGCTGAAGGACCTGGCCGAGGCCGTCAACCTGTCCACCACACCGTGCTGGAAGCGGGTCAAGCGCCTGGAGGAAGACGGCTACATCCTCGGCCGCGTCGCCCTGCTGGACCCCGAACGGCTGGGGTTGGGGCTTACCGTGTTCGTCCAGCTCAAGACCCAGCGCCACGACAGCGCATGGCTGGAGCAGTTTGCTGCGACGGTGACCGGGTTCGAGGAAGTGATGGAGTGCTACCGCATGTCCGGGGACTGGGACTACATGCTGCGGGTGGTGGTGGGTGATATTGCAGCGTATGACCGGTTCTACAAAAAGCTGATTACCCGTACCGATGGCCTATCGAACATCACCTCCAGTTTTGCCATGGAGCAGATGAAGTACACCACGGCTTACCCGGTGCATCGCGCCTGACCGGTGCTGGATTCTTCGCGGGCAACCTCACAGGATCACCTCAACCTCAAGCGCTGTGGGGTCCCGTAGGAGCGGGTTCACCCGCGAAGAGGCCAGCACAGGCACCCCATCAATCCGAGGCCAGCACCGCCGCAATGCGGTTCCCCGCCTTGGCTTTCACGACCTTGATTGCCACGAATTTCGAGGTCGGGGTATAGGTCCCCTCACCATAACTTTCCAGCGGTACCAACGGGTTGGTTTCCGGGTAATACGCCGCCGCCTGCCCCTCGGGCACGTCATACGCCACCAGGCGGAACCCGGACACCCGCCGCTCCACGCCATCCTCCCACAACGACACAAGGTCTACCTGCTCACCCGGTTCGAAGCCCAGGCGACGGATGTCCGCCTCATTGACGAACACCACCTCACGCAGGCCGAACACCCCACGGTAACGGTCGTCCAGGCCATACAGGGTGGTGTTGTACTGGTCGTGCGAACGCAGGGTCTGCAAAATCAGGTCGGGCTTGTCACCACGGGCCAGTACCTTGGCGTTGACCAGTTCCTCGGGCAGCGCGTGGGGCATGAAGCGGGCTTTGCCCGTGGCCGTGCGGAAGTTGCGATCGGCGGCATTGTTGCCAAGGTGGAACCCGCCGGGGCTGTTCAAGCGTTCATTGAAACCGGTAAAGCCCGGAATCACGTCAGCGATCATGTCGCGAATGCGGTTGTAATCGGCCACCGCGTGCTCCCAGTCGATCGGCTGGTTGCCCAGCGTGGCCTTGGCCATGCCGGCAATGATCCACGGTTCCGAGCGCATATGCGGCGAGCGCGGGCGCAACTGGCCGTGGGAGATGTGCACCATGCTGAAGGTGTCCTCCACGGTCACACCTTGCGGCCCTTCGGCCTGCAGGTCGATTTCGGTACGGCCCAGGCACGGCAGGATCAGCGCATCGCGGCCGGTGACCAGGTGCGAGCGGTTGAGCTTGGTGGAAATCTGCACGGTCAACGCGCAGTTCTGCAGCGCCGCGTGGGTGCGCGCGGTGTCCGGGGTGGCTTGGGCAAAGTTGCCGCCCAGGCCGATGAACACCTTGGCCCGCCCCTCTTCCATAGCCTTGATCGCCAACACTGCGTTGTGCCCATGGGTACGCGGCACACTGAACTGGAAACGTTGTTCGATGGCATCGAGTAGCGCTGCCGAGGGTTTCTCGTCAATGCCCATGGTACGGTCACCCTGCACGTTACTGTGGCCACGCACCGGCGACAGGCCTGCGCCGGGCTTGCCGACGTTGCCACGCAGCAGCTGCAGGTTGACGATTTCCTGCACGGTCGGCACCGAATGGCGGTGCTGGGTGACGCCCATGGCCCAGCACATGATGACCCGCTCGGCCTTGCGGTACATGCGGGCGGCCAGCTCGATCTCGGCCAAGGTCAAGCCCGACTGTTTGACGATGTGCTCCCAGGACGTGGCGTCCACCGCCGCCAGGTAATCGTCGACGCCGCTGGTGTGCTCGGCGATGAAGGCATGGTCGAACACCGCCGGCTCGCCCTTGGCCTGCGCCTCGCGCTCCCATTGCAACAAGTACTTGGCAATACCGCGCATTGCCGCCATGTCCCCACCCAAGGCCGGGCGGAAGTAGGCGCTGGAGGTCGGCTCGGAGCCGTTGCTGAGCATTTCGAACGGGTGCTGCGGGTGCTGGAAGCGCTCAAGGCCACGCTCTTTCAGCGGGTTGAAGCAGACGACCTGGGCGCCACGCTTGACCGCTTCGCGCAGGGGTTCGAGCATGCGCGGGTGGTTGGTGCCGGGGTTCTGCCCGATGACGAATATCGCGTCGGCCAGCTCCAGATCGTGGAACACCACGGTGCCCTTGCCCACCCCGAGGGTTTCCGACATGCCCGCGCCGCTGGCTTCGTGGCACATGTTCGAGCAATCCGGGAAGTTGTTGGTGCCGTAGGCACGCACGAACAGCTGGTAAAGGAACGCCGCTTCGTTGCTGGCCCGGCCCGAGGTGTAGAATTCGGCTTCATCCGGCGACTGCAGCGCACGCAGGTGCCTGGCGACCAGCTCGAAGGCCTCCTGCCAGGTGGTTTCGACATAGTGGTCGGTGGCGGCGTCGTAGCGCATCGGGTGGGTGAGGCGGCCCTGGTATTCAAGCCAGTAGTCGGTCTGCTCCTTCAGCGCGCTGACGCTGTATTTGGCGAAGAAAGCCGGGTCGACCGAGCGGCCGGTGGCTTCCCAGTTGACCGCCTTGGCGCCGTTTTCGCAGAACTTGACCATGTCGCTTTCCGGCGACTCGCCCCAGGCACAGCCGGGGCAGTCGAAGCCGCCGTTCTGGTTGGTCTTGAGCATGGCCCGCAGGTTCTTGAAGGCGTTGTCGCTGCCCAGCCAGCTCTTGGTCACGCTTTTGAGCGCCCCCCAGCCGGCAGCGGCGCCCTTGTAGTCCCTGATGTGTTCGTCCTGGCTCATGCGATGAATCCTCACGCTTCGATGCTTTTTTCCAGCCTATGGAGCGTGGGAAGGGGCGTCCAATCGAAAGATCTTACGGCGTGATAAGCGGTTTCGATCATGGCTGCCAGAGGCTGTCCAAGGCGATAGAGGCCATCGATCAACCGGTCAGGCAAAGCAATTTGACGGCCTTGCGGCCAGGTTATAGCTTGGAGTCATGTCCCAACCCATTCGAGTGCGAACGTGGAACAGAACAGCCGGGCCCTGATCGACGGCTTCAACCGGAAAATCGACTACCTGCGGATGTCGGTCACCGACCGCTGTGACTTCCGTTGCGTGTACTGCATGGCCGAAGACATGCAGTTTCTGCCGCGCCAGCAAATCCTCAGCCTCGAAGAACTGTTCCAGGTGGCCGAACGCTTCGTCGCGCTGGGCACTCGAAAGATCCGCCTGACGGGTGGCGAGCCACTGGTACGCCAGGGCATCGTCGACCTGTGCGGGCGCATCGCCGCCCTGCCCGGCCTGCGCGAGCTGTGCCTGACCAGCAACGGCTCGCAACTCGGGCGCCTGGCTCAGCCGCTGTTCGACGCCGGGGTGACACGCCTGAACATCAGCCTGGATAGCCTGGATGCCGACCGTTTCAAGCAGCTGACCCGCACCGGCGAACTAGCCCAGGTAATCGCCGGCATCGACGCCGCACGCCAGGCCGGTTTCAAACGCACCAAGCTCAACTGCGTGGTACTCAAAGGCCGCAACGACCATGAACTGGTCGATCTGGTGCGCTTTGCCATCGAACGCGAGCTGGACATCACCTTCATCGAGGAAATGCCGCTGGGGGTGATAAGCGAGCATGAACGTGGCGAATCGTTCTGCTCCAGCGATGAAGTACGGGCACGCCTGGCCGAGCAGTTCACGCTGGTCGAATCGACCGAGTCGTCCATGGGGCCGGCCCGCTACTGGCGCCTGGCCGAAGCCGCGAACACCCGGGTCGGCTTCATTTCCCCGCACAGCCACAACTTCTGCGCCACCTGCAACCGCGTGCGCCTTACCGTCGAAGGCCGCCTGCTGCTGTGCCTGGGCAACGAACACTCGGTAGACCTCAAGCACGTGCTGCGCGCCCACCCTGGCAACCCCGAACGCCTGGAAAAGGCCATTCGCGACTCGCTGCACCTCAAGCCCTATCGCCATCATTTCGAAGTCGGTGGCGATGTGCAGATCCTGCGCTTCATGAATATGACCGGCGGCTGAGCAGCCGTCTCTGGACTTCCATGATCGTCCCACCCTCCACCGATGTGTTGCGCGTGTTGTTCACCCTCAAGGGGTCGATCGTCAAACGCATTGCCCTGCGTTGCCTGATGGTGACACTGCTGGCCGCGCTGATCGTGCTGGTCGAGCGGCATTATCCGGCGTATTTCTACCCGGTCAGCGCCACGCCGTTCACCTTGCTGGGCCTGTCGCTGTCGATCTTCATGAGCTTTCGAAACAATGCGTGCTACGACCGTTGGTGGGAGGGGCGCAAGGCCTGGGGCAAACTGATTATCGAAACCCGCTCGTTCGTGCGGGAAAGCGTGGCGATTACCGACGAAACACTGCGCGCCGAACTGCTGCGCAACCTGTGTGGTTTCGCCCATGCACTCAATGCCCGGCTGCGTAACGAGGACGAGCGGGCAGCTGCCAGGCCGTGGCTGGCCAGGGCCGATGCGATCAGCCCGCACAATGTGTGCGACGGCATCCTGCGTGAAATCGGCGAACACTGTTCACGGTTGGCCGCACAGCAACAGATCAGCGAATGGCGCTACAACCTGCTGGAGCAGCGCCTGGTGGGCCTGACCGAAGTGCAGGCCACCTGTGAGCGGATCAAGGGCACACCCTTGCCGTTCCCCTACACGCTGCTGCTGCACCGTACTATCTACATTTTCTGCCTGCTGCTGCCGTTTGCCCTGGCCGAGCCACTGGGCTGGCTGGCACCGCTGTTCACCACCATCGTGGGGTACACGTTCTTCGGGCTGGATGCGATCGGCAACGAGCTGGAAGACCCGTTCGGGCGCGATGAGAACGATCTGCCGACCGATGCCATGGTACGGACTGTGGAGCGCGATGTGCTGGCCGGGCTGGGGGAGCAGCAGCTACCTCCCGCCTTGTTGCCGGTGGGGTATGTGTTGAGCTGACCGTGGGTGGTTGCCTGTTCTGGCCTCTTCGCGGGTAAACCCGCGCCTACATCGGCAACAGGTGTTTGACGAAGTTGCAGGGCCGGTGCCGTGCATCCAGCTGCTCGGCCAGAATCCCTTCCCAGGCGGTGCGGCAGGCCCCGGTCGAGCCCGGCAGGCAGCACACCAACGTACGGTTGGACAACCCGGCCAACGCCCGGCTCTGCACGGTCGAGCTGCCAATATCGAGAATCGACAATGCCCGGAACAACTCGCCAAACCCATCGATACGCTTGTCCAGAAGGCACTCGACCGCTTCGGGTGTGCTGTCGCGCCCGGTAAAGCCGGTCCCGCCGGTGATCAGCACCACCTGCACCTGTTCATCGGCAATCCAGCTGGCCACCTGAGCGCGGATCTTGTACAGGTCGTCCTTGAGCAGCGCTCGCGCCACCAGCCGGTGACCGACCTCGACCGAGCGGTTGGCCAGCAGCGCGCCGGAAGTATCGTTGTCGTAGGTACGGGTGTCGCTGACAGTCAGCACGGCGATGTTCAGCGGTACGAAGACCGCATCAAGTTGGACGCGCACGGTGAAGCTCCTTGAAGGGTATTTTCACCACGCTAGAGGCATACCCCCAGAGGCGTCCAATCGATATGACGTACCGGCCGATCAATGACATCTATCGCAGACGTGGGTTAAGGTCTGCATAACCAGACGCCAGGCACTTCCATGGACATCAAGCAGCTCAAGTTCCTCATCGCCCTCGACCAGACCCGCCACTTCGGCCAGGCGGCGGCGCTGTGCCATATCACCCAACCGACGCTGTCCATGCGCCTGCGCAACCTGGAAGACGAACTGGACCTGGTGCTGGTCAAGCGGGGCCAGCGCTTCGAAGGTTTCACCGAGGCCGGCGAGCGCATCCTGGCCTGGGCCCGTACCCTGCTCGCCGCCCATGACGGCCTGCAGGCCGAGGCTGCCAGTTGCCGTGGCCAGGTGGTCGGCAGCCTGCGCCTGGGCACGGTGCCGCTGGCCAGTTTCAACCCCATGCACCTGCTGCTGCCCCTGCGCGAAAAATACCCCGAACTGCACTTTCAGCTCAGCTCGCTGAGTTCGGAACAGGTCATCGACGGCCTCAGCCGCAACCAGCTCGACCTGGGTATCTGCTACCTGGACCAGGTCAACACCAGCTTCTTCGAAGTGATCGAACTCGGCACCACCACCATGGGCCTGCTGCACGATACACGGCACTTTCAGTTCGCCAGCGACCGGCTGCGCTGGGACGAGCTTGGCGATATTCCGCTGGGGCTGCTGAGCAAAGGCATGCACTACCGCCAGTCGCTGGACCTGAGCTTCCGCAGCCGTGGCCTGGAGCCCAATGCGGTGCTTGAGAGCGACTCGAGCTTCCAGCTTATCCAGGCCATCAACACCGGCCTATGCTGCGCGATCATGCCACTGGACTGCGGCCTGGAAGACCTCAGCGAGCACCTGCGCATCGTACCGGTGGCCGACGCCGCCATCCACAGCCCGGTCGGCCTGCTGCTGCGCCGCAGCGAGCCGCGCTCGGCGATTGCGGAGCAATGCTTTGCCGAGGCCTGGGGGCTGTTTCAGGCCACCTGATCGGCGGTAGCCTGGCGATACTGGCGTGGCGTAAAGCCGGTCAGTTGCTTGAACTGGCGGCTGAAAGCGCTGTGGTCAGTGTAGCCGCAGCGCATCGCCACTTCAGTGATCGGCAGCTCCGAATGCAGCAGGCGATGGGCATGCTCCAGGCGCGCCTTGTGGATCATCTGCCGGGGCGTGAGGTGGAACACCCGCTTGCAATAGCGCTCCAGCTGGGCCACGGAAATACCGGCGATGCGGGTCAGCTCGCCCATGCTGATCGGCTGGTGAAAATGCTGGCGAATGTGCTCGTCCACTGCGGCCAGGCGTTGATAGGCGGGGTGGCTGTCGGCGGCTGACTGCAAGTCGACCGAGATGCCGACCAGGCCGATGATTTCGCCGGCAGGGTTGTACAGCGGGCGTTTGTGGGTCAGGCACCAGCCGGGCTCACGGCTGCCGTAGAGGTGCAGCTCCAACTGGTCCTCCAGCACCAGGCCTTCCTTGAGAACACGTCGATCCTGCTCGGTATAGCCGGGGCCAAACTGTGCCGGAAACACCTCGGCGCTGGTCTTGCCCAGCAGCGGTTGCAGGTGCTTGAGGCCACAGCGCTGGACCAGTGTGTTGTTGGCCAACGCATAGCGGGCGGCAGAATCCTTGATGAAGATCGCGGCGTTGGGGATGGCGTCGAGCATCGGCAGCAACAGCGATACGCCGGCGAGCAGGGCCTCGAGGGTGGCGGGGCGGTGCTGGTCGAGAGACTGGTAGAGGGTTGCCAGGGGGGTGTCGGTCATCTGTCGGTTCTCTGCTGGCTGGGCCGGCCTCTTCGCGGGTGAACCCGCTCCTACAGGGCCCCCACAGATTTCGAATCCTGTGCGGTACCTGTGGGCGCGGGTTCACCCGCGAAAGGGTCGGCACTAGCACTGCATCTCTCAAACCCTTATCCGGTATGGCTTTGAGCCTATCCCCCCGCTTTGGGCCTTACCACTGTTTTTCTGCAACTGTGCCGATTTCGTCATCCCCCTTGCAGAAAACCATCAAGAACCGCCGCCCCGACCGGTTCACTCTATGCCCCACGCAAGCCGCCCAAGTCCTACAAGAGCGCGGCCCAAAAAGCCGCATCTCGTGACATCAGACCTGCCTATCCAATAACCAACAAAAAGGCGACCCCATGTCAGGCAAATTCAAAAAACAGTTATCACTGCTGGACCTCACCTTCATCGGCCTAGGGGCCATTTTCGGCTCCGGCTGGCTGTTCGCCGCCAGCCACGTGTCGGCCATCGCCGGCCCTGCCGGCATCCTCTCCTGGTTTCTCGGCGGGTTCGCCGTGCTGCTGCTGGGTATCGTCTACTGCGAGCTGGGCGCCGCCCTGCCACGTGCCGGCGGCGTGGTGCGCTACCCGGTTTACTCGCACGGCCCACTGCTCGGCTACCTGATGGGTTTCATCACCCTGATCGCCTTTTCCAGCCTGATCGCCATCGAAGTGGTCGCCTCACGCCAATACGCCGCCGCCTGGTTCCCGGGGCTGACCAAGGCCGGCTCCAGCGACCCAACCGTGCTCGGCTGGCTGGTGCAGTTCGCCCTGTTGGGGCTGTTCTTCTTCCTCAACTACCGCAGCGTGAAAACCTTCGCCAAGGCCAACAACCTGGTCAGCGTGTTCAAGTTCATCGTGCCGCTGCTGGTGATCGGCGTGCTGTTCACCTTCTTCAAGCCAGAAAACTTCGAGGTCCAGGGCTTTGCCCCGTTCGGCCTGTCCGGGGTGGAAATGGCCGTATCCGCCGGCGGCATCATCTTCGCCTACCTGGGCCTGACGCCGATCATTTCGGTGGCCAGCGAGGTCAAGAACCCGCAGCGCACCATCCCGATTGCGCTGATTCTTTCGGTGTTGCTGTCCACCGCGATCTACGCCTTGCTGCAACTGGCCTTCCTCGGCAGCGTGCCGACCGAAATGTTGGCCAACGGCTGGGCCAGCGTGACCAAGGAACTGGCCCTACCCTACCGTGACATCGCCCTGGCGCTGGGTGTGGGCTGGCTGGCCTACCTGGTGGTGGCCGACGCTGTGATCTCGCCAAGCGGCTGCGGCAACATCTACATGAACGCCACCCCGCGCGTGATCTATGGCTGGGCGCAGACCGGCACCTTCTTCAAGTACTTCACCCGCATCGATGCAGAGTCCGGCATCCCGCGCCCGGCCCTGTGGCTGACATTTGGCCTGTCGGTGTTCTGGACCCTGCCCTTCCCATCGTGGGAAGCGCTGATCAACGTGGTATCCGCCGCTCTGGTACTGAGCTACGCCGTGGCCCCGGTCAGTGTTGCCGCCCTGCGCCGCAATGCACCCCACATGCCGCGCCCGTTCCGGGTCAAGGGCATGGCTGTGCTCGGCCCGCTGTCGTTCATCATCGCCGCGCTGATCGTGTACTGGTCGGGCTGGAACACCGTGTCGTGGCTGCTGGCCCTGCAGATCGTGATGTTCGTGCTGTACCTGCTGTGCAGCCGTTTCGTACCCACCCAGCACCTGTCGCTGGCCCAGCAAGTTCGCTCGTCGGCCTGGCTGATCGGCTTCTACGCGGTGACCATCCTGCTGTCGTGGCTGGGCAGCTTCGGCGGCTTGGGCGTCATCGGCCACCCATTCGACACCGTGGTCGTGGCGGCCTGCGCGCTGGGCATCTACTACTGGGGCGCGGCCACTGGCGTGCCTGCCCACCTGGTGCGCCTGGAAGGCGAGGACGAAAGCGAAGCCTGCGCTGAAACCTATACCGGCCGCCCTGCTGCCGTCGCTTCCTGATCTTTTACGCAAGGGACAAGCCCATGAAACAGATTCACGTCATCGACTCCCACACTGGCGGCGAACCAACCCGCCTGGTGATGAAGGGCTTTCCGCAACTGCACGGCCGCAGCATGGCCGAACAGCGCGACGAACTGCGCGAGCTGCACGACCGGTGGCGCCGCGCCTGCCTGCTGGAGCCACGCGGCAACGATGTGCTGGTCGGCGCGCTGTACTGCCCGCCGGTATCGGCCGACGCTACTTGCGGGGTGATCTTCTTCAACAACGCCGGCTACCTGAACATGTGCGGTCACGGCACCATCGGCCTGGTCGCCTCGCTACAGCACCTGGGCCTGATCGCACCGGGTGTGCACAAGATCGACACCCCGGTCGGCCAGGTCAGCGCCACCCTGCATGAAGACGGCGCCATCACCGTCGCCAACGTGCCCTCCTACCGCTACCGCCAGCATGTGGCGGTGAATGTGCCCGGCCATGGCGTGGTGCACGGCGACATCGCCTGGGGCGGCAACTGGTTCTTCCTCGTTGCCGAACACGGCCAGCGCATCGAGCTGGATAACCGCGAGGTGTTGAACGAGTACACCTGGGCCATGCTCAAGGCGCTCGAAGCCCAAGGCATCACCGGCGAAAACGGCGCGCCCATCGACCATGTCGAGCTGTTCGCCGACGACCCCAACGCCGACAGCCGCAACTTCGTGATGTGCCCCGGCAAGGCCTACGACCGCTCGCCGTGCGGCACAGGCACCAGCGCCAAGCTGGCCTGCCTGGCCGCCGACGGCACGCTTGCCGAAGGCCAGACCTGGGTGCAGGCCAGCATCACCGGCAGCCAGTTTCACGGCCGTTACGAGCGCGACGGCGAGCGTATTCGACCGTTCATCACCGGCCGTGCCCACATGACCGCCGACAGCACCCTGCTGATCGACGAACAGGACCCGTTCGCCTGGGGCATCTGAGCCCCCGGCTTTTTGACCAAACCCAATTTCGCCAGGAGTAACAACAATGACCAACAACATTTTCACCGGCACCATGCCCGCCCTGATGACCCCATGCACCGCCGAGCGCAAGCCGGACTTCGACGCCTTGGTGCGCAAGGGCCGCGAACTGATCGAAGCCGGCATGAGCGCGGTGGTGTACTGCGGCTCGATGGGTGACTGGCCGCTGCTGACCGAGGCCGAGCGCCAGGAAGGCGTGGCGCGCCTGGTGGCGGCCGGTATCCCGACCATCGTCGGCACGGGCGCAGTCAACACCCGTGAGGCAGTGTCGCATGCCGCCCACGCCGCCAAGGTCGGTGCCGCCGGCCTGATGGTCATCCCTCGCGTGCTCAGCCGCGGCGCCTCGCTGATCGCCCAGAAGCATCACTTCTCGGCCATCTTGGCTGCCGCGCCGAAGCTGCCGGCGGTGATCTACAACAGCCCCTACTACGGTTTTGCCACCCGCGCCGACCTGTTCTTCGAACTGCGTAGCGCGTTCCCCAACCTGATCGGTTTCAAGGAGTTCGGCGGTGGCGCCGACCTGCGCTACGCCGCCGAGCACATCACCTCCAAGGATGACGATGTCACCCTGATGGTCGGTGTCGACACCCAGGTGGTGCATGGCTTCGTCAACTGCAACGCCACCGGCGCCATCACCGGCATCGGCAACGCGCTGCCGCGCGAAGTGCTGCAACTGGTGAGCCTGAGCAAACAGGCCGCCAAAGGCGACGCCCGTGCCCGCCGCCTGGCGCGCGAGCTGGAAGCGGCGCTGGCGGTGCTGTCGTCGTTCGATGAAGGCTGCGACCTGGTGTTGTATTACAAGCACTTGATGGTGCTCAACGGCGACACCGAGTACAGCCTGCACTTCAACGAGACC
Organism: Pseudomonas sp. USTB-Z; assembly: GCF_019691255.1. Classification (NCBI taxonomy): domain Bacteria; kingdom Pseudomonadati; phylum Pseudomonadota; class Gammaproteobacteria; order Pseudomonadales; family Pseudomonadaceae; genus Pseudomonas; species Pseudomonas sp. USTB-Z. The sequence continues at coordinate 71,531 of NZ_JAECZP010000026.1, forward strand.
GACGTACTGACCGACGCTCAGCGCAACTATGCCGAACAGCAGTACGCGCTGTTCCGCAGCTGGTACGCCAGCTGGTCGGCTGAGCAGAACATCGCCTGAGCAGCCACTGCTCCCGCTGTGGGAGCGGGCGTGCCCGCGAATCAGGCGACCCGGTGCATGGCACCGGCTTCGCCGGTGTTCGCGGGTGAAACCGCTCCTACAGGGGTCGTAATCCCCCCCATGCATCTGCATTAGATATCCAAGGAGGCTACATGCCCCTCACAGGCAACCTGCTGATCGGCCAGAGGCCGGTAACCGGCAGCCGCGACGCCATCCGTGCCATCGACCCAGCCACCGGTCAGACGTTGGAGCCGGCCTACCTCGGCGGCACCGGCGAACACGTGGCCCAGGCCTGCGCGCTGGCCTGGGCGGCATTCGACGCCTACCGCGAAACCTCGCTCGAACAACGAGCAGACTTCCTTGAAGCCATCGCCACACAGATCGAGGCCCTCGGCGATGCCCTGATCGACCGCGCCGTGGCCGAAACCGGCCTGCCCAAGGCGCGCATTCAGGGCGAGCGTGGCCGTACCTGCACCCAGCTACGCACCTTTGCCCGTACAGTGCGGGCCGGCGAATGGCTGGACGTGCGGGTCGACAGCGCCCTGCCTGAGCGCCAGCCCCTCCCCCGCGCTGATCTGCGCCAGCGCCAGGTGGCCCTGGGGCCAGTCGCCGTGTTCGGCGCCAGCAATTTCCCGCTGGCCTTCTCGGTGGCCGGTGGTGACACCGCGTCGGCATTGGCCGCTGGCTGCCCCGTGGTGGTCAAGGCCCACAGTGCCCACCCCGGCACCAGTGAGCTGGTCGGCCAGGCGGTGGCGCAAGCGGTGAAGCAGTGCGGCTTACCGGAGGGTGTGTTCTCGCTGCTTTATGGCTCGGGCCGCGAAGTGGGCATTGCCCTGGTCAGCGACCCGCGTATCAAGGCCGTTGGTTTCACCGGCTCGCGCAGCGGTGGCATGGCGCTGTGCCAAGCCGCCCAGGCGCGCCCGGAGCCCATCCCGGTGTATGCCGAAATGAGTTCGATCAACCCGGTGTTCCTGTTCGACGCCGCCCTGCAAGCCCGTGCCGAAGCACTGGCACAAGGTTTCGTCGCCTCGCTGACCCAGGGCGCCGGCCAGTTCTGCACCAACCCTGGCCTGGTAATCGCCCGGCAGGGGCCGGCACTGCAGCGGTTCATCACTGCAGCCGCCGGTTACGTGCAGCAGGCCCCCGCCCAAACCATGCTCACCCCCGGCATTTTCAGTGCCTACCAGGCCGGTATCGCAGCCCTGGCAGACAACCCCTGTGCCCAAACCATCGCCAGTGGCCAAACCAATCAGGGCCCCAACCAGTGCCAGGCACAGTTGTTCGTGACCCAGGCCGAAGCGTTTCTCGCCGACCCGGCGTTGCAGGCTGAAGTGTTCGGTGCAGCGTCGCTGGTCGTTGCCTGCACCGACGATGAGCAGGTCCGCCAGGTAGCCGAACACCTGGAAGGTCAGCTGACCGCCACCCTGCAACTGGACGAGGCCGACATCGACAGCGCTCGCGCCCTGCTCCCCACCCTTGAGCGCAAGGCCGGGCGCATTCTGGTCAATGGCTGGCCGACCGGCGTCGAGGTGTGCGATGCCATGGTCCACGGCGGGCCGTTCCCGGCCACTTCCGATGCCCGCACCACCTCGGTGGGCACCGCGGCGATCCTGCGTTTCCTGCGCCCGGTTTGCTATCAGGACTTCCCCGATGCGCTGCTGCCGCAGGCATTGAAACACGGCAACCCGCTGCAGCTGCGGCGCCTGCTAGACGGCAAACGGGAAGGCTGAGCATGCTCGAAACCGCTGAAACCGATATTGCCGTGGTCGGCGCAGGCATCGTCGGCGTCGCCTGTGCCTTGCAACTGGCCCGCCAGGGCCGTCGGGTAACCCTGGTCGACCGCCAGGCACCCGGCCTTGGCGCGTCCTTCGGCAATGCCGGGCACCTGGCAACCGAGCAAGTGTTCCCGATTGCCGACCTGTCGATCCTCAAGCGCCTGCCTCGCATGCTGCTCGACCCGATGGGCCCGCTGCGCCTGGACTGGAAATACCTGCCCAAGGCCATGCCGTGGTTCACCCGGCTGCTGCTCAACCTGCGCCCGGCGCCGTTCCAGCGCAGCGTGGCGGGCATCCGCACGTTGAACGAAGGCAGTCTGGGCGCCTGGCAACGGCTGTTGGGCTCGATCGGGCGCAGCGAGTTGTTTCAAGAGGATGGTTCGTTGCTGGTGTTCGAGAAGCCTGAGTCACGCCAGGCGTTGGAGGCGTTGCGCACACGCCTGCAACAGCAGGCGGTGCCGGTGGACTTCTGGTCGGCCGAAACCGTGCGCGAAGCGGCGCCGCAACTCAGCCCGTCACTGTTGGGCGGGCTGTTCTTCCCGCGCACCGGGCACTTCATCGACCCTTATCGGGTGGTGTGCGAATTGTTCGAAGCGGCCAAGGCCAGTGGGGTGCGCTTTGTCCAGGCACAGGTCGATGGCGGGCAGTTGCACAGTGCCGGCGTGAGCCTTGCCAGCGACCAAGGCATGCTCAATGCCCGCCAGGTGCTTGTCAGCTGTGGCGCCCATTCTGCGAAACTGACCGCCGCGCTGACAGGCACGCGGGTGCCGCTGGATACCGAACGCGGCTACCACCTGATGTTGCCGGGTGAGCACCAGCGCCTGCCGTTTGCAGTCACCTCGCTTGAGCGCAAATTCATCATGACGCCCATGGCCGAAGGCTTGCGCCTGGCGGGCACAGTGGAGTTTGCCGGGCTGCAGGCACCGCCGAGCATGCAGCGGGCGTGGCAGTTGCACCGGTTGAGCAAGGGCTTGTTCCGGCACGACTTGAGCGTCGAAGGGGCAACGCCGTGGATGGGTTTCAGGCCTTCGTTACCGGACTCATTGCCCGTGATCGACAGGGTGTGCGATGGGCGGGTGCTGTTGGCGTTTGGCCATCAGCACCTGGGGTTGACCCAGGCGGCGGTGACGGCGGAATGGGTGGGGCGGTTGGCTGAGCAGGCTGGTGGGCCTGAGATGGGCGCATACCGACTGGACCGGTTTTAGCCTCTACCGGCACATTCGCGGGCAAGCCCACTCCCACAGAGAGGGTGCAGTATCTGAAACCTGCGGTGTCTCTGTGGGTGCAGGCTTGCCCGCGAATGGGCTGCAAAGCAGCCCCTCCAAGCCTCAGCGGTAACGCTCGAGCCAGTGCGCATAAGGCGCCGGCAAGGTCCAGGACGCTTTTTCCACCCCCAGCTCCTTGGCCGCAAAGTAAGCCCAGTGCGGGTCGGCCAGGTGCGCGCGCCCTACCGAAACCAGATCCAGCTGGTTGGCCTGCAATGCGGCCTCCGCCAACTGCGGCGTACCAAAGCCCCACGCCGACGTCACGGGCAGCTTCGCTTCGCGGCGCACGCGCTCGGCAATCGGCCCCATGAACGCTGGCCCCCAGGGGATGTGGGTGTCGGGAATGGTGAAGCCGACACTCACGCTCAGCAGGTCGAGCCCACCGGCCTTGAAGCGACGGGCCAGTTCGATCGACTCTTCCAGGGTCTGCTCATCGCGGCCATCGTATTCCAACACACCAAAGCGCGCGGTCAGCGGCAGGTTCTCCGGCCACACTTCGCGCACGGCGGCCAGTGTTTCCAGCAGGAAGCGGCTGCGATTTTCGAAGCTGCCACCGTAGGCATCGGTGCGCTTGTTGGAGTGCTCGGAGAAGAAGCTCTGGCCCAGGTAGCCATGGGCAAAGTGCAGTTCTATCCACTCGAAGCCGGCATCACGCGCACGGCGGGCGGCATCGACGAAGTCCTGCTTGACCCGGGCGATATCGTCCAGCGTCATTTCGCGTGGCACTTTCGGCAGGTGCGCGCCAAAGGCAATGGCAGACGGGGCAATGGTCTCCCAGCCGCGCGCGTCGTCGGCGGCAATGTGGTCATCACCCTCCCACGGGCGGTTGGCGCTGGCCTTGCGCCCGGCGTGGGCGATCTGGATACCCGGCACGGAACCGGCAGCCTTGATGGCCTGCACCACCGGTACGAACGCCTGAGCGTGGGCATCGCTCCAGATACCGGCGCAACCGGGGGTGATACGCCCTTCCGGCGCCACAGCAGTGGCCTCGACCACCAGCAAGCCGGCACCACCACGGGCCAAGCCGGCCAGGTGAACGTGGTGCCAGTCGTTGATCATGCCGTCTTCGGCCATGTACTGGCACATCGGCGGAATGGCAATCCGGTTACGCAGGGTGACGTCTTTGAGGGTGTAGGGTTCGAATAGTGCGGACATGGGAAACTCCGGGTTCATTTGAATACTGTTGTTCGATCATAATCGAACTATGGCAATTAATGAAACCCCCGTTATCATGTCAACCATGCGAGCCTATAAACATCCCAACCCCGACGACCTCATTCTTGAACGCCTGCTCTATGCGCTCAGCGACCCCGTGCGCCTGGAAATCGTCCGCCACCTGGCCGGCGTGGCCGAGGCCAGCTGTGGCGAGCTGGATGGAGGTCGGCCGAAGTCGAGCATGTCCCACCACTTCCGTGTGTTGCGCGATGCAGGGCTGGTGCAAACCCGCAATGTGGGGACTACCCATATGAATTCGCTGCGTAGCGAGATGCTGGATAAGCGGTTTCCCGGGCTGCTGGAGTGCATCCTGCGCCAGCAGTGATACCTGTGCAGGCCTCTTCGCGGGTGAACCCGCTCCTACCAGGGATGGCGATAAGCCTGAGGGTTTCGCTGTGCTTGGCAACAAAAAAGCCACGAGGTCTCCCCCGTGGCTTTCTTTCACGACAATGGCCGGTTACAGCGCCATGTCGTTCTCAGGCTTGCTCTCAACCGGCTTGCTTGCCGCGCCACCGAATTCAACGCTGGCGTCGATCACCGGCGGTTTACCCAGTTGCAGCACTTCAGCGGTGTAGTTCCACTCTTTCTGGGTGGCCGCTGCCGAGTCGTTCAGCTTGGTGCCGTAGCTCGGTACGATTTCCTTGATCTTGGCCTGCCACTCCGGCGTAGCGACCTTGTCCTTGAACACGGTTTCCAGCACGTTCAGCATGATCGGCGCAGCGGTCGAAGCACCTGGCGAGGCACCCAGCAGACCCGCGATGGTGCGGTCTTCGGAAGCCACCACTTCGGTACCCAGCTTCAGCACGCCGCCCTTGTCGGCATCACGCTTGATGATCTGCACACGCTGGCCGGCCTGCCACAGGCGCCAGTCTTCCTTCTTGGCATTCGGGAAGTAGGTGCGCAGGGCTTCGAAGCGGTCATCGTCAGACAGCATCAGCTGGCCAGCGAGGTACTCGACCAGCGGATACTGGTCGATACCCACCTTGGTCATCGGCCACACGTTGTGGGTGGTGGTGCTGCTCAGCAGGTCCAGGTAAGAACCGTTCTTCAGGAACTTGGTCGAGAAGGTAGCGAACGGGCCAAACAGGATGACGCGCTTGCCGTCCAGCACGCGGGTGTCCAGGTGCGGGACCGACATGGGTGGCGCACCGGTCGAGGCAATGCCATAGGCCTTGGCCATGTGCTGCATGGCAACGGTCGGGTTCTCGGTCACCAGGAACGAGCCACCCACCGGGAAGCCTGCGTATTCCTTGGCTTCCGGGATGCCCGACTTCTGCAGCAGCTTCAGCGCGCCGCCGCCGGCACCGATGAACAGGAACTTGGCGTCGGTGGCCGACTCGGTACCGTCCTTCAGGTTCTTGTACTCGACGTGCCAGGAGCCGTCCTTGTTGCGGGTGATGTCCTGCACTTCGCTGGACAGCTTCAGCTCGAAGCCTTTCTGGGTCTGCAGGTGGCCAACGAACTGGCGGGTGATCTCGCCAAAGTTGACGTCGGTGCCGATCGGTGTCCAGGTCACGGCCAGCTTCTGGTTCGGGTCGCGGCCTTCCATCATCAGCGGGACCCACTTGGCGATCTGCGCGTGGTCCTCGGAGTACTGCATCGGACGGAACAGCGGGCTGGCCTGCAGTGCGTCGTAGCGTTTCTTGAGGAACTTGATGTTGTCATCGCCCCACACGAAGCTCATGTGCGGGGTGGTGTTGATGAACGAGTGCGGGTTCTTCAGCACGCCCTGGCGTACCTGCCACGACCAGAACTGGCGGGAAATCTGGAAGGCTTCGTTGATTTCGATGGCCTTGGAGATGTTGACGTTGCCGTCCTTGTCTTCCGGGGTGTAGTTCAGCTCGGCCAGCGCGGAGTGGCCGGTACCGGCGTTGTTCCAGCCGTTGGAGCTTTCTTCGGCCACGCCATCCAGGCGCTCGACCATTTCCATCGACCAGCTTGGCTCCAGCTCGTGCAGCCACACGGCCAAGGTGGAGCTCATGATGCCGCCGCCGACCAGCAGCACGTCTACTTTCTTGGTTTCTGCAGCGTGCGCTTGCATGACGCTTGCAGCGACCGCCAGACCCAGCAAGGTCTTGCCAGCTTTCTTGAACATTGATCAATTCCAGTCAGGAGAACAGAGGGAGGGCCTGTGGCTGGCCCCGGTAAAGCGTGTTCTTCAGCGCAGGCTTTTTGTTGATCATTGTTCAGCAGCCAGAGAACCAGAAAACGGCTCGGCCTTTGGTCGAATTGACCGACAAGGCTGAATCGTTTTTCCGATTGTATCTGAAATGCCAGCACAAACAAATTGCAGGCCGGAGCGTCAAGGCGACCGGTTGCCCCAGCGGCAGTTTGTCACGTCACAAACAAAAACCCCCGGCCATGTGCATGACCGGGGGCCTTGGATCACGCCGCAAGCGTCGCGATCAGGGTACCGCCAAGATTACTGCTGCTGAGGCAGTTTATCGATCGGGCCGCAGCCACCGATGATCTTGGAGATGGAAACCGAAGGGTGGAACAGGTAGTCGTAGGTGCAGTTTTTCGGTTGGTTGTAAACCTGGCCAGTGCAACCCGACAGCAGGGCAACACCCGAAACGACGGCAACGGCTACGGTGGCCTTGAACAGCTTTTTCATTACTCAATCCTTTAAATGAATCATCTTCGACCATCGTCTGATGGCCGCGGAATCATACAGACTCCAGGCATTGGATCCAAGCCGCACTTGGCACAGGTTCTTTGCAACTGTGCAACAACAGGTTGAAAAGCGCGCCGTTGGCGACGATAGTTCAGCGCACTGCCTTCGCAATGCCCAACAGGAACTCACCATGCTTGGCGTCACCGACTACGGCGCATTCGTCATCGCCTTCCTTATTCTTCTGGCTATCCCCGGCCCGGGCAATTTCGCCCTGATCACCGCCACCGGCAAGGGCGGTATCAAGGCAGGCCTGGCCGCGACCTGTGGCGTGATCGTGGGTGACCAGGTGCTGCTGTGGCTGGCGGTAGCCGGTGTCGCCACCCTGCTGGCCACCTACCCTGCCGCCTTTCATGTGGTGCAGTGGGCGGGGGCTGCATACCTGGCCTACCTGGGCCTGCGCATGCTGCTGAGCAAACCCGGTGGTGCAGCACACACCTGCCGCATGGACAACGGCCAGTACCTGCGCCAGACCATGATGATCACCCTGCTCAACCCCAAGGCGATCATGTTCTACATGGCGTTTTTCCCGCTGTTCGTCGACCCGGTGAAGCACCAAGGGCTGGTGACGTTCGGTTTCATGGCGGCGACAGTGGCGGTGGTGACCTTCCTGTATGGGCTGATTGCCGTGGTGCTGACCCATCAACTGGCCGAGCGCATGCGCGCCAACCCGCGAATTGCCAATATGTTCGAGCGGCTGGCGGGGGCTTGCCTGGTGGGATTCGGCATCAAACTGGCGGCGATGCGCTGATCCCAAGCCCGACAGGGTCCGGGCACACCTGACAGCAAAAAAAGCCCCCGGCAACTCAGGGTTCCCGGGGGCTTGTTCACTCAGCCATTACCCAATCAATTGGTTTCCAGCTGATACGCCTTGCTCACGAACAACGCTGCAAACAGGCTCTTGCCTTCCTTGAAGGTGTACTGCTCTTCGAAACTGCCGTCTTCGACCAGCTTCTGCCCGATGGCGCACTCCGAGTCGCTGTGGTTCTTGGCCTTGGCGCCAAAGTCACTGCTCCACGACGACAGCCCAACCTCCTGGCAGAAGGCTGCGAACTTTGCCTTGGGGACTTGCTGCTGGTAATCGCTGAAAGCCTCTTTCAGCGATTTGAAGCCACTGTAGCTCACCGAGTAGTTCTCGACCTTGGCCTTGCGGGCAAAGCCGCTCACCGCTTCAGCCAACACCGCCTGGCCGGTGTACGGGCTGTACGCGCCAATCAGCATCGCGCTCAGGGCACTCTTGAGCTGGGTTTCGACATCGTCCAGTTCCGGCAGCGACTGGAAGTCGGCCTTGCGCACGATCTCCCCCACCTTGGAGCCGTCGTTGCGGTGGGTGACCACGAACGCCATCGAGCCTTCGCCATCACTGGAGCGCTTGATGGTGAAGTCCAGGTCGACCGTGGTACCAAAGTCACCGGTACTGCTGACCAGAAACGCGCCGGTTACTGGCTGGCGCACCGCCATGTTGGCGCCCCAGGTGAAGTTCGACGGGGCGGCCCGACCATTGGCGGCCAGCTCGGCACGTGGCTGGACTTCGTCGCTGACATCCGCCACCAGCACGACTTCGGCACCCTTGCTGGCAACGTAGGGGTTGCCCATCTGCATGCCCAGCAGCTGGATATGAATGCTGCCATCCTTGCTGTCTCCGTCATGGGCCAGCTTCAGCGCATCAGCCTTCAGGTACACCCCGGCCACATTGCGGCTGACATTGAGCTGATACTTGGCCCAGCCCGCCAGGCCTTCCTCAGCCGAACCACCCTGTACGGACTCCATCAAGCCCGACAGGCCGCGCATGAACTGCTGGGCGCCATTGGTCTGCGCCGCCGCCACGCGGATCTCCGGGTCGGCTACCGTCAGGTTGCCGGAAAACGCCGAGTAGGAAATGTCCCCCTCAGACAGCACATCCTCAAGGAAATAGCGCTCCTTGAAGTCGTCGTAGTAGGCCAGCGCAGCCTTCTTGCCCGAGCTGGCGACCATCGCATAGCCACCACCGAGCACCAGCACCGCTGCGGCCACACCGCCAATCAGCAGCTGCTTCTTGTTCATCTGTTTGATCATGGTGTTTGCCTCACTGGACCATGGCGGAAGCGTTGTTCCAGTCGTTCACGTACTGTTGGGAGACCTCGGGGGTCCAGCTGAAATCGATACCGGCGTTGGGGAATTCCTTGGCCAGCACGGCGCCGAACGACACGCGGTCGGCACAGTGGTCCTGTTTGCAGGCCTCCGGCTCACCGGCGCTGTAGGCACGGTAGGTAGGCACGGCGCGGCCGTCGTCCAGCGGGTAGTACGGCGTGGCGTTGGCCACCTGGGTCACGTACCAGCCTTCGCTGTATTCCTCGTCCGCAACCAGGCGGCCGTTGCTCGGGAAGTCGATGCTGTAGAAGTCACCTTTCTTGCCGGTAACGTGCACCATCATCGGCACTACGCTGGCCGAGGTCGCAGGGTTTTGCTGCTCCAGTGGCGAAGCAAAGCGCACCTTGATACCGGCCATCTGCGCCAACGCCTCGGTTTCGCGCCCCTTGAAGTCGCTCATGCCGTCCTGCAACTGCTGGTAACGTTCCAGCACACGGGTGTGCACGCGGGCCAGCTCCTGTTGGCGCTGACGCTGCTCACGCACACGCTGCTGCTCGCGCTGTACCGCCCAGTTGGCTCCGTCGCGCACATCGAAGAACAGGCCTTGGCGGTTGATGCCGATGCGGTTGCGAGTGATTTTCTGCGCGTCGTTGCCCCAGATGTTGTTCGAGATCGCCGACAGGTCTTTGACGATGAACAGGTTGGCCACATCGGTGGTGGTCGGCGAGGTGGTCTTGATCAGGTCGAAGATTTCCAGCGCAGCTTCCTTGTACTTGGTCGCATCCAGGGCAAACGACTCGTCCGGGGTGACCGCGACGTAGTAAGGGTCGCTGCCGAACGGGCGGAGCACGCCGTAGCTGGAGCGGGTGAACGTCAGGTACACCTTCATCTGCCGGCCTGGGATCTCGCCGACCAGGAACGCGGCCTGGTCAGCTTGCGGCGTGAGATAAGAAACGGCCTTGTCCTTTACCGCAGGCTCAAGGTTCTTGTTGAAGATCAAACCACTCGGGTGAGCATAGACGCGGGTCCAGTTATCACCCCGGTAGGTACCCACAGCCTTCCAGCTGATCTTGTCGAAGCTGCCTTCACCAAAGCCGGACGCCGGGCACGGCATGGCCGGGGTGGTGCCGAACGACAGGGTGTCGCCATCGCCGATGATCGAGGTACTGAGCACCCATTTGCAGCCGGTGCCGTCCGTTACCTGCATCAGGTTGCGGTTTTCCAGGACCACCGAGCGACCGAAGTCCGAAGTGGGGGCTGCGGCGACTGCTGTGGCAGGTGCCGGAGCGGGCGGCACAACAGGGGCTGCTGCCGGGGCTTCGGGGGTTGGGGCTGGCTCTGCGGCTACGGCTGGCGCGGGCGCGGGGGCCGGAGCGGGTTTTGCCTGCGCAGGTGCGGCTTCGACCACTGCCGGGGCCGCTGCAGCAGCAGGGGCTGGGGCTGGGGCCGGGGCCGGAGCAGGTGCCGGTGTCGGTGCAGCAGCAGCCGGTGCTTCTGGCTGCGCAGGTGCCGGAGCGGGGGCAACTGCTGCAGCCGGCGCCGGGGCGGCAGTGGCAGGCGCAGCAGCCAGAGTTACCAGCCCCAGGTTGCTGGCATTGCCCGAGCCGCTGGCGTACAGGTTGCCCTTGGCATCGACCGCCTTCCAGTTCACCTTGGCAGTCGAGCAGTCCTTGGCGAACACGAACGGCAGCTTGGTCAGCAGGCCTGACAGCAGTTCCTGGTTATCCCAGGCCGGGCGGGTGATGGTCAGGTCGACCTGGGGTTTGCACCAGGTGGTGGCATCCCCGGGCACTTCGACCTTGATGTTGTCTTTCTTGGAAAAGGCCAGCTCGTGGGCGAACGCCTGCGGTACCAGACCACAAGCGCCGATCACAGCCAGCGCGAGCGCGTGCTTTTTCATGGAGTTCCTCAGATCAGTTCCCAGGTGCCGTTGGCTTGTTTGCAGAAGGTGTTCTGCTCTTGTTCGGTCTGGCCGCTTTGCGATTTCAGGCTGACGGTGACCGGGCGGCAGGCCGCTTCGGCGGCAACTGTCTGGGTTGGCAGCGACTGCACCGAGTCCAGGTCGAAGCCTTGGGTTTCCTTGCTGGCGGCAACGTCCAGCTCGTCCAGGTTGACGGCTGGCGTTACACGCTTGGCAACCGCTTGCGCCTTGGGCTCGACGTAGTTCTTGTGCACATAGCCCACGGTCACACCCTTGCGGCCGACCAGAATCCAGTCACCGGTGGAGCCCACGGCGGTGAATTCGGTGTGGTTCTTCAGGCTGCCGACCTTCTCACCAGCCTGGTTAGGCGCGGCGCGCACGTTGAGGTTGTCGCTGATGGTCACATACGGCTCGTTGATCAGCTTCATCGACGGCACCGCCTGGATCTTCGGCGCGCGCTTGACCTCGACCTGCTTGGTCTTGGTGTATTCCTTGCCCGGCACGATCTGCGCGGTGGCGCCGGAGTGGTCGGACTTCCAGGTCACTGGCTGGGCACTGGCAGTGGTTTGCTGCTGGCTCAGCACTTCCTGCGTACGCAGCGCCAGGGCTTGCTGGTCCTTTTCATCGAGCATGTGGCCGATGCGATTGCCCACGTAGGCGCCAATGCCACCTGCGATCAGCGCGGCGGCGATCTTGCCGTTGCCACTGCCCATGGTCGAGCCGATGGCCACACCGGCCAGGCCACCGATCACGGTGCCCGCTTGCTCTTTGCTGATCCCGAGCTGTGCACAGGCCGTGGTAGAGGCGATGGCGACCGCCAGAAGGGACGCGACGAATTTCTTACGCAAGTGGAGCACTCCATTTTCGGTGGGGCGCACAGCCGCGTACCGCAGCCAATGGTTGGCGGCAGCATTCAAAGTTGTGCGGGGTTTTCAGAAAGTGTGCAGCACTGGCCGCAGACGACAATTCAGCCGTCCAGCGAGGGGCGCAGGGGGAGACCAGTACGGCGCAAAGCATCCAACGAATCCATGTCAGGAAGAGTTCATCGCCCAGCGCGCGTAATCATTACGGCGTGTGGCCTGGGCGTGAGTGGCGTATCAGAGCGCCGCATTGTAGCCCAAGGTGCCATTGTCAGTTCAAGACAAAATGTTGCAGGAAGCCTGTCTGATTGATTAGGGAAGTGTCAGATTTTTTGTGTGCGGGCCGGTAACGGCCTGCCGTCAGGCAGGCCTTGATTTCACCAGGTTGGCCTGATGAACCGATCTCCGTACAGAATCGCAAATTGA
>NZ_JAECZP010000027.1:0-81797 GCF_019691255.1 Pseudomonas sp. USTB-Z
TTACAACCATGACCGCATTAAAATGAAACTCAACGGCCTGAGTCCTGTGGCTTACAGAACTCAAGCTGAGGTAGCCTAGCACCGACCGTCCAACATCTGGGGCGCAGCTCAATATCGCAGAGCCAGAGGGTGGCGCTGGCCCCGTAGGAGCGGGTTTACCCGCGAAGCAGACGACGCGGTTTAGCGGCGTGCGCCACGCACCCCTTCAGCCAATGCCGAGCACAGGCTCAATACATCGGTCACCGCCTGATCGGCGCTTTTGGCCTGGGCGATCTTGTCGACCAGTGCCGAGCCCACCACCACGCCATCGGCCAGGCGGGCAATGTTCGCAGCCTGTTCCGGCGTGCGAATGCCGAAGCCAACGCTGATCGGCAGATCGGTATGCCGGCGCAGGCGGGCAATGGCTTCGGTCACATGCTCGGTGGTCGCCGAACCTGCACCGGTTACACCAGCCACCGACACGTAGTAGACGAACCCGGAGCTGCGCTCCAGCACGCGCGGCAGGCGCGCGTCGTCGGTGGTCGGGGTGGTCAGGCGGATGAAGTCGATGCCTGCAGCCTGGGCCGGGGTAGCCAGTTCGGCGTCGTGCTCTGGCGGAAGGTCGACGATGATCAGGCCATCGACGCCCGCGGCCTTGGCTTCAGCCACGAACGTGTCCACGCCAAAGCGGTGGATAGGGTTGTAGTAGCCCATCAGCACGATCGGCGTGGTCTGGTTATCCACACGGAATTCGCGAACCATCTGCAGGGTCTTGGCCAAGGTCTGACCAGCCTCAAGGGCGCGCAGGGTGGCCAGCTGGATGGCCACGCCATCGGCCATCGGGTCGGTGAACGGCATGCCCAGCTCGATCACGTCGGCGCCAGCAGCCGGCAGGCCCTTGAGGATCTGCAACGAGGCGTCGTAGCCCGGGTCGCCAGCTGTGACGAAGGTGACCAGTGCCGAGCGGCCTTCGGCCTTCAGCTCGGCGAAGCGTTGTTCAAGACGGCTCATGCGTGTTTCTCCTGGGCGGCCATGTGGTTCATGACGGTTTGCATGTCTTTGTCGCCGCGGCCCGACAGGCACACGACCATCAGGTGGTCCTTGGGCAGCTTCGGTGCGCGCTTGATCGCTTCGGCCAAGGCGTGGGAGCTTTCCAGGGCTGGAATGATGCCTTCCAGACGGCAGGTTGCGTGGAACGCATCCAATGCTTCGTCATCGGTGATGCTGACGTACTCGACGCGCTTCACCTCATGCAGATAGGCGTGCTCCGGGCCGATGCCCGGGTAGTCCAGGCCTGCGGAAATCGAGTGGGCATCGGTGATCTGGCCGTCTTGGTCCTGCAGCAGGTAGGTGCGGTTGCCGTGCAATACGCCCGGTACGCCGCCGTTCAGGCTGGCGGCATGCTTGTCGGTGTGTACGCCGTGGCCACCGGCTTCAACGCCGATGATCTGCACGCTCGGCTCTTCGAGGAACTCATGGAACAGGCCCATGGCATTGGAGCCGCCGCCGACGCAGGCAACCAGGCTGTCTGGCAGACGGCCTTCCTTCTCTTGCAACTGGGCACGGGTCTCTTTGCCGATGATCGACTGGAAATCGCGGACCATGGCGGGGTACGGGTGTGGGCCAGCCACGGTGCCGATCAGGTAGAAGGTGTCTTCGACGTTGGTAACCCAGTCACGCAGGGCTTCGTTCATGGCGTCTTTCAGGGTGCCGGTGCCGGCGGTAACCGGCACGATCTCGGCGCCCAGCAGCTTCATGCGGAATACGTTCGCCTGCTGGCGCTCGATGTCGGTGGCGCCCATGTAGATCACGCAAGGCAGGCCGAAGCGCGCGGCGACAGTGGCGGTGGCGACACCGTGCATGCCGGCGCCGGTTTCGGCGATCAGGCGCTTTTTGCCCATGCGCTTGGCCAGCAGCACCTGGCCGATGCAGTTGTTCACCTTGTGCGCGCCGGTATGGTTGAGCTCTTCACGCTTGAAGAAAATCTTCGCTCCGCCGCAATGCTCGGTCAGGCGCTCGGCGAAGTACAGCGGGTTGGGGCGGCCGATGTAGTCGCGCTGAAAATAAGCCAGCTCTTCAAGGAACTTGGGGTCTGCCTTGGCCGCTTCGTATTCGCGGGCCAGGTCCAGCACCAGTGGCATCAGGGTTTCGGCCACGTAGCGGCCGCCGAACGAGCCGAACAGGCCATTGGCGTCGGGGCCGGGGCGGTATTGGGACTGGGTCATGGGGCGCTCCAAGGCGTAGTGAATGAGTGATGGGCTTTACTCTAACCACGGCAAGCTCGGCTGAAAACCGATAAGATTGCGTAAACTTGTCAGAAAAACTCACAGGTAAAATGGCCCACGACCTCCCTCCCCTCAATGCCCTGCGCGCCTTCGAGGCTGCAGCCAGGCTCAACAGCGTCAGCCAGGCGGCGGAAGCGCTGCACGTGACCCACGGCGCTGTCAGCCGGCAGATCAAGGTGCTTGAGGAGCATCTGGGCGTAGCCCTGTTCGTCAAGGACGGGCGTGGCATCAAACTCACAGATGCCGGTGTGCGTCTGCGCGATGCCAGCGGTGAGGCCTTCGACCGGCTGCGCAGCGTGTGTTCCGAGCTCAGCCGTGATGTGAGCGAGGCGCCATTCGTGCTGGGCTGCTCGGGCAGCCTGCTGGCGCGGTGGTTTATCCCGCGGCTGGGGCGGTTGCAGGCGGATTTGCCTGAGCTGCGCTTGCACCTGTCGGCGGGTGAGGGTGACCTTGACCCGCGGCGGCCCGGGCTGGATGCGTTGCTGGTGTATGCCGAGCCACCGTGGCCGGCGGACATGCAGGTGCACGTGCTGGCCGAAGAATGCATCGGGCCGGTGCTCAGCCCACATTTCGCAGGTTTCCAGCGCTTGCAGGGGGCGCCCGCCAAGGCATTGTTGGGCGAAGCCTTGCTGCACACCACTTCACGCCCGCAAGCGTGGCCTACCTGGGCGGTGCAACAGGGCCTGGACCCGACGGCCATTCACTATGGCCAGGCTTTCGAGCACCTGTATTACCTGCTGGAGGCTGCCGTGGCCGGATTGGGCGTGGCGATTGCACCGCAGCCACTGGTCGCCGATGACCTGCGGGCGGGCCGTTTGAGTGCGCCTTGGGGCTTTTCACCTACCCAGGCGGCGCTGGCACTGTGGGTGCCACGGCGCGCCGCAGACGGGCGCGCCGAGCAGTTGGCGCAGTGGTTACGGGCGGAACTTGCGCGGCAGAGCGCTTAGTTTCGCTTGCATATCAGGTAGGCCGCCAGCAGGCCCAGCGCACCAATGGCCACACCGGCGGTGGTGTATGGGTGCTCCTGGGCGTAGTCCCGGGTGGCTATGCCGGTCTGGCGAGTGCGCTGCTTCACTTCCTCATACGCATCGCTCAGTAGGCTGCGCGAATGACGCAGTGCGCTTTCAGCGTTGCTGCGGATTGCCTTCACCGACTTCTGGGACTCTTCCGACGCATCATGCTTGAGGTGTTCCAAGCTTTTCAGAAGGCTCTCGATCTCCGCTTCCATGCTTTCCAGGGATGTTTTACGCAGCGAGTTGCGGTGCATGTTGACTCTCCTTTGCAGTATGGGCTGTAAGGATTGCGACCCTTGGGCTGCGTGAAAGTGCGATCGAACTTTCGCTGACAGTGACCGCTCGCAGGTAAACCAGGCCTGCGCTGCTAGGCTGAATCTCACCGTCAACCATGGAGAGCACTCATGACCGATCATCACACCTACAAGAAAATCGAGCTGGTCGGGTCTTCGCCCACCAGTATCGAAGAGGCGATTAACAATGCTCTGGCCGAAGCCGGTAAAAGCATCAAGCACCTGGAATGGTTCGAAGTGGTCGATACCCGCGGCCATATCCGCGACAACAAAGCGGCGCACTTCCAGGTCACGCTGAAGGTCGGCTTCCGTATCGCCAATAGCTGAAACAACGTTGGGTTGTATGATCCCGGCGTGATGAGGTATTCAGAAAAGGGGCGCCTTGGTGGGGCCCCTTCTGATTTCATCTGCACAAGGAACGCGAGTGATGAACAAACTGATTCTGGCGCTGGGCCTGATGACCCTGGCCGGTGGTGCGCTGGCAGCGGGCAAACCGTGCGAGGAACTGAAGGCGGAAATTGCGGCCAAGCTGGATGCCAAGGGCGTCACTGGCTACAAGCTGGAGATCGTCAAGAAAGGCGACCCGGCGGGCAAGGTCATTGGTAGCTGTGAGGCCGGGACCAAGGAGATTGTTTACCGCCGCGGCTGATGCGTTTGCCCTTTCGCGGACTTGCCCGCTTCCACAGTCAACCTATGGGAGCGGGCGAGCCCGTGTCGAGGGTCACTCGGCCTTGAGGGCCTGCGCCATCAGCTCATATGACCGAATGCGGTCCGCATGCTCATACAGGTCACAGGTAAAGATCAGCTCATCCGCACCCGTCTGTTCCAGCAGCACTTCTACCTTGGCCTTTACCTTCTGCGGGCTGCCGATCATGGCCAGCCCCAGGAAGCTGGCCACCGTCTCCCGTTCATGGGGCAACCACAGCCCATCCATGCTTTCCACGGGTGGCTTCTGCATCAGGCTCTGTCCGCGAATCAGCGCCAGGATGCGCTGGTAGACCGAGGTGGCCAGGTATTCGGCCTTCTCGTCGGTCTGCGCCACCACCATGGGAATGCCCAGCATCACATACGGCTTGTCCAGCGTGGTCGAGGGCTTGAAATGGTTGCGGTACACGCGAATGGCCTCGTGCATGTAGCGTGGCGCGAAATGCGAGGCGAAGGCGTAGGGCATGCCGCGCATGCCCGCCAGCTGGGCACTGAACAGGCTGGATCCCAGCAACCACATCGGCACGTCGGTGTCGTGCCCCGGCACTGCGATCACTTTTTGATCATCAGTGCGTGGCCCGAGGTAGCGCGAAAGCTCCTCGACATCGTCCGGGAAGTCATCTGGGCCGCCAGCGCGGTCGCGTCGCAGGGCATAGGCCGTCATCTGGTCCGAACCCGGCGCGCGGCCCAGGCCAAGGTCGATACGCCCCGGATACAGGCTGGCCAAGGTGCCGAACTGCTCGGCGATCACCAGTGGCGCATGGTTGGGCAGCATCACCCCGCCAGAGCCCACGCGAATACGTGAGGTGCCACCGGCCAGGTAGCCGATCAGCACCGATGTCGCCGAACTGGCGATGCCGTCCATGTTGTGGTGCTCAGCCACCCAGAAGCGGTTATAGCCAAAGCGCTCGACATGCTGCGCCAGGTCCAGCGAGTTGCGCAGCGATTGCGCGGGGCCGGCGTCGGCACGTACGGGCACCAGGTCCAGGGTGGAAATCTTCAGGTCACGCAGCTGCGTCATGGAGCCTCCGCAAAAGTGATTGGCCAGAGGCCTTTTTGATTCTGTATGGGCGCGTTCGTTGGATTCAATGCCTGTAAGCATATTGCGCTGAACTTGCAGCAGGCGGCAGGCCTCTGAACCGTAGGTAAGCAACCCAGTGACCAGGAGGCATCATGAAAAAGACAGCATCGGCGATCTGGCAAGGTGGCCTGAAGGATGGAAAAGGTCTGCTTTCTACCGAAAGCGGTGCACTCAAGCAGAACCCTTATGGCTTCAACACACGTTTCGAGGGCACGCCCGGTACCAACCCGGAGGAGCTGATTGGCGCGGCCCATGCCGGTTGTTTCTCGATGGCGCTATCCATGATGCTCGGCGAGGCGGGGCTGACTGCGGAGCGGATCGACACGGCTGCAGAGGTGACGCTCGACAAGCAAGCTGACGGTTTTGCCATTACCGCTGTGCACTTGGTGCTCAGGGCCAAGGTACCGGGGGCCAGCGAGGCTCAATTCCTGGAGATTGCCAACAAGGCGAAGGAAGGCTGCCCGGTGTCCAAGGTTTTGAATGCGAAGATCAGCCTGGATGCGGCGTTGGTGGGGTGAAACGGTGCAACGGTGGTGGTTTGCTGTAGTCTAAAGAACGTCGGCAGCGCCACTGCCCTTTCCAGGAGCCGTTCCATGATTCGCGTAGCTATCGCTGTGTTGGCTTCCCTTGTCGCCACGTCTGCGCTGGCGGCCGTCAAGCCTTGCGAGGAGCTGAAAACCGAGATCGAGGCCAAGATCCAGGCCCAAGGGGTTTCGTCCTATACGCTGGAGATCGTGCCCAACAGCGAGGTCAAGGACCAGAACATGGTTGTCGGGACCTGCGATGGCGGGACGAAGAAGATCATCTATCAAAAGAATGATCGATAAGCACCAAGGCCCGGGGCTGCAAGGCAGCCCCACATTCACGGTATGCAGAACACTTCGCTAGGCTCGTTCACCACCACCTTGCGGTTGGCGTCATACAGCAGCACCTGCGGCTCCATTACCGGCGCCCGCGCTTCCAGGCGATAGCGTTCGCCGGCCTTGAAGTTGTCAAAGCGTACGGTCAGGTAGCAGGTTCGGTCCCTGGGCTCGGACATGATGCCGCCCGAGTAGATTTCATAATCGAAGCGCACCACCAGTTCGTGCTTGCCCGGCGTCACCTGAAAATATCGGCCATCGTCCAGACGCTTGCCGTCGAGGCGGTCGGCCATGATCACCCGGCCGGGGGTCATGGTGTACAGATCGACCCAGGCCTGCTTGGGGTCGACGGGCGGCAAGGGGCTGGCGCAAGCCCCCAGTGCACTGAGGGCGATCAGCATCATGGGCTGGCGCATGGCAAAACTCCCACTTGCGATTTACAAGTAACAAGCATAGCGCCGTTTGTGCGGTTCAGGTGCGCTGACAACCCGCCGGCAGCCCTTGACCCAGCAGTTTTTGCTGGTGGTCGTAGAGTTTGATCCAAGGGCGGAAGCCAATGCTGCCGGCTTGCAGCTGATAACGCTGCCCGGCGCTGAAGTCCTTGAAGGTCAGCTTGACCTGGCAATCGCGCCACAATGGCTCCTCGACGGGGCCGATATTGCTGGGGTTAACCGGAAACTGATAGCGCACGGTCAGTTCGTGGCTGCCGGGTTGAACCTCGAAATAGCGGCTGTCAGCCCAGTCACGCTCATCTACCTGCACGGCGTCCAGCGACGTATTGTCGTAACGGGTGAGGTCGATCCAGGCCTGGTTCGGGTCTGGGTCTGGCAAGGTTGAACAGGCAGAGATCAACAACAGTGAGCCGGCGACCAACAATGCACGCATGGCGAAACTCCCCCTTGGCGAGATAGTCTTGGAGCGAAATGGTGTTGAGCGAGTCAGACAGTCCCGGATGCTTCGACTTTTTCTTATGCAGCGCTCAGGCCTTGGGGCACTCGACCGCATTTTCACCCGTTTGGTTCCGCTGCTTGCGGCGCTCCTGCTGAACGGTTGCAGCAATGCCGCCTACTACGGGCAGCTGGCGCAGGGCCAGTGGCAGTTGCTGCGGGCGCGGCAGCCTGTAGAGCAGGTATTGGCCGACCCTGCTACCCCTGCACCCTTGCGCGCGCACCTGCAACAGGCCGAACAGGCGCGGCTGTTTGCCAGCCAGCAATTGAAACTGCCAGACAACCGCAGCTACCGGGTATACGCCGACCTTGGACGCCCCTACGTGGTGTGGAACGTGTTCGCCACGCCCGAGTTGTCGTTGCAACCGGTAACGCACTGCTTTCCGATTGCCGGGTGCGTGGCGTACCGCGGCTACTACCAGCAAGGCGCGGCGCGAGGCGCGGCGGCGTTGATGCGTCAGGATGGCCTGGATGTGTACGTGGGTGGCGTGGAAGCTTATTCGACCCTGGGTTGGTTCGATGACCCGATTTTGTCGTCGATGGTGGGCTGGGGCGATGAGCGCCTGGCTACGTTGATCTTTCATGAATTGGCCCACCAGCGCTTCTATGTGCAGGACGATACCGAGTTCAATGAGTCGTTTGCCTCGTTCGTCGAGCAGGAAGGCACGCGGCAATGGCGTGCGGCGCGTGGGCTGACGGCGGTTGGCGGGGATCAGGGAAAGCAGCGCGACCAGTTTATCCGCCTGGTGTTGGCCAGCCGTGAGCGATTGCAGGCGATCTATGCGGAGCCGTTGGATGATGCACACAAGCGCCGGGCCAAGCAGGCCGAGTTTGAGCGTTTGAGGCGTGAATACCGGCAGGTGCGTGATGGCCAGTGGGGCGGTGACAAGCGCTATGACGCCTGGATGTATGGGCCGATGAATAATGCCAAGTTGTTGCCGTTCGGGCTATACGACCAGTGGGTGCCGGCGTTTGCGGCGCTGTTTCGTGAGGTGGGTGGAGATTGGGTTCGGTTCTACGCGCGGGTCGAGCATTTGGGGCGGTTGCCGATTGAAGCAAGGAAGGCGGCGCTGCAGCATCTGATGGTTAGCCGTTGAGATTTTGGGGCCGCTTTTGCGGCCCCTCGCGCCACAAGGCCGACAAAGGCCCTGCGTACGCCGATCGATGTGGGAGGGCCGGCTGCAAAGCGGCCCTGCTGGCCCTCAAGCCTTGCTAAAAGCCTGGTGCAAATCGGCTACCGTGGCGAAGTGGAAAGCGGGTTCTTCTGCCATCAGCTCTTCCCGGCTGCCAAACCCGTACCCCACCGCGACGGCCTGCAGCCCGTTGCTGCGCGCGCCGATCAGGTCATGCTTGCGGTCCCCGATCATCAGGGTGTGCGCCGGGTCCAGCCCTTCTTCATCCAGCAAATGGCGAATCAGCTCGACCTTGTTGGTGCGCGTGCCGTCCAGCTCACTGCCGTAGATCACCTTGAAGTGGTGATCGAAAGCAAAGTGCCGAGCGATTTCGCGGGCGAACTCCCACGGTTTGGAGGTGGCAATGTACAGCGTGCGGCCCTGCCCGTTCAGGGCCTCAAGCAACTCCGGCACACCTTCGAACACGAGGTTTTCGTAAAGACCGGTCACGCGGAAGCGCTCGCGGTAGAAGTTCACCGCATCCCAGGCCTTGGCTTCGTCGAAGCTGTAGAACTGCATGAAAGCCTGCAGCAGGGGTGGGCCGATGAAGTGTTCGAGGCGGGCCAGGTCCGGTTCGTCGATGCCCAGCTTGGCCAGGGCGTACTGGATCGAGCGAGTGATGCCCAGGCGTGGGTCGGTCAGGGTGCCGTCGAGGTCGAAGAGGATGTTTTGCTGGTGCATGTACAGGGTTCCACTTGATTGCTGCGTGGCCTTCTTCGCGGGCATGCCCGCTCCCACAGGTAAAGCGCAGGCCTTGAAGGGGCCACTCAACCTGCGGGGGCGGGCATGCCCGCGAATGCGGTCATTCAGGTTGATCGTAGCCTTCGGCCAGGTGCTGGTCCTTGAGCTTCACGTAGTTGCCGGCGCTGTAGGAGAAAAATGCGCGCTCCTTGTCGTTCAGCAGCCGGGCCTGTTTTACCGGGCTGCCCATGTACAGGTAGCCACTGACCAGGCGTTTGCCCGGCGGCACCAGGCTGCCGGCGCCAATGATCACTTCGTCCTCGACGATGGCACCATCCATGATGGTGCTGCCCATACCCACCAGGATACGGTTGCCCAGGGTGCAGCCATGCAGCATCACCTTGTGCCCGATGGTCACTTCGTCGCCGATGATCAGCGGGAAACCGTCCGGGTTGAAAGGCCCGGCGTGGGTAATGTGCAGCACGCTGCCGTCCTGCACGCTGGTGCGCGCGCCAATGCGGATGCGGTGCATGTCGCCGCGCACCACGGTCAACGGCCAGACCGAACTGTCTTCACCGATCTCCACGTCGCCCAGCACCACCGCCGAACGGTCGACGAAGGCCCTGGGCCCAACTTTCGGAGTGTGTTGCTGGAAGCTGCGAATGGCCATGATAGCGTCTCTCATCTGTGCCGATAGGCAGGCTGCCTGCTGCGGTCGGCGTCGATTGTAATTAAGATGGGGCAGTGTTTCTTCTGCCAAGGTATCCAAACCGTGACTGCGAACAACCCGCTTCTGCAATCCCACGATCTGCCGCCCTTCTCGCAAATTCGTGCCGAACACGTGTTGCCGGCGATCGAAGCGATCCTGGCCGACAACCGTAAAGCCATTGCCGAGATCCTCGAAAAGCAGGGCAAGAACCCTACATGGGCCGGCCTGGTGCTGGCCATGGACGAACTGAACGACCGCCTGGGCGCCGCCTGGAGCCCGGTCAGCCACCTCAATGCGGTGTGCAACAGCGCCGAGCTGCGCGAGGCTTACGAGTCTTGCCTGCCAGCCCTCAGCGCCTACTCTACCGAACTGGGCCAGAACCGCGCGCTGTTCGAAGCCTACCAGGCGCTGATCAACAGCCCTGAGGCTGCCGGCTTCGACGTGGCGCAAAAGACTATCCTCGAGCACGCCCTGCGTGACTTCCGCTTGTCGGGTATCGACCTGCCGGCGGACAAGCAGCAGCGTTACGCCGAAGTGCAGAGCAAGCTCAGCGAGCTGGGCAGCCGTTTTTCCAATCAGCTGCTCGACGCCACCCAGGCATGGACCAAGCATGTTACCGACGAAGCTGCGCTGGCCGGCCTGACCGATTCGGCCAAGGCGCAGATGGCCGCTGCAGCCCAGGCCAAGGGCCTGGACGGCTGGCTGATCACCCTCGAGTTCCCCAGCTACTACGCGGTGATGACCTACGCCAGTGACCGCGCCCTGCGCGAAGAGCTATACGCCGCCTACTGCACCCGCGCCTCCGACCAGGGCCCGAATGCCGGCCAGTTCGACAATGGCCCGGTGATGCGCGAAATCCTCGACCTGCGCCAGGAGCTGGCCGAACTGCTGGGCTACAAGAACTACGCCGAGCTGAGCCTGGCCACCAAGATGGCCGAGTCCAGCGACCAGGTGCTGAGCTTCCTGCGTGACTTGGCCAAGCGTTCCAAGCCGTTCGCCGCCCAGGACCTGCAACAGCTCAAGGCCTACGCTGCCGAACAAGGCTGCCCCGAGCTGGCCAGCTGGGATGCCGGCTACTTTGGCGAGAAGCTGCGCGAGCAGCGCTACAGTGTGTCGCAGGAAGCCCTGCGCGCCTACTTCCCGATCGACAAGGTGCTGGGCGGCCTGTTCAGCATCGTGCAGCGCCTGTATGGCATCGAAATCGCCGAGCTGAAGGGCTTCGACAGCTGGCACCCGGACGTACGCCTGTTCGAGATCAAGGAAAATGGTCAGCACGTTGGCCGTTTCTTCTTCGACCTGTACGCCCGCGCCAACAAGCGTGGGGGCGCCTGGATGGACGGCGCCCGTGACCGTCGCCGCACTGCCGGCGGCCAGCTGCAGAGCCCGGTGGCCAACCTGGTGTGCAACTTCACCCCGGCCGCGCCCGGCAAGCCCGCCTTGCTGACCCATGATGAAGTCACCACCCTGTTCCACGAATTCGGTCACGGCCTGCACCACATGCTGACCCGCATTGAGCATGCCGGCGTGTCCGGCATCAACGGTGTGGCCTGGGATGCGGTCGAGCTGCCCAGCCAGTTCATGGAAAACTGGTGCTGGGAGCCGGAAGGCCTGGCACTGATTTCTGGTCACTACGAAACCGGCGCCGCCCTGCCCCAGGACCTGCTGGACAAGATGCTGGCCGCGAAAAACTTCCAGTCGGGCATGATGATGGTGCGCCAGTTGGAGTTCTCGCTGTTCGATTTCGAGCTGCACGCCAGCCATGGCGACGGCCGCAGCGTATTGCAGGTGCTCGAAGGTGTGCGTGACGAGGTGTCGGTCATGCGCCCGCCGGCTTACAACCGCTTCCCCAACAGCTTTGCGCACATTTTCGCGGGCGGTTACGCGGCGGGCTACTACAGCTACAAGTGGGCCGAAGTGCTGTCGGCTGACGCCTTCTCGCGCTTCGAGGAAGAAGGCGTGCTGAACGCCGAGACCGGCCGCGCCTTCCGCGAGGCGATCCTGGCCCGTGGTGGTTCGCGCGAGCCGATGGAGCTGTTTGTCGACTTCCGTGGCCGTGAGCCTTCCATCGATGCATTGCTGCGCCACAGTGGTCTTACCGAGGACGCTGCAGCATGAGTGAGGTAGCTGTGAACAAGACCAAGAAGCGCTTCATTGCCGGTGCCGTGTGCCCGGCGTGCAGCGAGCCCGACAAGCTGATGATGTGGAACGACGACGGCGTACCGCACCGCGAGTGCGTAGCTTGCGGCTTTACCGACACCCTCAACGAGCAGGGCTTGTCGGTGCCGAAGGAACTCGGCACCCGGGTCAACCACCTGGCGCCGAAAGCAGCGCCGGCCAAGGTGCAGACCGTGCAGTTCTTCCCAAATCCGAAGCTGAAAAAGCCGGCTGAGTAATCCTGTCATGCCGCCCGGGTGCAATGCCCGGGCAGGCATGGACAGGTGTTAGATAGTCAGGCCACCTGGCGCAGGCTGGCCATGCAAGCTCTCTTGCTCATTTCTATCAGCAAGGTGATGCACCATGGCCAACCCTCTTCTGCAAGATAGCCATATCCCCGTCGATTACTCTTCCATCACCCTCGAAAACATGCAGGCGGCATTCGCTCACGTGCTGCAGGCACACGAGAACGGTGTCGAACGCATCATCCGTGATCAACGAACCATGCCCACCTGGGATGACATGGTGCTGGCGTTGGATGGGCTGGATAGCCGGCTGCTGGCAGTGTTGTATGCCGCCTCACCACTGGTCGGCCGGGATACGGCGTGGGCCAACGTCATCATTGATTTCTACCGGAAAGTGACGGCGCGCTTCGAGCAAAAATTCGCCAACACGGGTTTGCATGACCTGTATGCACGCTTGGCCGGCAGTGACATCGGCAAGCAACTGGATGTCGGGAAGCGTGCCACTTTGCGTTGGCACCTGGACAAGTTCGCCGCTAGCGGGGCGTTACTCGACACCGCAGGCAAAGCGCATCTGGCAGACCTTCAAGCGCAGATTGGCACTGCACGCGAGGCGTTCCGCAGCAACATCGACCGGCCTGGGTTGAACATCACCGATGAAGCGGAGCTGAGCGGCATCCCGCAGCGGGTACGTGACGAATTGGCTGCAAGCGCACAGCAAGCAGGTAAGCAAGGGTGGTTGATTGCGTGTGACACGGTGACTACGCGTGAGGTGCTCAAACATGCTGCCAACCGCCAGTTCCGTGAGCGGGTGTACCGGGCTTTTCACGCCCGCGGCGTCAGCCATGATCGGCAACAGGACAATAGCTGGTATCTGCAGCAACTGGCGCAATTGCTTGAGGAGAAGGCCCTCCTGCTCGGTTATTCCGGCCATCTGGAGCAGAGCCTGCAGGTGAAGAGTGCCGGTTCGGTAGACCAGGTGCGGGGCTTTCTCCACGATCTGGCCGATCATGTGCGACCTGCCATGTTGCGGTGGCGTTCGCAGGTGGAGTGTTGGGCTGCCGAGCAGGGCCTGGGCAAACCCCAACCCTGGGATTTCGAGTACCTGCGGTGTGCTTCGCGCAGCGTGTTTCCTGCCGAAGCGCTGCGCGATTACTTCCCGCTGAATACTGTTGTCAGTGCGTTGCAGCAATTGGCGCAGACGTTGTTTGGTGCAGTGCTGCAGCCCAAAGCGCTGCCTGTCTGGGATGACAGCGTGCAGCCGTTCGAGGTGTGGCAGGACAGCGCTTTCATTGGCTTTCTGTATCTGGATGCCGTGCAACACGCAGGCAAGCAGCCAGACGCGGTGTTTACCACCTATGTAAGGAATCGCCGGGTCGATGCAGAGGGTATCTGCCAGGCAGCCTCGGTGGTGGTGTTCAGTGATGTGCCGCAAGCGCTGTCAGGTTCGCAGCCGTTGCTCGATCATTTGTCACTGCGCAAGCTGTTCCATGAATTCGGCCATGCCCTGCACCACCTGCTGGTACGTACGACGAACCACGTCATGTCCAATGTGACTGAGCTGGGCACCGATGGTGTGGAGTTGTTCGGCAAGCTGTTCGAACGTTGGGTCTGGGACGCGGACTACCTGGTAGCGATCTCGGCGCGCACGCACGACGGCCGCCAACTATCCCGCAAGCAAGCCAATGAGTGCCTGCGGCAGCTACGGCAGCAGGGCGTGGAGGAGATCGCGGGTGATCTGTGCCTGGCGCTGTTCGACATGGACCTGCATGGCACACCAAACGATGGCAGGACCTTTGAACAGCGACTGGGTGATGCCCGCGCGCGTTGCGGTTACTGGCCACTCGCTGACTTTGAACATCCGGCGCATGCCTTCGACCACCTTGTGAACGGCTACGATGCGGGTTACTACGCCTACCTGTGGTCGGATGTGCATGCCTTCGATGTGTTCACCCGCTTCGAAGCCGAGGGCCTGTTGAACGGAGCCACGGGGCGGGCACTGCAGGAAGCACTGTTCGCCCCAGGGGCATCGCGCCCATTGCGTGAAGGCATCGAGGCGTTTCTCGGGCGGCAATCGAGCCAGGCAGCGTATCTCAGCTGGCATGGCCTGAGGTAGTCAGACCAGAGGTGCTGGAAAGATCACGGCATGCACGATACTGTATATGAGTACAGTGTTCAGGTGAGCCATGATTCCTCCAGCACCGCAAAAGGGCCGTGGCACGGCGCACAACCCACACAACCGCTTTGCCCCTGGTCATTCGGTGGCGGAAGATGATGGCTGGTATCAGGAAGTGCCGCAAACCCAGGGTACCGAGGTGAGGATCGAGACAGCCAAGTCGGTGATCAGCCGCAACACTTCACCCGACCTCCCTTTCGATCGCTCCATCAACCCCTACCGTGGCTGCGAACATGGCTGTATCTACTGCTATGCCCGCCCCTCACACGCCTACTGGGACCTTTCTCCCGGCCTGGATTTCGAGACCAAACTGATTGCCAAGACCAACGCCGCCGAGGTGCTGGCACAGCAATTGAGCAAACCGGGCTACGTGTGCGCGCCGATCAATCTGGGCTCCAACACCGACCCGTACCAGCCGATTGAGCGGGAACAGTTACTGACCCGGCGCTTGCTCGAAGTGTTACTGCGTTTTCGTCACCCGGTGACCATTGTCACCAAGGGTTCACTGGTACTGCGCGACCTCGACCTGCTGGCCGAGATGGCCCGCCAGCGCCTGGCACGAGTGATGATCAGCCTGACCACGCTGGACGACGGCCTCAAGCGCGTGCTCGAACCCCGAGCGGCCTCACCCGGTGCGAGGTTGAGGGCCATCCGGGTATTGCGTGAAGCGGGCGTACCGGTGGGTGTTTTGTGTTCGCCGATGATTCCGATGATCAACGACAGTGAGCTGGAACGCCTGTTGGAGGCGGCCAAGGAGGCCGGTGCGCAAAGTGCGGCGTACATGATGCTGCGCCTGCCGCTGGAGGTGGCGCCGTTGTTTGAGCAGTGGTTGCAGGACCATTACCCGCAGCGGGCAGCGCATGTGTTGAGCCTGATCCGCCAGAGCCGTGGTGGCGAGCTGTATGACAGCCGGTTCGGTGTGCGCATGCGTGGTGAAGGGGTGTTTGCCGAGTTGCTGGCGCAGCGCTTTGCCAAGGCAATGAAACGGCTGGACTTCGAAGGGCGCGAGGCGCAGGCGCTGGATTGCTCGGCGTTCTGCCCGCCGGGTGGGCAGATGGCGCTGTTCTGACATGAACCCGCCCCACCAAGGGCTGCGCATTGCTCACAACGCAACTAATAACAACCAATAATTGCGCTAATACATATTGGCAGCTGATGTTTTTTTGCTATTATCCAGTTCCCGCCTTTTTCATCTGGAACGCCCGTTCTAGAGCCTTCGAATTAAGTTTCAGTTAAGTTTTCCCCGCTAGCGTAGGTAATAAGTCCACAGCGACTGTGATCTATGGCCCGTGCGTGTCATCTAAAACCCTGCATAGCCTGAATCTTTCACCGGTAAAATGGATTTACCTACACACCGTCAAGAGGATGAATCATGCCCGTCAAGGACCCATCCAAGGTCGTACCGCAGGTCCCCGCGGAAAGCGCCGATGCTGCCCTTAAGCACATCGTCGACGGCTTCCTGCGCTTTCACCATGATGTTTTCCCAGATCAGCAAGAGCTGTTCAAGAAGCTCGCCACCGCGCAAACACCACGCGCCATGTTCATCACCTGTGCCGATTCGCGCATCGTTCCCGAGCTGATCACCCAGAGCTCGCCAGGCGACCTGTTCGTGACCCGTAACGTGGGTAACGTGGTACCGCCTTATGGCCAGATGAACGGCGGCGTTTCCAGCGCCATCGAGTACGCCGTAATGGCGCTTAAAGTTCACCACATCATCATCTGTGGCCACTCCGACTGTGGCGCCATGCGTGCGGTACTCAACCCGCAGTCGCTGACCAAGATGCCTACCGTTGGCGCTTGGTTGCGCCACGCGGAAGTGGCCCGCACCGTGGTCGAGAACAACTGCTCCTGCGGCAGCGAACACGAGACGATGCAAGTGCTGACCAAAGAGAACGTCATCGCCCAGTTGCATCACTTGCGCACCCATCCTTCGGTGGCTTCGCGCCTGGCAGCCGGTGAGCTGTTCATTCATGGTTGGGTGTACGACATCGAGACCAGCAAGATCGAAGCCTACGACGCCGCCAGCGACAGCTTCCTGCCCTTGGCCGCGGGTGAACCCGTTCCCTGCGCCACTCCGAGAGGCCGCTACTAAGCGACCCGTCCGCTGCTAGAACCTTGATAGCCGGCTGCACCCTGCAGGGGTGTGGCACGGCATTCGGCTGCCTTGAATTCCCTGACTGCCCTGCCGGCGTGCTCGCTGGCGGCCCGCGCCTGCGCGCTTGTCAGGGGCAAACGTGCCCACGGCCAGGGGAATGGCCGTGCGACTAGTGAAAGGAGAAACACGGTGAACATTACACAGTTGAAAGCGGCCCTGCCGCGTGAGTTGCTGGCGTCGGTGGTGGTCTTCCTGGTGGCCCTGCCGTTGTGCATGGGCATTGCGATCGCTTCTGGCATGCCGCCGGCAAAAGGCCTGATTACTGGGATTATCGGCGGCATTGTCGTCGGTTTCCTTGCTGGGTCGCCGCTACAGGTCAGCGGCCCCGCTGCCGGTCTGGCGGTACTGGTGTTCGAGCTGGTACGCCAGCACGGCATGGCCATGCTCGGGCCAATCCTGTTGCTGGCCGGCCTGTTGCAGTTGCTGGCCGGTCGCTTGCGTCTGGGCTGCTGGTTCCGCGTGACTGCGCCGGCGGTGGTTTACGGCATGCTCGCCGGGATTGGCGTGTTGATCGTGCTTTCGCAGGTGCATGTGATGTTCGACACCGCGCCGCAACCGTCGGGCCTGCAGAACCTGCTGGCGTTCCCGGCAACGTTGTCGGCAGCCCTGCCACAGGAGAGCACCGGCGCCGGCTGGATGGCCGGTGCGCTGGGCCTGGGGACCATCGCCATCATGTGGGGCTGGGAGCGCTTGCGGCCGCAGCGGCTGCGTTTCGTGCCGGGTGCATTACTCGGCGTGGCCAGCATGACCGCTATCAGCCTGTGGCTGGCCTTGCCGGTGAACCGCGTACAGGTACCGGCCGACCTGTCCGAGGCCATCGACTGGCTTCGTCCGGCGGACCTGATGCAGCTGGCCGACCCTGCTCTGTTGGTCGCCGCTTTTGCCCTGGCGTTCATTGCCAGCGCCGAAACCTTGCTGTCGGCCGCAGCAGTGGACCGCATGCACAGCGGCCAGCGTTCGGACTTCGACCGCGAACTGTCGGCTCAGGGCATCGGCAACATGCTGTGCGGGGTGCTGGGTGCCCTGCCAATGACCGGGGTAATCGTGCGCAGCTCGGCCAACGTCCAGGCCGGGGCGCAAACCCGGGCCTCGGCAATCTTCCATGGCTTGTGGTTGCTGGCCTTCGTGGTGGCGCTGAGCAGCGTGCTGCAGCAGATCCCGGTGGCGAGCTTGGCGGGGGTGTTGGTGTTTACCGGGGTCAAACTGGTCGACTTCAAGGCGTTTCGCGGGCTGGGCCGTTATGGGCGCATGCCGATGTTCACCTACGCGGCGACTGCGCTGGCGATCATCTTTACCGACCTGCTGACCGGTGTGCTGCTGGGCTTTGCCCTGACCTTGCTGAAGCTGGCGTTCAAGGCGGCGCGGCTGAAGATCAACCTGGTGAGCCTGGCCAAGGATGGGCACATGGAACTGCGCCTCAGTGGCGCGGCGACCTTCCTGAAGGTGCCGGCGCTGACCCAGGTGCTGGATACCGTACCGGCGGGCACCACGCTGCATGTGCCGCTGGGGAACTTGAGCTATATCGACCACTCGTGCCTTGAGTTGCTGGAGGACTGGAGCCGCAGCAATTCTGCCAATGGGTCACGGTTGCTGATAGAGCAGCGGCGCCTGAAGCGTCGGATCGAGGGCCGGTTGCGGACTACAGCGGGGGTTGGGGCGTAGGAGCGGGATTACCCGCGAATACGGTAGCGGCGGCAACGGTGATCGGCGGGTGGAGATTGGCCAGCAGGGCTGGCCCTTTCGCGGGTGAACCCGCTCCTACGACGGCCTGCGCCGAACCACCGATGCACCTAGGCCGTTACAGGTCTATCAGGCCGGCTGACCCAGCTCGACACCCAGTTGGCGCGAAAGGCACGGCCAGCGCTTCCACGCCTCGCCAGTTGCCGGGCTGCTCAGCTTCTCTCGATAAGCCTCCACCGATTCAACCGCAAAGCTCTCGTCATTGAGCATTTCGTCGACCGAGTGGTGCACCACTTCATCCAGCTGGTTGGCAAAGCTTTCGCCAATCAACTGGTGGGCAATCAGGTTGGCGACCGTGGTGTCGACCGGGATCAACGGCTGCTGGAAGTGGCGAATGTACAAGTCATTCACCTCTTCCACCAGGCGGTGCGCCAGGTACGCTTCATCCAGCAGGCAGTCCAGGCCTACATGCCCTTGCATCACGCTGGGCGGCTGCAGGAAGTAGGCTTCGGCAATTTTCAGTACAGGTTTGATCTGCGATTCGATCCCGGCTTCGCGGGCGACCTCGTGGGCGGCCTCCAGCAGTTCCGGAACCTGATCGATGTAGGCGCTGACGAAGCGCGCCAAAGTACCCTGGGCGTCCTGCTCAGGCAGTTGGATCGAGGGGTGCAGGTGGGGCAGTTGCAGCTCGAGACGCTGTTTCAATTGGCCGGTCTGGCCTTCATGTTGATGGGCTTGGCTTACCTGCTCGCGTACAGCAGCGATGTTCATGACAACTCCAGGGACATTACGTTTCAAACGGAAGACACTAAATTAGCTCGGTATACAGAATACCTAAGACGTATTTGTTATAAGCCGCGCAAACGTGTGCCATGTCTGGCATAACCAGATGCCATTGTTTCGCCATGACCTCTCAAGCGCGCGGTTTTCGGGCTATCTGGCCATTTCGTGAAGTTCATTTCACAGGCTTCATTGCGTGCCATTGGTCGCTGTCTATACTCCCGGTGAACGTGATTCGTTGATGAGGCCCGACTGCTTTTAGCAGGGGCTCGGTCGTCGAAGCCATGCAGTCTTGACCGCCGTTCCCTCTTGCCGCAGGCCACGCCTCCGGGACAACAAGAATTAGAAGGGGAACCCGCAATGATGCGACATCCACATGTCTGGATGGGCCTCCTGTTGTGGTCGGTTTTTGGCCAGGCAAACGCCGCCTGGACCGTGAACATGCACCCAGGGGCGACGGAAGTCTCCAACGCCGTCTTCGACCTGCACATGACCATCTTCTGGATCTGCGTGATCATTGGCATCGTGGTGTTTGGCGCGATGTTCTGGTCAATGGTCATCCACCGCCGCTCCACCGGCCAGCAGGCTGCGCATTTCCACGAGCACACCTGGGTGGAAATCCTCTGGACGGTAGTTCCCTTCCTGATCCTGGTGGCCATGGCCATCCCGGCCACCAAGACGCTGATCGACATCTACGATGCCAGCGATTCGGACATCGACATCCAGGTCACGGGGTACCAGTGGAAATGGCACTACAAGTACCTGGGCCAGGACGTGGAGTTCTTCAGCAACCTGGCCACGCCCACCGACCAGATCCACAACAAGGCGCCCAAGGATGAGCATTACCTGCTGGAAGTCGACCAGCCGCTGGTGCTGCCGGTGGGCGCGAAAGTGCGCTTTCTGGTCACTGCTGCCGACGTGATCCACTCCTGGTGGGTGCCAGCCTTCGCGGTCAAGCGCGACGCCATCCCAGGCTTTGTCAACGAAGCCTGGACCCGGATCGAAAAGCCAGGCATCTACCGCGGCCAGTGCACCGAGCTGTGCGGCAAAGACCACGGCTTCATGCCGGTGGTGGTCGAGGTCAAGTCCAAGGCCGATTACGACACCTGGCTGGGCGAGCGCAAGGCTGAAGCCGCCAAGCTCAAGGAGCTGACCAGCAAGGAATGGACCCTGGAAGAGCTGGTGGCGCGAGGCGACAAGGTCTACCACACCACCTGCGTGGCCTGTCACCAGGCCGAAGGCCAGGGCCTGCCGCCAATGTTCCCGGCGCTCAAAGGCTCGAAGATTGCCACCGGACCGAAGGAAGACCACCTGAGCATTGTCTTCCATGGCAAGCCCGGCACGGCCATGGCCGCTTTCGGCAAGCAGCTGTCGGAAGTCGACATCGCTGCTGTAGTCACCTACGAGCGCAATGCCTGGGGCAACAACAAAGGCGACATGGTGACGCCGAAGGACGTGCTGGCGCTGAAGCAGGCAGAAGCCAAGTGAACCGGGTTACTCGCGGCAATCAATGGATTGCAGGAGACAGGACATGAGTGCAGTGATCGACGACCACGCCCACGGCCACGACCATGCGCACGGCCCGGCCAAGGGCCTGATGCGCTGGGTGCTGACCACCAACCATAAAGACATCGGCACGATGTACCTGTGGTTCAGTTTCATCATGTTCCTGCTCGGTGGCTCGTTTGCCATGGTGATCCGCGCTGAGCTGTTCCAGCCGGGTTTGCAGATCGTGGAGCCGGCGTTCTTCAACCAGATGACCACCATGCATGGCCTGATCATGGTGTTTGGCGCGGTGATGCCGGCCTTCGTCGGCCTGGCCAACTGGATGATTCCGCTGATGATCGGCGCGCCCGACATGGCACTGCCACGGATGAACAACTTCAGCTTCTGGCTGCTGCCGGCGGCCTTCCTGCTGCTGGTATCGACGCTGTTCAGCCCGGGCGGAGGGCCGAACTTTGGCTGGACGTTCTACGCGCCGCTTTCCACCACCTATGCGCCAGCCAGCGTCACCTTCTTCATCTTCGCCATCCACCTGATGGGTATCAGCTCGATCATGGGGGCGATCAACGTGATTGCCACCATCCTCAACCTGCGTGCCCCCGGCATGACGCTGATGAAAATGCCGCTGTTCGTCTGGACCTGGCTGATTACCGCGTTCCTGCTGATTGCGGTGATGCCAGTACTGGCCGGCGTGGTAACCATGATGCTGATGGATATCCACTTCGGTACCAGCTTTTTCAGTGCCGCAGGTGGCGGTGACCCGGTGCTGTTCCAGCATGTGTTCTGGTTCTTCGGTCACCCTGAGGTGTACAT
This sequence comes from Pseudomonas sp. USTB-Z, assembly GCF_019691255.1. NCBI lineage: Bacteria > Pseudomonadati > Pseudomonadota > Gammaproteobacteria > Pseudomonadales > Pseudomonadaceae > Pseudomonas > Pseudomonas sp. USTB-Z. The sequence continues at coordinate 21,229 of NZ_JAECZP010000027.1, forward strand.
CATGATCCTGCCCGCCTTCGGTGCGGTCAGCTCGATCATCCCGGCGTTCTCGCGCAAGCCGCTGTTCGGTTATACCTCGATGGTGTATGCCACCGGCGCCATTGCCTTCCTGTCATTTATCGTCTGGGCCCACCATATGTTCGTGGTCGGCATCCCGGTGGTCGGCGAGTTGTTCTTCATGTACGCCACCATGCTGATTGCCGTGCCCACCGGGGTGAAGGTATTCAACTGGGTCAGCACCATGTGGGAAGGCTCGCTCACCTTCGAAACGCCGATGCTGTTCGCCATCGCCTTTGTCATCCTGTTCACCATTGGTGGCTTTTCCGGGCTGATGCTGGCGATTGCCCCGGCGGACTTCCAGTACCACGACACTTACTTCGTAGTGGCGCATTTCCATTACGTACTGGTGCCTGGTGCAATTTTCGGCATCTTTGCCTCGGCCTACTACTGGCTGCCGAAATGGACCGGCCACATGTATGACGAAACCCTCGGCAAACTGCACTTCTGGCTGTCGTTCATCGGCATGAACATGGCCTTCTTCCCCATGCACTTCGTAGGCTTGGCCGGCATGCCACGGCGCATCCCCGACTACAACCTGCAGTTCGCCGATTTCAACATGGTGTCGTCGATCGGCGCGTTCATGTTCGGCGCCACGCAGATCTTCTTCCTGTTCATTGTCATCAAGTGCATCCGCGGTGGCGCGCCGGCACCGGCCAAACCCTGGGATGGCGCCGAGGGTCTTGAGTGGTCGATACCCTCGCCTGCGCCCTACCACACCTTCCAGACACCCCCGGAAGTGAAATAGGAACCCGCCATGAACGGCCTGTCGGTGAAACGCCTGGTAACGCGCCTGTTGATGCTGACGGTGGTGATGTTCGCCTTCGGCTTCGCGCTGGTGCCGATCTACGACGTCATGTGCAAAGCGTTCGGTATCAACGGCAAGACCGGCGGCCAATACGAAGGTAGCCAGGTCAGTGACCCGACGCGTGCTGTGCGGGTGCAGTTCATGTCGACCAATGCCAGCGACATGGTCTGGGACTTCTACTCCACTGCCGACCAGCTGGAGGTCAACCCGGGGGCGGTGAACCAGATGATCTTCATTGCCCACAACCCGACCGACCGGCCGATGAGTGCGCAGGCAATACCCAGCATTACCCCGGCCGAGGCCGCGGCCTACTTCCACAAGACCGAGTGCTTCTGCTTTACCCAGCAGGTGCTGCAGCCCGGCGAACGCATCGAGATGCCGGTGCGCTTCATCGTCGACCGCGACCTGCCGGCCAGCGTGAAGCACCTGACACTGGCCTACACCTTGTTCGACATCACCGCTCGCCACCCGCCGGTCGCGCACGTTGCGGCGCAGGACGTCCAGGGCGCCCGTTAAGGGAAGGAGAACAGCAATGGCAAGTCATGAGCACTACTACGTTCCGGCGCAGAGCAAATGGCCGATCATCGCCACCATCGGCATGTTCATCACGGTATTCGGCCTGGGCACCTGGTTCAACGATATGAAGGCGGGCCACCCAGATTCGCACGGGCCGCTGATTTTCTTCGTGGGGGCGTTGTTTCTGGCCTACATGCTGTTCGGCTGGTTTGGGGCAGTGGTCAAGGAGAGCCACGCCGGGTTGTACAGCCCGCAGCTGGACCGCTCGTTCCGCTGGGGCATGAGCTGGTTCATCTTCTCCGAAGTGATGTTCTTCCTGGCCTTCTTCGGTGCGCTGTTCTATGTCCGCGTACTGGCGGGGCCGTGGCTGGGAGGCGAAGGGGCCAAAGGTGTTACGCACATGCTGTGGCCAACGTTCGAATTCACCTGGCCGCTGCTGCACACCCCCGATCCCAAGCTGTTCCCGCCGCCCAAGGAAGTGATCGACCCGTGGCATCTGCCGCTGATCAACACCATCCTGCTGGTCAGTTCCAGTGTGACAATCACCATTGCCCACCACGCCTTGCGCCGTGACCACCGCGGGCCGCTGAAATTCTGGATGGCACTGACCATTGTTCTGGGCATCAGCTTTATCGCGCTGCAGGCCTTCGAGTACCACGAGGCCTATACCAAACTGGGGCTGACATTGGGCTCAGGGATCTACGGTGCGACGTTCTTCATGCTTACCGGGTTTCACGGTGCCCACGTGACATTGGGCACGATCATTCTGATTGTGATGTTCGTGCGTATTCTGCGCGGGCATTTCAACCCGGAAAAACACTTCGGCTTCGAGGCAGCCAGTTGGTACTGGCACTTCGTCGATGTGGTGTGGGTGGGGTTGTTCATCTTTGTCTATGTGTTGTGAATACGAAACCCTGTAGGGGGGAGCGCTTCAGAAAGGGGCGTGGGAGACCAGTTGACCGCTGATCAAGCCCCAGGCGACCAGGCCTATGGTCAAGGCTGCCAGGGTGACCCGTACGGTCAGGGCCTTGAGCAGGCGGGTCGAGTTTTCATCATCCTTGACCAGAAACACCAGGCCACTGAACAGACTGGCAATCGTGGCCAACAGCATCAGGACAATCGCGGCCTTGAGCATGGCGTTACTCCGGGGGGATGCGGTGATGTGGATAAGTATAGCGAGGCGCCCGTGAGGCCGTTTCGCCCAGGCTGGGTACCGACGCTGGTGGTGCTTGCACTGCTGCCAGGGTTGATTGCGCTTGGTTGCTGGCAACTCGGCCGTGCCGAGGAAAAGCGCGTGCTGCTGGCCACCTATGCGGAAAGGCGGATTGAAGCGCCGATCGCCACCGCCCAGCTCCTCTCGAAAGAAGACAACGCCTTCCGCCGTGTGCACCTGTATGGCCGCTTCGACGCCGAGCACAGCGTGCTGCTGGACAACCGCATGCGCGACGGCAAAGCCGGTGTCGAGCTGCTGCAGCCCTTCCACGACCAAGCCAGCGGCCTGTGGTTGCTGATCAATCGTGGCTGGCTGCCATGGCTGGACCGCCGGGTGCCGGTGCACTTCGAAACCCCTGCCCAGGCCTTGGCGCTGGATGCCTCTGTGTATGTCGCGCCCGGTAGCACCTTCCAGCTGCACCCGGACCCCATCGGCGGGCAATGGCCGCATCTGTTGACCGCTATCGATGTCGCGCAGCTATGGCAACAGCTTGATCGCGAAGGCTTTGCCCAGGAATTGCGCCTGGAGCCGGGCCCTGCGAGCTATCGCCTGGACTGGCCGGTTGTCGCCATGAGCCCCGAAAAACACGTCGGCTATGCCGTGCAGTGGTTTGCCCTGGCTACCGCTCTGGTTCTGCTCTACCTCTACTTCGGCTGGCACCAAAACAAGGAGAAACGCCATGGCCACCGCCACTCCACTGGACGCGCCTGAACGTAGCAAACCCAGAGCCCGTGGGCGTTTGCAGCTGTTGCTGATCCTGCTGGTGGTGCTTGGGCCGATGGTTCTGGCCACCAGCATGTACAAGCTCAAATTCTGGGTGCCGGAAGGCCGCAGCTACCATGGCGCCATGATTGGCAATGGGGAAAGCCGTGCCGATCTCGGCGTGGCGGGCCAGGACGAGCGCTGGCAGTTGCTGGTCAGCGCGCCCCAGGCCTGCACCGAAGACTGTCAGCGCCTGGTGTACCTGGCTCGGCAGATTCAGGTCGGGCTGGGGCGTGATGCCAGCCGCGCCAGCCATGCGCTGGCCGCCGCCCAGCCGCTGAGTGCCGACTATCAGGCACTGCTCGGCCGCGAGTACCCGCAGTTGCAGCGCTACCCGCTGGATGCGCAACGTTATCAGCAGAAGGTTGTCGAGCCCGGCCCGCAGCTGTGGATCGTCGACCCGCACGGCAACCTGGTGCTGCGCTACGACGGCAAGGTCAACGGCAAGCATGTGCTGGATGACCTGCGCCACCTGCTCAAGCTGTCCAACATCGGCTAGGAGCCTGCCATGGCCAGACCTGGATTTCGCCTTGCTGTGTTCGCCACCCTGCTGGCACTGCTGGTCGTCCTGCTTGGTGCCTATACCCGCCTGACCCACGCCGGCCTCGGTTGCCCCGACTGGCCGGGGTGCTATGGCTTTATCAGCGTGCCCAAGAGTGAAGCGCAGTTGGCCCATGCCGAGCTGCACTTTCCGGAGCACCCGGTGGAAGCCGCCAAGGGCTGGGCGGAGATGGTCCACCGCTACTTTGCCGGTAGCCTGGCCGTGGTGATCGCCCTGCTCGCGTTCCAGGCAATGCGCCGGCATGCACGCGATGGGCAGCCTTATCGCCTGCCGATGCTGCTACTGGGTGTGGTGTTGGCCCAGGCAGCCTTCGGAATGTGGACGGTCACCCTGAAGCTGTGGCCGCAGGTGGTCACGGCGCACTTGCTGGGTGGCTTTACCACGTTGAGCTTGCTGTTCCTGTTGTCTCTGCGTCTGTCCCGGGCTTTTGCGCCCTTGCCGAAACTGCCGCTGAGCCTGCGCCGGATCGCTGCACTGGCGCTGCTGGTGGTAATCGGCCAGATTGCTCTGGGCGGTTGGGTCAGCGCCAACTACGCAGCCGTGGCCTGCATCGACCTGCCGACCTGCCATGGCCAGTGGTGGCCAGCGGCGGATTTCAGCAACGGCTTCCACCTGACCCAGCATGTCGGCCCCAATTACCTTGGCGGGCAGTTGGACAGTGATGCGCGCACGGCCATCCACATCAGCCACAGGTTGGGCGCGCTGCTGGTGACCTGTGTGCTGTTGATGCTCAGCTGGAAGCTGCACCGCTGTGGTCTCCCCGGCCTGGCGCGGCTGGTGCTGCTGGCGCTGGCCTTGCAAGTGGGCCTGGGCATCAGCAACGTGGTGTTCCACCTGCCGCTGGCGGTGGCTGTTGCGCACAATGCCGGCGGGGCGATGCTGCTGCTGAGCATGGTGCTGGTGAACTACCGCATTCGAGTGGTCGACAAGGTTCGTATGGGTGTCGGCCATGGTTGGCGTCTGCGGCCGGTGGTCGGGGTGGGCATTTCCCATCACATGAGGAACGACTCGTGGCGACGCTTCTAAGCGTACGACGGGCCCGCTGGCGCGATTACCTTGAGCTGACCAAGCCCAAGGTGGTGGTGCTGATGCTGATCACCTCGCTGGCGGGCATGTTCCTGGCCACCCGGGCGGGCGTCAGCTGGAGCGTGCTGTTGTTCGGCAACCTGGGCATCGGCCTGTGCGCGGGTGGCGCAGCGGTGGTCAATCATGTGGTGGATCGGCGCATCGATGCGCTGATGGCACGCACCCACAAACGGCCTTTGGCCCAAGGCCGAGTCGAGCCCCTGCCGGCGCTGTTGTTCGCCTTGGCCCTGGCGCTGCTGGGCATGGTCCTGCTGCTGGTATTCACCAACGCCCTCACCGCCTGGCTGACCCTGGCCTCATTACTCGGTTATGCGGTGCTCTACACCGGCTTTCTCAAGCGCGCCACGCCACAGAACATCGTCATCGGTGGCCTGGCCGGTGCCGCTCCGCCGTTGCTCGGCTGGGTGGCGGTAAGCGGCCATGTCAGCGCCGAACCCTTGCTGCTTGTGCTGATCATTTTCGCCTGGACCCCGCCGCATTTCTGGGCGCTGGCCATCCACCGCAAGGAGGAATACGCCAAGGCCGATATCCCGATGTTGCCGGTGACCCACGGCGAGCGCTACACCAAACTGCATATCCTGCTGTACACCCTGATCCTGCTGGCGGTGAGCCTGCTCCCGTATGCCATCCACATGAGTGGCCCGCTGTACCTGGCCTGTGCCCTGGGCTTGGGCCTGCGCTTCCTGCATTGGGCCTGGGTGTTGTACCGTAGCAGCCGGCCGCACGCGGCGATCGGCACCTTCAAGTACTCTATCGGCTACCTGTTCGCGCTGTTCATCGCGTTGCTCCTTGACCACTACCTGTTGCTGAGCCTATGACCCGAACCCAGAAAACCGTCTTCATCCTCGTTGCCCTGGTCGCGTTGATCCTGGGCCTGACCGTCAACAAGGTGCTTAATGGTCGTGACCAGCCCAACCCTGCCGAGCTGATTGATGCGGGCATCATCCTGCTGCCGCAGAGCCGCGCCGTGGCTGATGTCACCATGACCAATCAGGACGGCCAGCCGGTGCAGATGGATGACCTCAAGGGCAAATGGTCGCTGCTGTTCTTTGGCTACACCTACTGCCCGGACATCTGCCCGACCACCCTGGCCCAGTTGCGCCAGGTGAAGAGCGAGCTGCCCAAGGATACCGTCGACCGGCTGCAGGTGGTGTTGGTGAGTGTGGACCCTAACCGCGATACGCCGAACCAGCTGAAGCAGTATCTGGGCTATTTCGACAAGGACTTTGTCGGCGTGGCGGGGTCGATCGAGGATACCCAGAAGCTGGCCAATGCCTTGAGCATTCCGTTCATTCCGGCGGATACCAGCAAGCCGGGGTATACCGTGGATCACAGCGGTAACCTGGCGATTGTCGGGCCGGATGGGCGACAGCGTGGGTTCATTCGGGCGCCGTTCAACAACCAGAAGCTGGGGGCGCAGTTGCCGGGGCTGGTCAAGCGGGATTGAGAGTGCTGGGCCTCCTGCGCAGGCCTTTCGCGACACAAGGCCGCTCTCACATGGATCGGCGTACGCCTTACTTTGTGGGAGCGGCCTTGCGTCGCGAAAGGGCCGCAAAGCGGCCCCGGGGATGTTGGCTCAGAACGCCGGAACCACAGCGCCTTTGTACTTCTCGATGATGAACTGCTTCACCTCAGGCGAGTGCAGTGCAGCCGCCAGTTTCTTCATGTCGTCCGAGTCCTTGTTGTCCGGGCGGGCAACCAGAATGTTCACGTAAGGCGAGTCGCTGCCCTCGATGGCCAGCGCGTCTTTTTCCGGGTTCAGCTTGGCTTCCAGCGCGTAGTTGGTGTTGATCAGGGCGGCATCTACCTGGGTCAGCACACGCGGGATGGTGGCGGCTTCCAGCTCGCGGAACTTCACGTTTTTCGGGTTCTCGGCAACATCCTTCACGGTCGACAGGATGTTCTTGTTGTCCTTGAGCTTGATCACGCCAGCCTTGTCCAGCAGCAGCAAGGCGCGGCCGCCGTTGGTGGCGTCGTTGGGGATGACCACGGTGGCGCCGGAGGACAGCTCGTCCAGTTTCTTGATCTTGGACGAATACACGCCCAGTGGCTCGATGTGCACGCCTGCCACGCTCACCAGCTGGGTACCCTTGGCCTTGTTGAACTCATCCAGGTAAGGCTGGTGCTGGAAGAAGTTGGCGTCCAGGCGCTTTTCGGCCACCTGCACGTTCGGCTGGATGTAGTCGGTGAATTCCTTGACCTTCAGCTCTACGCCTTCTTTGGCCAGTTGTGGTTTGACGAAGTTGAGGATCTCGGCGTGCGGCACCGGGGTGGCGGCGACGGTAAGGGTATCGGCCTGGGCCGAGAAGGCCGCGACAGCGGCAGCGACAGCAAGCAGCTTCTTCATTGATCACTCCTTGTGAGGGCCGCGACGGCCCCCGAACGGGTCGGCCAGGCCGACCCCATTGGGGTTACTTACGGGAAAAATGCACGACCAGTTTGTCGCCCACGCTCTGCAGGACTTGAACCAGTACCAGCAGCAGTACCACGGTCACTACCATCACATCGGTCTGGAAACGCTGGTAACCGAAGCGGATAGCCAGGTCACCAAGGCCACCGGCACCCACCACACCGGCCATGGCAGTGTAAGAAACCAGGGTGATGGCGGTTACCGTTATGGCCGCGAAGATGCCCGGACGGGCTTCCGGCAGCAGCGCACTGGTGATGATCTGGCGAGTGGTGGCGCCCATCGACTGGGTGGCTTCGATGATGCCGCGGTCCACTTCACGCAAGGCGGTTTCAACCAGGCGCGCAAAGAACGGCGTGGCACCCACCACCAGCGGCGGGATGGCGCCTGCAACGCCCAGGGAGGTACCGGTGATCAGCACGGTGAACGGGATCATCACGATCAGCAAGATGATGAATGGCAGCGAGCGCAGGATGTTGACCACCAGCGACAGCAGCGCATAGACGCCCTTCTGTTCGAACATCTGCTTTGGCCCGCAGAGGAACAGCAGCACGCCCAGTGGCAGGCCCAGCAGCACGGTGAAGAACAGCGAGCCGAACAGCATGATCATGGTATCGACGGTGGCCAGCCAGATTTCGGCCCAGTCGACGTTGGCAAAGAAATTCAGGGCGTCCATCAACGCAGTACCTCCATATGTACGTCAGCTGCCTTGAAGCGGGCGAACGCCGCTTCCATGTCTCCGCCGATCAGGGCGAGAGTGAGCTGGCCATAGGGGACATCCTTGATGCGGTCGATACGCCCGGCGAGGATACTGTAGTCCACACCGGTTTCGCGGGCCACGGTGCCCAGCAGCGGCGCGTAGGTGGCGTCGCCCTGGAAGGTCAGGCGTACGATGCGGCCTGGCACGTGGGCAAAGTCGTCGCGCTGCTCGCCTTCGTCGACCTGCTCGTCTTCCTGGACGAAGCGCTTGGTGGTGGGGTGCTGCGGGTGCAGAAACACCTCGGCCACCGAGCCTTGCTCGACGATCTGACCGGCGTCCATCACGGCCACGCGGTCGCAGACACGGCGGATCACGTCCATCTCGTGGGTAATCAGCACGATGGTCAGCTTCAGTTCACGGTTGATCTCGGCCAGCAGTTGCAGGACCGAGGCCGTGGTTTGCGGGTCGAGGGCACTGGTGGCCTCGTCGCATAGCAGAATCTTTGGGTTGGTGGACAGGGCGCGGGCGATGCCGACGCGCTGCTTCTGGCCGCCGGACAGCTGCGCCGGGTACTTTTTGGCGTGGTCCGACAGGCCAACGTGAGCCAGTAGTTCGGTGACGCGCTTGTCGATTTCGCTGCGCGACAGCTCACCGGCCAGGGTCAGTGGCAGGGCGACGTTGTCGGCGACGGTCTTGGAAGCCAGCAGGTTGAAGTGCTGGAAAATCATCCCGACCTGCTGGCGGAAGCCGCGCAACTGGCTGGCGTTGAACGCGGTGACGTCTTCGCCGTCGACGATGATCGTGCCGCCGGAGGGCTCCTCCAGGCGGTTGATCAGGCGCAGCATGGTGCTTTTGCCAGCGCCGGAATGGCCGATCAGGCCGAACACCTGGCCATCTTCGATGGTCAGGCTGGTCGGATTCAGTGCGGGGATTTCCCTACCGGCAACGCGGTAGGTTTTATGTACCTGTTGGAACTCGATCACGTAGCGAACCTTGTGGGGCGCATTGAAATTTGGGTCAGCGGTTAGCTGGGGTCGCGCATTTTAGCCTTTTCCTATAGCTGTTCTTAGCATTTATTTCGTCATGCACCAATCCATCGGGCATATCGCGACAACCGGTAATCCTGATTGAACGCTCGGCAACGCCCTCCAGTCACTACTTGGACAAGCCCTGAACGGGCACGCCTTAAGACTGATGAGGAGAGCCGATCATGCCCAGCAAGAAAACGGATGCGCCCAAGCACAGCGAGGCCGCCGGTACCCAGACCCCTGACAGGGCCAACACCAATGCCAAGCTGCAGAGCCTGGAGGCCGACCGTAGCGATGCGACCGGGCATGCGCTGCGAACCAACCAAGGCGTGCGCATTGCTGACAACCAGAACTCCCTCAAGGCGGGTGATCGCGGGCCTTCGCTGCTTGAAGACTTCATCATGCGCGAGAAAATCACCCACTTCGACCATGAGCGTATCCCCGAACGCATCGTGCACGCACGCGGTACCGGGGCACACGGGTTTTTCCAGAGCTATGGCAACCACGCCGAGCTGACCAAGGCCGGCTTCCTGCAAGATCCGGAAAAGATCACCCCGGTTTTTGTCCGCTTTTCGACGGTTCAGGGCCCACGCGGTTCTGGCGACACGGTTCGAGATGTACGGGGCTTTGCCGTCAAGTTCTATACAGATGAAGGCAATTTCGACTTGGTCGGTAACAATATGCCGGTGTTTTTCATCCAGGATGCCATCAAGTTCCCCGATTTTGTCCACGCGGTGAAGCCAGAGCCACACAACGAGATACCGACCGGCGGTTCGGCTCACGACACCTTTTGGGATTTCGTCTCGCTGGTGCCGGAGTCGGCCCATATGGTCATGTGGGCCATGTCTGACCGCGCCATCCCGCGCAGCCTTCGAATGATGGAAGGCTTTGGCGTGCATACCTTCCGCCTGATCAATGCCGAGGGCGTGGCCAGCTTCGTAAAGTTTCATTGGAAACCACGCCAGGGCGTGCATTCCCTGCTGTGGGACGAAGCCCAGAAGCTGGCGGGCAAGGACACCGACTTCCAGCGCCGTGACCTATGGGAAGCCATCGAAACCGGTGACTACCCGGAATGGGAACTGGGCGTGCAGATTGTGCCTGAGGCTGACGAACACAAATTCGACTTCGACCTGTTGGACCCGACCAAGATCATCCCGGAGGAACTGGTACCCGTCACGCCGCTGGGCAAGATGGTGCTCAACCGCAACCCGGACAATTTCTTTGCCGAGGTCGAACAGGTGGCGTTCTGCCCAGGCCATATCGTGCCAGGTATCGACTTTACCAACGACCCGCTGCTGCAGGGCCGGCTGTTCTCGTACACCGATACCCAGATCAGCCGCCTGGGTGGGCCGAACTTCCACCAGATCCCGATCAACCGGCCGGTAGCGCCGAACCACAACAACCAGCGTGATGCCCTGCACCAGCACGTCGTGCACAAGGGCCGGGCTTCCTACGAGCCCAACTCGATTGATGGCGGCTGGCCGAAGGAAACCCCGCCTGCGGCGCAGGACGGCGGCTTCGAGAGCTATCAGGAGCGTATCGATGCGCACAAGATTCGCCAGCGCAGTGAGTCGTTCGGCGATCACTTCTCGCAGGCTCGGCTGTTCTTCCAGAGCATGAGCCCGACCGAGCAACAGCACATCATCAAGGCTTACAGCTTCGAGTTGGGCAAAGTGGAGCGTGAACATATCCGCGCCCGGGAAGTGAATGAAATTCTCGCCAACATCGACCTGAAGTTGGCGGCGGCGGTTGCGGCCAACCTGGGCCTTCCTGCGCCGAAAGCGGGTACGGTGAAGGTGAAGGGTAGCCAGCTGGCGCAATCGCCTGCGTTGAGCCAGATGAACCACCCAGGTTCGGTGGGTATCAAGGGGCGCAAGATTGCTGTGCTGGTGGCAGATGGCGTGGACGCTGCCAGCGTGGACAAACTGGTCAAGGCCCTGGAAGCGCACAGTGCCCGGCCGATGCTGCTGGGGCCGACCTCGGCGCCGGTGAAGGCGGCGGATGGCAAACAACTGCCGGTAGCGGCGTCGATGGAGGGGATGCCTTCGATCATGTTCGACGGGATTGTCGTGCCTGCGGGCAAGGCCTCTACGGATGCGCTGGCGGCTAGCGGATTGGCCAAGCACTTCGTGCTGGAGGGCTACAAGCACCTGAAGGCGCTGGTGCTGACCAAGGAATTGGCGAAAGCGTTGGGGCTCAAGGAGGACAAGGGGCTGTTGCTCGGGGATGAGCAGAAGGCAGTGGATGCCTTTGTCAAAGCGGTTGAAGGCCACCGAGTGTGGGAGCGGGAGGCGGCAGCTGAAGCTGTTCCTGCCTGATAAGGCCTTTTTGCGGGTAAACCCGCTCCTGATGTAGGAGCGGGTTTACCCGCGAAGCGTTTACTGCTGATGCGGGACCAGCACCACCTGTGCCGGCAGCGAGCGCTGGATCTGATGCTTCTGCTTCAGCTCGAACCCACTGTCAATCTTGCGCACGCGCTTTTCCAGCAAGGTCTTCAGCCAAGGTGCATCCTCGGTGCGCGGTACCTGGAATACCACTTCGCACTGGTAACTCACCACATCGGCGGCAATGTCGTCCAGTTGGCGGCGCAGCGCGCGGCTGTCAGTGGTCTTCAAGGCCACCACGGTACTGGGCGCTGTCGGGTCGATGATGCGTGCCTTGGGCTTGGCTTCGGCGGCTTTCAGCGCAGCTTCAGCCTTTTCCAGTTCGGCCTTGCGGGCCTGGGTCACGGCATCCCCGCCGGTCACCGCTGGCGCCTGCGGCATCAGTGCCCGGGCACGGGCCAGCGCGGTAGCTGCCGCGTTTACATCGCCCTTCTGCAGAACGATCTGGCTACGTTGCAGGTAAGCTTCGGCCAGTTGGCGCTGGTATTGCTCCAGGCGTGCATCATCCGGCGACTGGGCCTGCAGTGCAGCAAGCTGGTCTTCGGCGGTAGCCAGCTCATTGCTGGCGATGTTCTGTTGCAACTGCTGCCAGGCATCTGCTTGAGCAGGTGCGGTGGCCTGTTCGACCGGCGCATTGGAACAGGCAGCCAGGATCAGGGAAAACGCGGCAACAAGCAGATAACGGGAGGCGAACGGCTTCATTCCTGCGACTCTCTATTTGCGCAAAAAGCGAGCAAGTCTACACCCAGGTGCGCACGCTCGAAAATAGGCCTTACAGACCCTTTACGGGCCGAAGGTTGCAAGGCGTGCCTGCACACGCCTTGCTTTTCAGCGTTTTGGCAGAGCCAGGCTCAGCAAGAATAGCACCGCGGCGCAGACCACGATCGAGGGCCCGGCGGGGGTGTCCTTGAACCAGGACATGGCCAGGCCGCCGCACACTGCGGTGACACCCAGCAGGCTGGCACCCAGGGCCATCTGCTCTGGTGAGCGGGCGTGGCGCTGTGCCGCAGCGGCAGGAATGATCAGCAGTGAGGTAATCAGCAACACGCCAACGATTTTCATGGCAACCGCAATTACCACCGCGATCAGCAGCATCAGCGCCATGCGCAAGCCGGCCACGGGCAGGCCTTCAACCATGGCCAGTTCTTCGTGCACGGTAACCGCCAGCAGCGGCCGCCACAGCACAGCGAGCAGCAGCAGGACCAGTGCACTGCCGCCGAGGATCCAGGCCAGGTCGGTGGTGCTGATGGCCAGCAGATCGCCGAACAGGTAAGCCATTAGGTCAATGCGCACATCGTGCATGAAGCTCAGCACCACCAGGCCCAGCGACAAGGTGCTGGGGGCCAGGATACCCAGGAGGGTGTCGGAGGCCAGCGGCTGGCGTTGCTGCAATGTCACCAGCAGAATCGCCAGCAACAGGCAGCCCACGGTTACCGCCAGCGCCGGGCTGACATCCAGGGCAAAGCCCAGGGCCACACCGAGCAGCGCGGCGTGAGACAGGGTGTCGCCAAAATAGGCCATGCGCCGCCATACCACGAAGGAGCCCAGTGGGCCTGCAACCAGTGCCAGGGACAAGCCGGCAAGCAAGGCGTAGAGAAGAAAATCAGCCATGCTTGCAGTGCTCTCCGTGAACATGGGTGCCAGGGGCGACCACCGAGCCATGCAGGTCGTGGCTGTGGTCGTGATGGTGGTGGTAGATGGCCAGGCTCGGTGCGGTCTTGCCGAACAGCTCGACGAACGCCGGATCACCGCTGACTTGCTCAGGGTGACCCGAGCAGCACACGTGGCGGTTCAGGCACACCACCTGGTCGGTAGCGCTCATGACCAGGTGCAGGTCGTGGGACACCATCAGTACGCCGCAGCCGTGGCGGTCGCGCAGGCGGGTGATGAGGTTGTAAAGCTCGGTCTGGCCGACCACGTCCACACCTTGTACCGGTTCGTCGAGCACCAGCAACTGGGGTTCGCGCAGCAAGGCGCGGGCCAGCAGCACGCGTTGCATTTCGCCGCCGGAAATAGTCTGGATCGGGCTGTCGATGACCTGCTCGGCGCCCACTTCCTGCAGCGCCGACAAGGCTGCCACGCGGTCTACGCCGGGCACCAGGCGCAAGAAGCGCAGCACCGACAGCGGCAGCGTGGCATCAACCTGAATTTTCTGCGGCATGTAGCCAATGCGCAGCTTGGGTTTGCGCCATACCTTGCCGCGATGTGGCTTGAGCAGGCCAAGTACGGCCCGCACCAAGGTCGTCTTACCCGCCCCGTTGGGGCCAATCAGGGTGACGATCTGGCCTGGGGCGACCGACAGGTCGATGCTGTCGAGCACCGCCTCACCGCCAAAGGTGACGCCGACCTGCTCCAGGCGAATCAGGGCGTCGCTCATGCCGCGCTCCGGCAGTTACCGCACAGGCCGACCACTTCCACGGTCTGGGTCTCGACCGTGAAACTCACGCCTTTGGCGCTGTTGATGATGGCCTCGCTGATGCTGCTCTGCTCGAGCTCGATGGCCACATGGCAGGCCCGACAGATCAGGAACTGGCCTTGGTGCACGTGCTCGGGGTGGCTGCAGCCGATGAAGGCGTTGAGCGATGCGATGCGATGTACCAGGCCGTTTTCCAGCAGGAAGTCCAGCGCACGGTACACCGTGGGCGGCGCGGCGCGGCGGCCGTCCTGCTCACTGAGCACAGCGAGGATGTCGTAGGCGCCCAGTGGCTTGTGGCTCTGCCACACCAGCTCCAGCACACGGCGGCGCAGGGCTGTCAGGCGCAGGCCCTGGCGGGTGCACAAGGCGTCGGCTTCAGCCAGTGCGCTGTGTACGCAATGGGAGTGGTCGTGAGGACGGTTGGCCAGCGGTGTGATGGACATGGGCAGCGACGGTTCTGGACAGAGACGTTATTATGTTACCTGTTTCTGAAGATTCGAGTATCCACCGTGTCCCGATTCCTGGCTCTGTTTGTCGCTTTCATCGCATTATCCGCGCAGGCCGACGTGCGTGTGCTCACCAGTATCAAGCCACTGCAGCAGATTGCCGCTGCCGTGCAGGAGGGTGTTGGCAGCCCTGACGTGCTGCTGCCGCCCGGCGCTTCACCCCACCACTATGCGCTGCGCCCCTCGGACGTGCGGCGGGTAGGCGATGCCGACCTGCTTTACTGGATCGGCCCTGACATGGAGAATTTCCTTCCGCGTGTGCTGGGAAGCCGCAGCAAGGCCACAGTGGCTGTGCAGTCGCTGCCGGGCATGAAGCTGCGCCACTTTGGCGAGGACAGCCATTCCCATGAGGAAGCAGACCATGACGATCATGACCACGATCACCGCCCAGGCAGCCTGGATGCGCATTTGTGGCTATCGTCGGTCAATGCGCGAGTAATCGCGGCAAAAATGGCAGCTGACCTGGCCCAGGTCGACCCGGCCAATGCGGCTCGCTATCAGAGCAACCTGAAGGCCTTCGATGAACGCCTGGATGCGTTGGATGGGCGTATCAAGGCGCGCGTGGCCGGTATTGCCGGCAAGCCGTACTTCGTCTTCCACGAAGCTTTCGACTATTTTGAAGCTGAATATGGCTTGAAGCACGCGGGCGTGTTCAGCGTGGCATCCGAGGTGCAGCCTGGGGCGCAGCATGTGGCGGCCATGCGCAAGCGTCTTCAGGAAGTGGGCAAGACCTGCGTGTTCAGCGAGCCGCCACTGCGGCCGCGATTGGCCGAGACCCTGACTGCCGGGTTGCCGGTACGCCTTGCCGAGCTGGATGCCTTGGGTGGCACCGATCCGGTGGATGGCAAAGGGTATGAGCGCTTGCTGGAGAAGTTGGGCGGTGACCTGGCAGGCTGCCTGGAACAGCTGTAAGCCTGTACCGGCCCCTTCGCGGGTGAATCCGTGCCCACAGGTACTGCGCAGGCCTCAAGGCCGTCGCTATCCCTGTGGGAGCGGGTTCACCCGCGAAGAAGCAGACGCGGTCTACAGCGCGAACGGCAGGTGCAAAGCCACCTGCTGGCGCTGCGCCAGACGTACTTCAAACTCGCTCGGATCGTGGATCATCACATCCATCCCGGCAAACGATTCGGCGGCAATCAGGCGCGACAGCCAGAAACGCACGCAGCCTACCCTCAACATTTCCGGCCACAGCTCGGCTTCGGCTGCAGTGAACGGCCGTAGCGCCGCATAGGCTGCCAGCAGCGCCTGGGCGCGTGGTACATCCACCGCTCCCTGCTCATCCAGGCACCAGTCGTTCACGGTGATGGCAATGTCATACAGCATCGGCCCGGAGCAGGCATTGTAGAAGTCGATCACACCGGTCAGGTGGGTGCCTTCGAACATCACGTTGTCGCGGAACAGGTCGGCATGCAGGTTGGCCCGCGGCAAGGCCAGGATCTGCGCCTTATGTGCGCTGATTTCGTCCAGCGCCGGCTGCAGCAATGCGGCTTGCTCCGCAGTCAGGCGTGGCAGTAGCTCGACACCCGAGGCCAGCATCCAGTCCAGGCCGCGGTCGGTGCGGCGCTCGATGATGTGCTCTCGGGTGGCCAGGTGAATGTGTGCCAGTAGCTCGCCGACCTGGGCGCAGTGCTGGTTGTTGGGTGCCTTGATGTGTTTGCCCGACAGCCTGGGCTGCAGCAATGCCGGCTTGCCGCACAGCTCGCGCAGGCCGTTGCCGTCGCGATCACGAATGGCATAGGGCACCGGCATGTCGGCACCGTGCAGGGTATCGAGCAGCTCGATGAAGAACGGCATGTCCTCGCTGGGCCCACGCTCGATCAGCGTCAGGACGAACTCCCCCTGTTCGAGGCTGACGAAGAAATTGCTGTTCTCGGTACCGGCGGCAATGCCCTGGAAGTCGAGCAGACGGCCCAGCTCGTACGGCGCCAGAAAGGTTTCCAGCTCAGGCCGGGTCACGGGGGTGAAGACTGACATGATGAAAAATTGCCCATACGGGCACTTCCGCCGGGAAGTGCCGGGTTGATGTGAACGGTGCGCGTCAGCTTACCACTCGAAGATCTTCCAGGACGGAATCAGCATGTCCGGCTGGTCGGATCGAATGAAATTGGCATCAGTGCCATCAGCGCGTACCAGGAAGTAAGGCTTGCCGTTTTTCGGCGTGATCTTGATCGCATACAGGAAGCCGTTTTGCCGGTATTCCTGGATGGTTTTATCGCCTTCCGTGCGAATGGTCACCTCGGGATCGGCCGAGGGGGCGTCGTCCGCCGCCAGGGTGACGACAGGCGTGGTTGCCAACAGGCCGAGCAGTAACAGGCGATTGAGTGTGCGCATGATAACCTAGTCCCTTTGTCGTCAATGATTCTGGCTATTCTAGCGCCGGACCCGTCGAAAAGGTTGATTCTGCTCATGAGCCAAGCGCCCCTCGTCCTGGTGGACGGTTCCTCCTACCTTTATCGCGCCTTCCACGCGCTGCCACCGCTGACCACGTCCAAGGGCATGCCGACCGGTGCGGTGAAGGGTGTGCTGAACATGCTCAAGAGCCTGCGCAAGCAATATCCCGACAGCCTGTTCGCCGTGGTGTTCGACGCCAAGGGCGGCACTTTCCGCGATGCCATGTTCGCTGAGTACAAGGCCAACCGCCCCAGCATGCCGGATGACCTGCGGGTACAGATCGAGCCGCTGCACGCCAGCGTCAAGGCGCTGGGCTACCCGCTGCTGTGTGTGGAGGGTGTCGAGGCTGACGACGTGATCGGCACCCTGGCGCGCAGCAGTGCCGCCCTGGGTCGCCCGGTGATCATCTCGACCGGTGACAAGGACATGGCGCAGCTGGTGGACGGGCACATTACCTTGGTCAACACCATGACCGGAAGCGTGCTGGACGTGGCTGGCGTGCACGAGAAGTTCGGCGTCGGCCCGGAACACATCATCGACTTCCTGGCCCTGATGGGTGACAAGGTCGACAACATCCCGGGCGTGCCGGGCGTGGGCGAAAAAACGGCGGTGGGGCTGCTGACCGGCATCGGCGGCGGTCTCAGCGACCTTTACGCCAACCTGGACAAGGTGCCAACGCTGGCCATTCGCGGCGCCAAGACCTTGCCGGCCAAGCTGGAGGAGCACCGCGACGCGGCATTCCTGTCCTACGAGCTGGCCACCATCAAGGTTGACGTGCCGCTGGATGTCGAGGTCGAGGCGCTGGTGTGCGGTGAACCTGACCGCGAGGCGTTGCTGGCATTGTACACCGAGATGGAGTTCAAGAGCTGGGTCGCCGAAGTGCAGCGCGATGCGGCCAAGGCTGGTGATGATGTCGGCCCGGCTGTGGAGCCTGCGGCCAAGGTCGAGCCCAAATACGAAACCATCCTCGACCAGGCCCGTTTCGACGCCTGGCTGGAAAAGCTGCGCCAGGCACCGCTGTTCGCCTTCGACACCGAGACCACCGGCCTGGACGCCCAGCAGGCGCAGTTGGTCGGCCTGTCCTTCGCTGTCGAGCCGCACGAAGCAGCCTATGTGCCGCTGGCCCACGATTATGAAGGCGCGCCGGCCCAGCTGGACCGCGAGGCCGTGCTGTTGGCGCTGAAGCCCTTGCTGGAGGACCCGGCCAAGGCCAAGGTCGGGCAGAACGCCAAGTACGACATCAACATCCTCGCCAATGGCTCCCCCGCCATCGAGATGCGCGGTGTGGCCTATGACACCATGCTCGAGTCGTACGTGCTGAACTCCACGGCCACCCGTCATGACATGGACAGCCTGGCGCAGAAGTACCTCGACCACACCACGATCGCCTTCGAGGACATCGCCGGCAAGGGTGCCAAGCAGCTTACCTTCAACCAGATCACTCTGGATAAGGCCGGCCCCTACGCCGCCGAAGACGCCGACATCACCCTGCGCCTGCACCATGCATTGCAGGCCCGCCTGGCACAGACGCCGAGCGTGCAACCGGTGCTGACGGATATCGAGATGCCGCTGGTGCCGGTGCTGGCCAGGATCGAGCGCCAGGGTGCGTTGGTCGATGCCGAGCTGTTGAAAGTACAGAGCGGTGAGCTGGGCGTGAAGATGGCTGAGCTTGAGCTGCGTGCCTACGAGCTCGCCGGTGAGACGTTCAACCTCGGTTCGCCCAAGCAGCTGGGCACGATTCTTTACGACAAGCTGGGCATGCCGGTGCTGAGCAAGACCGCCAAGGGCCAGCCATCCACCGCCGAAGCAGTGCTCGACGAACTGGCCGAACAAGGCTACCCGCTGCCAGAGGTGCTGATGCAGTACCGCAGCCTGAGTAAGCTCAAGAGCACCTACACTGACAAGTTACCGGGGCAGATCAACCCGCGCACCGGGCGCATCCACACCTCCTACCAGCAGGCGGTGGCGGCCACCGGCCGGTTGTCGTCGAGCGACCCGAACCTGCAGAACATTCCGATCCGCACCGCTGAAGGGCGGCGTATTCGCCAGGCGTTCATCGCCAGTCCGGGCTACAAGCTTCTGGCGGCGGACTATTCACAGATCGAGCTGCGCATCATGGCCCACCTGGCCAAGGACGAAGGCCTGCTGCATGCCTTCCGCAATGACCTGGACGTGCATCGCGCCACGGCAGCCGAAGTGTTCGGTGTGGCCCTGGAAGACGTGACCACCGACCAGCGCCGCAGCGCCAAGGCCATCAACTTCGGCCTGATTTACGGCATGAGCGCCTTTGGCCTGGCCAAGCAGATCGGCGTCGACCGCAAGCAGTCACAGGACTACATCGACCGTTATTTTGCCCGCTACCCGGGCGTGCTGGCCTATATGGAGCGCACCCGCGCCCAGGCGGCCGAGCAAGGCTTTGTCGAAACCCTGTTTGGCCGCCGGCTGTACTTGCCAGACATCAATGCCAAGAACCCTGCCCTGCGCAAGGGCGCCGAGCGCACGGCGATCAACGCCCCGATGCAGGGTACTGCTGCCGACATCATCAAGCGGGCCATGGTCAAAGTAGATAACTGGTTGAGCGAGAGCGGGCTGGATGCCCGGGTGATCCTTCAGGTGCACGACGAACTGGTGCTTGAGGTACGCGAGGACCTGGTGGAGCAAGTGAAAGATGAAATTCGCCAGCACATGAGCCAGGCCGCGCAGCTGGATGTGCCGCTGCTTGTCGAAGCAGGCGTTGGTGCGAATTGGGACGAAGCTCACTGATTGAGCAGGTAAAACTGTGTAGGATCTGCGGCGTAGTGACGCGGATCCGAGCACCGCTCAGTGCTGTGGGTGCTTAAGTTTCATGAAACTATCGCAAATAGTTTTGTGGGCTTCGGAACTAAACCGGTGAAGCGGAACTCAGAGTAACTGAATGGCTGGTGAAGCCCTTCGATGCTCCTATGTTGTGTTAAGTGTTGGCAGATATCTGGACCCCGCCCTAGCGGTCCGGACTTGGACCCCGAACTTCCCCCTCCCCATACGAAGTCCGGGGTTTTTTTTGCCCGGAATTTGCCGGATGGCTTGTACTGAGCCTCCGTAGGCGCGGGTTTACCCGCGAATGCGATGTCGAATTCACCGCTGCATTCGCGGGTAAACCCGCTCCTACGGGTCAGGCGCAAAGCATTAAACGACCGGCTTGTCTTCCAGTTCCATCCAGTCCGCCAGCACTCGGTAGGCGTCTTCCACGCCCAGGCGCTTGGGTGCCGAGAACAGCTGGATGGTCACGCCATCCCCCCAGCCCTTGCGGATTTCCGACTGTACTTTCAGCAGTGTGTTCTTGCCCGCGCCGTGGGTCAGCTTGTCGGCCTTGGTCAGCAGGATGTGCATCGGCATGCTGCTGGCCTTGGCCCAGTCGAGCATCATCTTGTCGAAGTCGGTCATCGGGTGACGCACGTCCATCATCAGGATCACGCCACGCAGGCACTCACGGCTGCCCAGGTAGGCTTCCAGGTGTTTCTGCCAGTGCTGCTTGAGCGGAATCGGGACTTTTGCATAACCATAGCCCGGCAGGTCGACCAAACGCCGTTCATCGTCCAGACTGAAGAAATTCAACAGTTGGGTGCGTCCGGGAGTTTTCGAGGTACGCGCCAGGCTGGCATGAGTCAGGGTATTGAGGGCGCTGGATTTGCCGGCGTTGGAACGGCCGGCAAAAGCCACCTCGTAGCCCTGGTCGTCCGGGCATTGTTCGACCTTGGCTGCGCTGAGGGCGAATTTGGCTTTCTGGCAGAGGCCGAGGATGGGGTTCTTGACTTGCATGGGATATCCGATGTGGGTGTTGCCTGACTTTGTAGAGCCAAGCCTGGCAAGCGGTGTCGTTTCCGTTTGGATGGCGGAAGTATATAATGCCCCAGTTTTTGTGTGCTCATTCTCCCAGCGAAGGAGAACGGGCATGGGGTGTCGAACAATAGCTCGCGCAACAGAACGCAGCGCGGCCCCCAACCCTGAAGGTCGTTCCGCATGGCGAAATGGCTGCTTGCTGTCGGTATGTTCCTGCCGTTTTTCAGCGCACAGGCTACACAGGATCCCGAGGTGTTGTACAACCGCACGTGTGCGGCCTGCCACACCGGGCAGTTGCCACAGGCACCCAGACGGGGTGACCGGGCAGCATGGGAGCCAAGGCTGGCGCAAGGCATGGATGTACTGGTGAAGCACGTGACCCAGGGTTTCAAGGCTATGCCGCCGCGTGGATTGTGCATGGACTGCAGTGCCGAGGACTACCGTTTGGTCATCCTTTGGATGAGCGGCAGTCCCGATACATAACATTTCACCCTTAGCCGTGTTGGATTAGCTGATGAACAAACTAGTCGTGAGTCTGCTGTTGACCCTGGGTGTCGCTGGTGCGGCCACTGCTGCGCAACCTATCAAAGGCGATGCCGCCGCTGGCCAGGCCAAGACCGCCGTCTGTGGCGCCTGCCACAATCCTGACGGCAACAGCCTGGCACCGAACTTCCCGAAACTGGCCGGCCAAGGCCAGCGCTATCTCGAAAAACAACTGCACGATATCAAGTCGGGCAAGCGTACCGTGCTGGAAATGACCGGCATGCTGGCCGCATTCAGCGACCAGGATCTGGCCGATATCGCCGCCTACTTCTCCAGCCAGAAAGGCAGCGTGGGTGCCGCCGATCCCAAACTGGTCGAGCGCGGCCGTGCGCTGTTCAATGGTGGCGACCTGGAAAAGGGCATGCCGGCCTGCACTGGCTGCCACTCGCCTAACGGCGCGGGCATCGCCCTGGCTGGCTTCCCGCACCTGGGCGGGCAGCACTCGCAGTACGTGGCCAAGCAGCTCACTGATTTCCGCGAAGGCAACCGCACCAACGATGGCGATGCCATGACCATGCGCACCATCGCTGGCAAGCTGAGCAACCATGACATCGAAGCGTTGGCCAGCTACATCCAGGGCCTGCATTAACTTTCGGTTAATGTTGTAGGCCAATGATGAAAGGGCGGCCGGGCTGCCCTTTTTTCTGCCCGCAGCCGTTACACTACAGAACTCGAGCCCTTCCCGGCCTGTCTCAGTGCAGGTCGCGTCGTGGCGACCCATGACTGCTCAGGAGTAAAGCATGCGTAAACTGATTCTCAGCGCTGCGCTGGTCGCCGCCAGCGTATTCGGTATGACTGCCGTTCAGGCCGCCGAGCCTGTCGCCGGCAAGGAATACATCGAGCTGAGCAACCCTGTTCCGGTTTCCGTGCCTGGCAAGATCGAAGTCGTCGAGCTGTTCTGGTACGGCTGCCCACACTGCTACCACTTCGAGCCGACCATCAACCCTTGGGCTGAAAAGCTGCCGAAGGACGTCAACTTCAAGCGCGTACCGGCCATGTTCGGTGGCCCGTGGGATGCACACGGCCAGATGTTCCTGACCCTCGAAGCCATGGGCGTCGAGCACAAGGTTCATGCTGCGGTGTTCGATGCCATCCAGAACCAGCACAAGCGCCTGACCGACAAGAACGACATGGCCGATTTCCTCGCCACTCAAGGTGTGGACAAGGACAAGTTCCTCGCCACCTTCGACTCGTTCGCCATCAAGGGCCAGGTCAAACAGGCCAAGGAATTGGCGAAGAAGTATGAAATCACCGGCGTACCGAGCATGGTCGTCAACGGCAAGTACCGCTTCGACCTGGGGACTGCCGGCGGACCGGAAGGCGTGCTGAATGTCGCCGACCAGCTGATCGACAAGGAGCGCGCTGCCAAGTAGGCGGCGTCACCCATGCCCCGCTTCAGAGCTACGCGTGGCATTGGCCTGCACGAGCCGCAGGTCAACGAGCATCACCTGCAGGCCCCGGGCCTGCCCGAGGATGGTCGTCTGCGGCTGCTCAGTTTCAACATCCAGGTGGGCATCAGCACCGAGCGCTACCGCCATTACCTGACGCGTAGCTGGCAGCACCTGCTGCCGCATAACGGCCGTGCCGGTAACCTGCAGAAGATCGGCAGGTTGCTGGGCGACTTCGACCTGGTGGCCCTGCAGGAAGCCGATGGTGGCAGCCTGCGCTCGGGCTACGTCAACCAGGTCGAACACCTGGCCCATTTGGGGGCCTTCCCCTATTGGTACCAGCAGCTCAACCGCAACCTTGGGCGTTTTGCCCAGCACAGCAACGGTGTGCTCAGCCGCCTGAAGCCGCAACTGCTCGAAGACCATCCGTTGCCTGGCCCGGCCGGGCGAGGTGCGATTCTGGTGCGGTTTGGCGAAGGCGAAGATGCGCTGATAGTGGTGATGATGCACCTGGCATTGGGGGCCAAGACCCGCGCCCTGCAGCTGGGTTATATCCGCGAGCTGATAGGCGGCTACCGTCACCAGGTGCTGATGGGTGACATGAACACCCATGCCACCGACCTGCTGGAGCATTCGCCACTGCGCGATTTGGGCCTGGTCGCCCCACAAGTCGAGGCCACCTTCCCCAGCTGGCGACCGCAGCGTTGCCTTGATCATATTTTGCTCAGTTCAAGCCTCACGCTGGAGCGTGTCGAGGTGCTGGCGCAGCCAATTTCGGACCACCTTCCCGTTGCTGTCGAGATTCGATTGCCTGATGCATTGACTGTGGATACGCTGCCGGTTTTGAGCTAATTGCCATCACCGTTTGCGGACCCGGGCATGACTGAAGACGCTGAGCGCTGGAAAGAAAAATACCTTAAAAGCATCGAGCAGCAAGAAAAGCTCGAACGCCGTTGGGATGCCCGTCTTGACCTGCTGCGTCGAGGCCTGGTGCGCAGCACCCTGGCTGCTGAAGGCAGTGACAAGGTGGTAGACGCGTGCATGAAGGAAATGCGCGATGTCATTCGCAGCGACAACATGGACGCCGGCCTCGCCGGCTTGATTCCGCGCCTTGAGAAAGCGGTACTGGATTCCGAACAGCGTCGCGAAACCCGCATGAACCAAGTCAGCGATGCGCTGACCGCACTGGTTGGCCAACTGCAAGGCCTGCCCCTGCCCAGTGATATCTCGCGGCCATTGAAAAAACTGGCGAAGAAGCTCGACGGCGGGGTTGCCCAGTCACGCGAGCTGCCGCCGCTGTTGGGCGAGTTGAGCGGCTTGCAGGGGCGCGCGCTGTCGGCCCTTGGCAAGCCGGGTGAAGAAGCCCGACCCGGGTTTCTGCAGCGGTTGTTCGGAAGCCGCGAGGAAGATGCACAGGCAGGAGCAGAGCTTGCGCCGGTGGCGTTGCCTGCTGCCGAGGTTGTGCCCCAGGCAGCCGGCAGTGCCGAGCCCTCGCGGCCCGATGACGTCGATGCGCTACAACCGTTGCCGGCCCCTGCTGCTCCGACTGCCGAGGTGGCCGAAGCGCCCGAGCTTGAGCTGGAGGCATTTGGCCCGGCGCTGATCGAAACGGCCGAAATGGCGCCAGCCCCGTTGCCAAGGGACAAGGCGCCATTGCCGGAAGCTGCAGTTTCCGTCAGCGAGCCGTTGGCTGAGGCAGAACCCTTACATGCCCTTGAAGAAACCTTTGGTGAAGACGGCCCCTATGCCCTGCCCTACGCAGTGGAGCCGCCTTACAGCCAGGTTGCCGCGCACATTGAGCAGACCCTGATCGGTCTGCTTGATGACCTTAGCCTGCCCGAGCGCCACAAGGCTCAGGCGTTGGAAATGCGCGAGCGGGTTGCGCGCGGCTTGAACTGGTATGAGCTGATCCCGGTGCTGGATGACTTGGCAGTCCTCATGCTGGCGATCACCGACAGCGGCCAGCACGAATTCGAAACCTACCTGCAGCAGCTCAATGAACGCCTGGAAGGGTTCCAGAGCCACCTGCACGAGGCCAGTGCCGGTCACGCGGACAACAGCACCGCTGCCCGCGAGCTGGATAGCCAACTGCGTGAGCACGTCGACGGCCTGCAGAGCAGCGTGCAAGGTGCCGCCGATGTAGACAGCCTCAAGCACATTCTGGAAAACCGCCTGGAAGGCTTGCTGCTGACCATGGACGAGCACAAGCACGAGCGTGATCGCCGCGAGCAGGAACTGGCCGGTCGCCTGCAAGGCTTGTCGGAGCGGGTGGCGAGCATGGAGCATGAGGCGCTTGGCTATCGCGAGCACCTGGAAGAACAGCGCCAGAAAGCGCTGCTGGACCCGCTCACCGGCCTGCCCAACCGTGCGGCCTGGAGCGAGCAAGTCGAACGCGAAATGCTTGACTGGCAGGAAAACGGCGGTCATCTGGCGATGGCGATTCTTGACCTGGACCATTTCAAACGCATCAACGACAACTATGGTCATCTGGCTGGGGACAAGGTCCTCAAGATCGTGGCCGACCAGTTGCGCAAGCGCCTGCGGGGCCGGGATTTCATCGCCCGTTTTGGCGGCGAGGAATTCGTCTTGCTGTTGCCGCAGACTACGCCCGCAGTCGCTGCGCAAATGGCCGAGGTGTTGCGCGCCACAGTCGAAGCCTGCCCATTCCACTTCAAGGGTGAACGGGTAGTGATCACCACCTCCATCGGCCTGGGTGCATTCCGTTCTGGCGAACGCAGCGACCAGGTGCTCAAACGAGCCGATGCAGCGCTGTACCGGGCAAAGGAGCAGGGGCGTAATCGCGTCGAGCATGGTTAGCCAGTCGCTGTCCGGCAGGCACAGCGCAGGTGAGCACGTTATACTGTAGCGCTCATACGCTGAGGCCACTGACGTGCTTTCCACGCTTAAAAAAACCCTGATTTCCTTTTTGCTGTTGTCTGTCGCCGGTTGCTCGACGGGCCTGCGCATCGACCGCAGTCACCCTTCGGCCAATCAGGACAACCGCATCCAGTTCGTTGTCCTGCATTACACCAATGCTTCGCTGGAGCGCTCCCTGGCGCTGCTTACCCAGGGTGAAGTCAGCAGCCATTACCTGATCGGCGATGGCCCGGCAACGGTGTATCAGCTGGTGGATGAAAACCGTCGTGCCTGGCATGCCGGTGATAGCCAGTGGCAGGGGCGCACCTGGCTGAACTCCTCGTCCATTGGTATCGAGATCGTCAACCCGGGCTTTACCGACACCCCGAACGGCCGGGTCTGGCACCCTTACAGCGAGGCGCAGATCCAGTCGCTGATCGCGCTGCTCAAGGACATTGTCAAACGCAACAACATCGAACCACGCCATATCATCGGCCACAGTGACATCGCCCCGCTGCGCAAGCTGGACCCGGGGCCATTGTTCCCGTGGAAGCGCCTGGCCGATGCCGGGCTGGGTATCTGGCCGGATGCTAACGCCGTGGCACGGCAGCAAGCCTACTTCAGCGTCAACCCGCCAAGCGTTGGCTGGTACCAGCAGGAGCTGGCACGGTTTGGCTATCAGATCGAGCAGACCGGCGTGCTGGATGTCGCCACACGTCATGTGATTGCCGCCTTCCAGATGCGCTTCCGCCCGCAGCGCTTCGACGGCATGCCGGATGCACAGACAGCAGCGATGCTGCAGGTACTTAACCGCATGCGTTGAGTCGTGGCGGGCGAGGTACTTGTTGCAGCAGCCTTGCGCTACGAAGAGGCGGGTTTGGTCGACGCGGTTTATTAACGTTCTCATCGCAGCCACAAGGCTGCCTCTACAAAGAGCGTGGGTGGATTGCAGCGAAGCGCCAAACGGTGAGGGTGATTATTGATTCCGTTGCTATACCTTGGTTATCAACTGGATGCCTTCGATGTCAGCCTTCATTGCCTTGCTGCGCCAAATTTTTTACCGCCCCTGGATGCTGGCCACTTTGGCAGCGCTGGCCAGCGCCGCGGTGTTGCTCTCTGCCAGCATTGGCATTGCCCTGCAACAAATGAAGCAAAGCGAAAGCGAACAGATGAATGCCCAGGGCGAGCGTTTTCTGGACCGGCTCGAACAGGTGTTCGGCCAGTTGCGCGAAGGGGTCGACCTGCTGCAGGCCCAACCCTTGCGCGGCTGCAGCCCGGCGATGCTGGCAGCCCTGCAACAGGTTGGCCTGAGCTCGCGGTTCATCTATGAAGCGGCTTATGTAGATGACAATGTTGCCTGCTCCAACCGCGGTGATGAGCGAGCGTTCGTTCCCTTGCGGGCGCCAGATATCCAGGGGCCGACGTACAGCTACTGGCTTAACACAACCACCGAGCCGAACGAGAACCTGGCAGCACTGATGCTGGGCCGGGGCAAGTTTCTGGTGTCCACCTCCCGTGGGCATTTGACCGATGTGGTGGACCTGCCCCCGGGCGGCAGCCTGGTCGTGGTGCTGGATAACGGCGCCCGGGCCATTCCGGTGCTTGGCCCGCCACAGGTATGGCCTCCGCCCTCGGCCTGGTCGACCAGCCACAAGTCGCTGCTGGAACTCAGTGATCGGCTGATCTACCGAATGCCGACCAAGTCGCCGGATTACCAGTTGGTGCTGATTGCCCCGAGGGCCAGTCTGCCGCTGAGGATGAACGGCATGCTCTGGTTGCTGTTCCCCGGCAGCGTGCTGGCGGCCTGCTGCATCGGTTGGTTGGTACTGCAGTTGATTCTGCAACGGCGGTCGATGAGCTCAGAGTTGCAGAATGCCTTGCGTCGAGGAGAGCTGCAGGTGCTCTACCAACCCATCATCGAGCTCGACAGCCGGCGCTGTGTGGGCGCCGAGGCCTTGGTGCGCTGGCGCCGCCCGGACGGCACCCTGACCAGCCCGGACCTGTTCATTCCGCTGGCGGAGAATACCGGGCAGATTCGCCAGATCACCGACTTTGTCCTGCAGCGTGTGCTTGAACAGCTTGGCCAGCTATTGCGCTCGCACCCCAAGCTATACATATCGATAAACCTGGCGGCCTGCGATGTGATGGTGCCACGTATTGGCCGGGTGGCGGCGCGTTTGTTGGCTTTGCATCGAGTGGCGCCCAGCCAGATTGCCTTCGAGGTGACCGAGCGCGGCCTGATCGACGTGGTGGTCGCCCGTGACAATCTGCAGGCGCTACGCGCCGTGGGGCACCAGGTGCTGATCGACGACTTTGGTACCGGTTATTGCAGCCTGGCCTACCTGCAAACCCTGCCAGTGGACTGCCTGAAGATCGACAAGGCATTCATCGACGCTCTGGGCCACGATGCCGCCAGTAGCGGCGTGGCCCCGCATATCATCCGCATGGCCCATGACTTGCACTTGCGGGTAATTGCCGAAGGTATCGAGTTCGAGGACCAGGCAGTGCTGCTGAACAGCGAGGGGGTCAATTATGGCCAGGGCTGGTTGTTCGCCCGCCCGCTGAACGCCCGGCAGTTTGCCGAGTTGGTGACTCGCGGGCACCTGCCGCGGCGGGTGTAGGCGCGTTTAAGCAATCAGACCGGCAACGCCATGTAGAACTGTGTCCCCTGCCCCGGCCGGGAAAACACGCCCATACGCCCTCCGTGCAGCTGCACAATCTCCTTGCACAGCGCGAGCCCCAGCCCAGCACCGCCTTTCTTGCGACCTACCTGCACGAAAGGCTCGAAGATGCGCGCTTGCTGCCCATAGGAAATGCCCTCTCCATTGTCCTCGACGCTGATGATCACCCGTTCCGCATGCCGTCGGGCATGCAGGCGAATGCGCCCACCGTTGGCGGTATGGCGGATGGCGTTGTGCAGCAGGTTGTCCAGCACTCGATCCAACTGGGCGACGTCGGCCTGGATGCGCGGTAGCGGCGGGTCCAGTTCCTTGATCAACTCGATCTGCTTGTGCGCAGCGTGTTCGGCAAAGCGCAATTGCGCATGCTCCAGCAGGTCGTCGATGGCACAGGGGGCCAGCTCGAGCTTTTGCAAACCGCTCTGATAACGGGAGAAGTTGAGCAGGTCGTTGATCAGTTGGGTCAGACGCTGCATTTCTTCGCCGATGGTTTCCAGCAGGTCGTTCTCGCGGGCTTCAGGCGGGAACTTGACCCGCTCGCGCAGCAGGCCGAAGGCCATGTGCATGCCGGTCACCGGGGTGCGCAGTTCGTGGGAGGCGCGCAGCACGAATTCGCTGCGCACTCGCTCGAAGGCCCTTTGCTCGGTCACATCGTGCAGCACCATCACTGCGCCGAGGATTGGCCCCTGCGGGTGGCTGACCGGGGTCAGGCTGTAGGTGAGCAGACGTGATTCGTCATCGACCTCCATGTTCAGGTCGTCCGGTGGGCGGTCGAGGCTGCCCCCGCGCAGAACCTGGCGCAGTTGTTGCTCAAGCTCGGGTCGCTGCAGGGCTTCGACCAAGCTGCTGCCCACGCGGCTATCGTTCCAGCCCAGCTGGCGCTGCGCTACCGGGTTGAGGTGCTCGAGGCGGCCCTGGCGGTCGATGATCAGCAGGCCGTCGTCAATGCTGTCGAGTACGGCCTGTAAACGCTGCTGGCCGGCCAGCAGCTCGTCAACGTTGGTGGCCTGGTGCTTGCGCAAGGCATCGGCCATCAGACCAAAACGGCGGGTCAGCTGGTTAAGCTCGGCGGCCTGGGTAACCGGCAACGTAACGTCGAAATTGCCCTTGCCTAGCTGGTCGGCCGCCTTGGCCAAGGCTTCGATCGGCTGGCCGAAACGCCTGGCGATGTTGTGCGCGGTGATAAACCCCAGTACCAACACCACCAACCCCATCAGGCCGAGTACACCACTGACCAGCAAGGCGCGGTCACGGGTGCGCTCCTCGCTACGGGTAATCAGGTCCAATGCCTGCTTGTGGGAATCGATCAGGTCGGTGCGCACCTGATTGAACGCGGCCCCAAGCGGCTGATCGGCACCCATGCTGCGAGCGGGTGTGGCGCTGTCGCGATAGGTCTGGAGGAAGGCCTGGTAGTTGCTGCTGGCCTTGCTGAAACCGGTGCGCTCACCGCCTTGCTCCAGCCCTTGGTTGAGCAGGTCCTGGAAGTTTTCCTGCAGCAGCCGCAGGCTTTCCGGGGCGGTGTCTTCATCGAGAATCAGCATCAGCTGTTCGCCCAGGTTCTGGCGCAACTTCAGCCCCACTTCCAGGACATGGGTGGTATCGCGCACCAGTTGCTGTTGCACTGTAGCCATCTGCAGCATGCTGACCAGACCCAGCAGCAGCCCCAGCAACGCCACCGTGACGAGCGTCGATATGCTGAGGAAAAGCCGCGTCCGCAGCTTCATGGGCGGCCATTTCATAGGTTGTACTGCTTGCGCTTGCGGTACAGGGTAGAAGCATCGATGCCCAAGGTCTTGGCGGCTTGATCAAGGGTATCGCTGGCGGCCAGTACGGCACCGATATGGGCACGCTCCAGCTCATCCAGGCTGAGCGCGGCACCTACGCGCGGGGCATTGCCGGCGGGTTGTTCACCCATGCCCAGGTGGCTGATTTCCACTCTTTCCTGCGGGCAGATGATGCTGGCCCGTTCCACTACGTTGCGCAGTTCGCGAATGTTGCCAGGCCAGCGGTAGTTGAGCAGGGCGGTGCGCGCCTCGTCACTGAAACCGCGGGCGGGGCGGGAGTATTCCTTGACGAAGCGGGCAAGGAAGCGGTCGGCCAGGATGAGGATGTCTTCACTGCGCTCGCGCAGCGGGGGCAGGTGCAGGGTAATCACGTTCAAGCGGTACAGCAGGTCTTCGCGAAAGCGGCTTTCGCGCACCATCTCTTCAAGGTTGAGGTTGGTGGCAGCCAGGATGCGTACATCGGCACGCCGGGTAACCGGGTCGCCGACGCGTTCATATTCCTTGTCCTGGATGAAACGCAGCAGTTTGGGCTGCAAGGTCAGCGGGAAATCGCCGATCTCGTCGAGGAACAATGTGCCCCCGTCAGCCTGGCTGACCCGCCCCAGGGTGCTTTCGCTGGCGCCGGTGAAGGCGCCGCGGGTGTGGCCGAATAGCTCGCTTTCCATCAGCTCGGCGTTGAGCGACGGGCAGTTGATGGTCACGCAGGCTTTGCGTGCACGCTTGCTCCAGCCATGGATGGCCCGTGCCAGTTCGCCCTTGCCGGTACCAGATTCGCCAAGGATGAGGATGTTGGCGTCCGTGATGGCGACTTGGCGGGCGGTTTCCAGCACCGCCATCATGGCCGGGCTATGGGAATCGAGGCCGTCCTTGGGTTTGCGTACTTCACCTTCCAGGGCTTCCAGGCGCGCAGAAAGCTGGCGCACCTCCAGTTGCTTGGCAGTGGCCAGGCGCAACTGGTCGGGGCTGCACGGCTTGACCAGGTAGTCGGCAGCGCCGGCCTGGATGGCATCCACTGCGGTGTCGATCGCTGAGTGCGCGGTGACGATCACCACCCGCATCCACGGGGCCTGGATACGCATCTGTGCCAGCACGTCGAGGCCGTTGTCTTCACCCAGGCGCAAATCGAGGAAGCATAGGTCGAACACCTGGCGCTGCAGTAGGGTTTCTGCCTGAGCGGCGCTGTTGGCCGTGGCCACGCTGTAGCCCTCGTCTTCCAGGCAGTAGCGGAACGTGCGCAGGATCGCGGACTCGTCATCCACCAGTAGAATGCGGCCTTGGTTGTCCTGGGCTGATTCCATTTCCTGTGCTCCTTAGGGAAAGATCTTTATTTAGTGTGGGAAAAATCGGGCAAGTTGCATGGTCAATTCTGAAGGATTCTGTCCTTTGCATGCTAGCCAGTGGCCGAACGATGTCTACAAGCCGTGATTCTTCAATGATTTGCTTAGAGACACGCGCTGGCACATTGGTTGCGATGTTTTTCAGATTTTGCCCACGAAGGAGGCACTGCCATGCCCTTTTCCCTGCGTACCGCCGTTTTGGCCGCCACCCTGCTACCCATGGTTACCCCGGCATTCGCCGACCCTGTGCAGGACGCGCGCCTGGAAGGCGCCCTGCAAACCGCTTTATCACTGAACCGCATGCTTGATTCATTTCGTATCAAGGTTGAAGTGGACGGCAAGCAGGCGCGGCTTTCCGGTGAGGTGGAGAACGAGGTCGAGCGGCAGCTGGCCGAGGACGTGGCCCGCGCTACCCGGGGCATCGAACAGGTGGAGAACCTGCTGCAGGTCAATACCCAACTGGTGGAGCGTCCACTGGAGCTGCGTGCCTACGCCCAGCGCCTGGAGGATGTGACCCTGGCGGCGGTGATCCGTGCTCGGCTGTTGTGGAGCCGTACCACCGAAAAGGCCCCGATAGAAGTACAAAGCAGTGAAGGTGTGGTGACGTTGCGTGGCAAGGTCGACAGTGCCGAAGCCAAGGAGTTGGCGGGCGTGGTAGCGCGTACCACCGACGGCGTGTACTTGGTCAACAACCTGGTCAGCCTCGATACCGCTGCCATGGCCAAGGCGCGAGAAACGCCGGCGGGTGCGCCAACCGGGCCGCAGCCAAGCGACAGCTGGATCGTCGACAAGATCCAGAGCAGCTATCGCTTCAGTCGCAACCTCGATGGCCTGAACCTGAAGGTGGCCAGCGAAGCAGGCATGGTGCGGCTCTCGGGCGAAGTGGTTAGCGCGGAGCAGAAAACCATCGCCGTGGAGATCGCCCGGCAGATCATCGGCGTACGGGGCGTGGACGCTGACCTGCTGAAGGTGGCGACCAAGGTTGAAGGCTGATCGTGCAATTCGCACGACCGTACAGGCGCCATCGTGCAGGATACGTCCTCACGATGCATTCGTTTATTCGTTAAGTCATTGATTTATAAGGATTTTATTTAAATCAAAAGGCTGGCATGCAGGCTGCAATTACCTGTTCAGGTTGAACAAAAATTACAGCAGGAGAGCCAGCATGAACCGCCAATCCGTCAACCGCTCGCAGAGCGCCGCACTGCCTTTGCGCCAGATGCTGACACTCGGCATGGCGATGCTGCTGACCTTGGCCGCTGGCCTCTTCTATTACAGCGTGCAGACGGCGCGTCTGGCTGAGCAAGTGGCAGCTCAGACTGCCCTGTTGACGCAGATTCAGGCAACCCGTGCCAACACCTTGGTCAAGGCTGCTGACTGGCAGCCAGCTGGCCAGGCCATTGCCTCACCGGCCACTGTGGAAAAAGTTGTTCCCCAGGAACGCTGGGTTTTCTGACCAGGCGGCCGGATCGATTCCGCAAAAAGAAAGGAGAACTACCATGCTGAGTTGGGCTATCACTTTCCTCATCATCGCCATTGTCGCCGCCGTATTGGGCTTCGGTGGTATCGCGGGCGCTGCTACAGGTATCGCCAAGATCCTGTTCATTGTCTTCCTGGTATTGTTTGTAGCCTCCTTCTTCTTTGGACGCGGACGAGGTTGAAGATGAGCAGGAAGCTTCGTTCAGCCGTGGTCGCCGCCCTGTTGCTGGGCGGCAGCGCGGCGGCCATGGCGGCCAATGACGGTCAAGTTCGGGTCGACCAGTTGCTCGGGTCGGACCCGGAGTACCGGGAAACCTGGCAGGACACCCTCGAAGGCGAGGAACGCCTGCCCGATTGGGTGGTCAATCTGACCGGCAGTGCCCAGGAGCAGATGTCTGCCGTTACGGAAGACGGCGACAAATACCTGGTCGGCCCGCTGTGCGAAAAACAGGACAACTGTACCTACAAGCGGCTGATCGTGGCGTTCAGTTGGGACAAGGATGATGCCTACGGAATGCTCGTGGAGGTACCCGAAGGTTTGCCGAGCGACAAGTCGCCCACCCGTCATGCGCAGTACCGCTGGCTGGGCAAACCTGACGACGGCATGAAGGCAATGCTGCAGGAGCAGCTCAAACGTGACCCGAACTGGTACTGAGCATTATTGCCGGCACGGATGAAAGGTCACTCACTGTCACGTAATAGAAGCTGAAGCTTTCTATAGTTCAGCCTTCTATGATGCGCCGCCCCGAGGAGGGGTAGCACATGACCAAGGGGTCGGGCTGTTCTGATTGTTGCAGGATCGGAGTGGCCTAGGGGTACAGGGAGTGCCTCCAGTAATGGGCCGGGTCAGGAAAGGCGGAATCGGAAGCCTCAGGTCGGCGGTGTCACAGGGATGCCTTGCCAGACCTGACTTCCGAGGAGCCATGTAGGAAACGTCGCTTCCCTTGCGCGTTTTTTCCCCTGGGACACATTTTGTCTCGACCGTACATCAAATTTTTTTCGACCTTCTTGGTGCTGCTACAAGTGGCATTTACGCCATTCGGATTGTCGAACAGGCCATCTTTCATGTACTACCTGTCCCGCCAAATCTGCCGAAATATGGCGGTTTGGTCTTGTTCGGGATTCCGAATGTTATAAATCAAGCACTTGCGAAGCTGCCGGCTAGGTCGAAAACAGTATGCATAAACGGCATGGGCTATGCGTTTCAGGCATTAGCTTTCGCCCCTTGCCGTCGCAATAGTTGCCGCCTTTTTCGCTGGCCAGAGCGCCCGGTCGCTCGCCTGCGGTGTCCTTACATGACGTCGCCTGACGGAACCCTTACTGCCCGTGACCTTGCCTATGGCGCTGTTACGCGTGTTTCCGCCAGGTGCCATGACCACTAAAACAAAGGGTAAAGACATGAAGAAGGCAAAACTGAGCCTCGCCTGGCAGATCGTCATCGGTCTGGTCCTGGGTGTTGCAATCGGCGCGCTACTGAATCATTTCAGTGCAGAAAAGGCATGGTGGATCAGCAACGTCCTTCAGCCCGCTGGTGACATCTTCATCCGCCTGATCAAGATGATCGTCGTCCCGATCGTGATTTCGTCGCTGATCGTGGGTATCGCCGGTGTTGGCGACGCGAAGAAACTGGGCAGCATCGGCCTGAAGACCATCATCTACTTCGAAGTGGTGACCACGATCGCCATCGTCGTAGGCCTGGTGCTGGCCAACCTGTTCCATCCAGGTGCCGGCATCGACATGAGCACCCTGGGCACGGTGGACATCTCCAAGTACCAGGCGACAGCGGCCGAAGTGCAGCATGAGCACGCGTTCATCGAAACCCTGCTCAACCTGATTCCGTCGAACATCTTCGCAGCGCTGATGCGTGGCGAAATGCTGCCGATCATCTTCTTCTCGGTGATGTTCGGCCTGGGTCTGTCGAGCCTGCAGGCAGAGCTGCGTGACCCGCTGGTTCGTACCTTCCAGGCTGTTTCGGAAACCATGTTCAAGGTCACTCACATGATCATGAACTATGCCCCGATCGGCGTGTTCGCCCTGATTGCCGTGACCGTGGCCAACTTCGGTTTCAGCTCGCTGCTGCCGCTGGCCAAGCTGGTGCTGCTGGTGTACTTCGCCATCGCCTTCTTCGCCTTCATGGTATTGGGCCTGGTTGCCCGCCTGTTCGGCTTCTCGGTGATCAAGATCATGCGCATCATGAAAGATGAGCTGATCCTGGCCTACTCCACCTCCAGCTCGGAAACCGTGCTGCCGCGGGTGATCGAGAAGATGGAGAAGTACGGTGCGCCAAAGTCGATCTGCTCGTTCGTGGTACCGACCGGCTACTCGTTCAACCTCGACGGTTCGACCCTGTATCAGAGCATCGCGGCGATCTTCATTGCCCAGTTGTACGGTATCGACCTGTCGTGGAGCCAGCAGCTGCTGCTGGTACTGACCCTGATGGTCACTTCCAAAGGTATCGCGGGTGTGCCGGGCGTATCGTTCGTGGTACTGCTGGCCACCTTGGGCAGCGTGGGCATTCCGCTGGAAGGCCTGGCCTTCATCGCTGGCGTGGACCGCATCATGGACATGGCCCGAACTGCGCTGAACGTTGTGGGCAACGCCTTGGCTGCATTGGTCATTGCTCGCTGGGAAGGCATGTACGACGCGGTCAAGGGCGAGCAGTACTACGCCTCGCTGCTGGCCGAGAAGCAGGAAGCTGCAGTGGTTGGCGAAACCGCCAAGCGCTGAGCCTGATGGCTGTTTGACCAAGAGCCCCGACTTGTCGGGGCTTTTTGTTATCTGCGAGATCTTGAGCCGCGCCTACAAAGGCTCGCGATCGCCAGTCACAGGCTGCGATACGCTATTATTCGGGCACTTTTCAGGGGGAACATACGGATGCTCAACGGCCTTTGGCTCGGCTTTTTCCTGGTGGCGGCGGTGTCCGCCATGGCCCAATGGCTGGTGGGTGGCAACGCAGGCATCTTCGCGGCAATGGTCGAAAGCATCTTCGCCATGGCCAAGCTGTCGGTCGAGGTGATGGTGCTGCTGTTCGGCACACTGACCCTTTGGCTGGGCTTTCTGAAGATCGCCGAGAAGGCCGGTATCGTCGAGTGGCTGGCCAAGGTGCTAGGCCCGCTGTTCGCCCGCCTGATGCCGGAGGTGCCGCCCGGCCACCCGGCCCTGGGCCTGATTACCATGAACTTCGCCGCCAACGGCCTGGGACTCGACAACGCCGCTACGCCGATTGGCCTGAAGGCCATGCGCGCGCTGCAGGAGCTGAACCCTGGCAGCACCACCGCGAGCAACGCGCAGATCCTGTTCCTGGTGCTCAACGCCTCGTCGCTGACCCTGCTGCCGGTAACCGTCTTCATGTACCGGGCGCAGCAAGGCGCACCAGACCCGACCATGGTGTTTCTGCCAATCCTGCTAGCGACCAGCGTCTCGACCCTGGTAGGTCTGCTGTCGGTGGCAGTGATGCAGCGTTTGCGTCTGTGGGACCCGGTGGTGCTTGCCTACTTCATCCCCGGCGCTTTGCTGCTGGGAGGCTTCATGGCTTTTCTTGGCACCCTGTCGGCCGCCGCGCTGGCCAGTCTGTCGTCGCTCATGGGCAACCTCACGCTGTTTGGCGTGATCATGCTGTTCCTGGTGGTGGGCGCCCTGAAACGGGTGAAGGTGTATGAAGCCTTTGTCGAAGGCGCCACGGAAGGCTTCGATGTGGCCAAGAGCCTGCTGCCCTACCTGGTGGCGATGCTGGTGGCGGTGGGTGTGCTGCGCGCCTCTGGTGCCCTGGAGCTGGCCCTGGACGGTATTCGCCATGCGGTGAACTGGATGGGCCTGGACACGCGCTTCGTCGAGGGCTTGCCCACCGCGCTGGTCAAGCCGTTCTCTGGCAGCGCAGCGCGGGCAATGCTGATCGAGACCATGCAGACCCAGGGCGTGGACAGTTTCCCTGCCTTGGTGGCGGCGACGATTCAGGGCAGCACCGAAACCACCTTCTATGTACTGGCCGTGTACTTTGGTGCCGTGGGCATCCAGCGCGTGCGCCATGCGGTCGGTTGCGCACTGCTGGCCGAGTTTTCAGGGGTGGTCGCGGCGATCTTCGTCTGCTACTGGTTCTTCGCCTGAACCTTCAGCTGTGCCTGGTTGGCCTGGGCAATGGTCCAGCTCACCACCTGCCCCACCAGCTGGTCGCTGGCCTGACCAAAGCCGGCGACTACCGCTGACACTTGCTTGTCGGCAAGCGGCTGGCGAATCTCGAAGCGCTTGCTGGCCTGGATGCGCTGGTCGCGCCCCTTAACCAGACGCGCATCGTAGCGGATCACCACCTCCACCGCCCCGCCCGGGCGGTACTCACTCTGAAACGCCTGCAGCTCGCCAGCCAGCTCGTAGTCGGCTTGCAGGTTACTGTCGTCAGCGCTCAGGCGCTGCACCTGGCCGTCACGCTGGAATCCATCAAGCAGGCGGTTGCGCAGCAGCACCGGAGCCGCATCGCTCCAGCGTGCGCCCTTGTAACTGCTTATCACATCGCCTTGGGGAATGACGGCAATGCGCGGCCCGGCCAACACTTCACTGGCCAGCGGCTTGTTCAGGCGCAATGACCACTCCAGCGGCGGGGCTGTGCGGCTGGGCTGGTTTACCGGCAGGCGATAAAGGTCCACAGGTTCGCTCTTCGGCAGGATCGAGCAGGCACTGACCAGGCTCATCGAGGCCGCCAGGGTCAGCAGGCGCAGCGACAGATTCATGGCTGGAACTCCTTGTTGTTGTCGCGGCCAAGCAGGTAGCCGCTCGGGTCGGCCTCCAGTTGCCGGGAAATGCCTTTGAGCGCGTTAAGGGTTTCGCGCAGTTCACGAATGGCCGGGGCGAGCTGGTTCAGGCTCTGGGCGCCGTCACCGATAGCCTCGCTGTTGTTCTTGAGCAGGCTATTGATGGTTGCCGTGCTTTGGGCCAGTGACTGCATGGCCTGTTCGGCGCTACCGATCGCCTGTTTGCCTTCGCTACCCAGCAGGCCGTTGGCATTGCGCATCAGCGCCTGGGTTTCGGCCAGGGTGGCGCTGGCCTGATTACCCACCTTTACCAGCTGTTCGATGGCCTCGGCGATGCTGCCGTGCTGGCCGGCAAAGGCGCCGGTGGTCTTGTCGAGGTTGGCCAGCGTGTTGCTGAGGTGGCCTATGTTGTCCTCAGAGAACATCTGGTTGGCGTTATGGAGCAGCATGTTGATGTTGGTCACCAGGTCGCTGCTGTCGTTGAGCAGGCGCGAGATTGGCGATGGCGAAGCGATGATCACCGGCAGCTTGCCATCCTTGCCTTTAAGCTCGGGGCTTTGCGGCGTGCCGCCACTGAGCTGGATGAATGAGTTGCCGGTGACGCCGGCCAGGGTCAGCTTGGCCTGGGTGTCTTCCTTCACCGGGGTATCGGCGCTCAGGCGCACCCGTGCCAATACCCGGCGCGGGTCTTTCGGGTCCAGACGCAGGGTCGACACGTCGCCCACCTTGATGCCGTTGTACTGCACCGTGCTGCCTCGGGAAAGGCCAGACACGGCTTCGTTGAACACTACTTCGTAATCCTTGAAGGCGTCGTCGACACTGGACTTGGCCAGCCACAGGCCGAACAGCATGGCCCCGGCCACCACCAGAACGGTGACCAGGCCGATGAGGACGTGATGGGCTCGGGTTTCCATTGCTCAGCGCTCCTGCCCGGCACGGGTGGCAGCCTGTTCGGCGGCGCGCCCGCGAGGGCCGTGAAAGTATTCTTGGATCCAGGTGTCGTTGGTCTTCTCGACCTCGGCCAGCGGGCCGGCCACCAGGACTTTCTTTTGCGACAGCACCGCGATGCGGTCGGTGATGGTGTACAGGGTGTCGAGGTCGTGGGTGATCAGGAACACCGACAGCCCCAGAGCATCGCGCAGGGTAAGGATCAACTGGTCAAATGCCGCGGCACCGATCGGGTCCAGGCCAGCCGTGGGTTCGTCGAGGAACAGGATGTCCGGGTCCAGGGCCAGGGCGCGGGCCAGCGCTGCGCGCTTGATCATGCCCCCCGACAACGAGGCCGGGTACTTGTCGGCAGCCGAGATCGGCAACCCGGCAAGGGCCAGTTTCACCCCGGCCAAGTGCTCGGCATCATTGCGCGACAGCCCGGCGTGCTCGATCAGCGGCAAGGCCACGTTTTCGGTCACCGTCAGCGAAGAGAACAGCGCCCCCTTCTGGAACAGCACGCCAAAGCGCCGCTCGACCAGTGAACGCTGTTCTTCGCGCAGGCCGGTCAGGTCCTGGCCGAGCACCTTGATCTGCCCTTCATTGGGCCGGCGCAGGCCAATGATGCTGCGCAGAAGCACCGACTTGCCGCTGCCTGAGCCGCCTACCACGGCGAGGATTTCGCCGCGGTACAGGTCAAGGTCTAGGTTTTCATGTACCACCTGGCGGCCGAAGCGGTTGCAGATGCCGCGGGCTTCGATTACGCAATCCTGGCCACTCACCAGCCCATCTCCATGAAGAACAGCGCTGCCACCGCATCCAGCACGATGACCACAAAAATCGACTGCACCACTGCCGAGGTGGTGTGTGCCCCCACCGACTCGGCGCTGCCGCTGACCTTGAAGCCTTCCAGGCAGCCGATGGCGGCGATCAGGAAGGCGAAGAACGGTGCCTTGGCCAGGCCTACCAGAAAGTGCTGCACGCCAATGTCGCTTTGCAGCAGCGACAGGAACATGGCCGGCGAAATATCCAGCGTCAGGGCGCATACCACCGCACCGCCAACGATGCCGCAGATCATCGCGACAAAGGTGAGCAACGGTAGCGAAATCAGCAGGGCCAGTACCCGCGGCACCACCAGCAGTTCCATGGGGTTGAGGCCCAGCGTGCGGATGGCGTCAATTTCTTCGTTGGCCTTCATCGAGCCGATCTGCGCGGTGAACGCGCTGGCAGTGCGGCCGGCCATGAGAATGGCGGTCAGCAGCACGGCGAACTCGCGCAGGAACGAGAACGCAACCAGGTCGACGGTGAAAATGGTCGCGCCGAAGTCGGCCAGCACCGTGGCGCCGAGAAAAGCGACTACGGCGCCCACCAGAAAGGTCAGCAACGCAACGATGGGCGCGGCATCCAGGCCGGTCTGTTCAATGTGTGCCACCACAGGAGTGAAGCGCCAGCGATGTGGCTGGAAGGCGCGGCGCAGCAGGGTTTCTAGAATCACACCAACGAAACCAAGCAGTTGCATGCTGTCCTGCCACAGCGTGCCGACGGCGCAGCCGATGCGCTCCAGCAGCAACAACAGCACATTGCGCTCGGGCTCCTTGACCGGGATGCAGTAATCCTGGACCGAACAGTAGACATTCTTCAGCAGCGCCTGGCTGGCTTCAGGCAGCGCGTGGGTGCAGCGCGACAGGCGCTCGGAGCCTAGCAGTTCGGCCAGCAGCGAAGCACCGGCGGTGTCCAGGCGGCCCAGCTGGCTGAGGTCGGCGATCGTGTTGGCAGCGCACTGCGTGCGCAGGCGCTCGCTCTCGCGCTTGAGGTTGGCGTAGTGTGCCAGGGTCCAGTCACCGGTAATACGCAGGCAGGCCGGTTGGCAGCTGGTGTCCAGGGTGGCGCTAGGGGTGGTCATAGGCTCCATGCAATTGACTCGGCGCTAAGGCTTAGGGGCTGATCATAGCGCAGGGGGCATGGGCTGTTTGGTGATTATGTGCTGTGTGTGCGCTTGGTAGCAGTGCCTTGGCGCAGGCTTGTGCTGCGAAGAGCTCGTAAGTGCCCACGGAAGTGGTGTGCTGTACCGGCCCTTTCGCAGCACAAGGCTGCTCATGCGCAAGGCAGGGGGTCAACTACCCGCGGGTGCATCATTGACCACCTTGAAGCGCAGCACGCCAATCACTTGCCCATCCTCGGTCAGCACCCTCACCTGCCACTTGCCTACCGGGTTGGGTGGGAAGTTCTGCTTGTGGGTCCAGGCCCGATAGCCTTCCTTGCGCCCGCCGTGGATGTCCAGGGCAATGCGGTCGACCTCTTGGCCGTCCTTCTGCCACACGTGGTAGATCCGCTCGTTCAGGCCGCGTGGCGCGTTGATGGCGGTGTAGGCATACAGGCCACTGCTGCGAATGCGGCTGGCGGCAATTTCGTCCAGCGAGTCGCCCGGTTGGCGGTTCATGACTTCGGTACTCACCGCCACCTCGGTCATCCACAGGGTTGCCGGCGGTACCCAGGAGCGCAGCAGCCAGCCACCGGCACCGACCGACAGGGTAACCAGCACCAGAGCCACGGCGCGGCGCCAGTTGTTGATCGGGAAGCTGCTGGCCAGGCTGGGGAATGACAGGGCCATGGCTGCGATCAGGGCCAGCTTGAAGCTTTGTGCGGTGGT
Organism: Pseudomonas sp. USTB-Z; assembly: GCF_019691255.1. NCBI lineage: Bacteria > Pseudomonadati > Pseudomonadota > Gammaproteobacteria > Pseudomonadales > Pseudomonadaceae > Pseudomonas > Pseudomonas sp. USTB-Z. The sequence goes on from NZ_JAECZP010000027.1 coordinate 62,268, forward strand.
CAGGTGCAGGATGATCGGTAGCGCGGTCAGCAGAGCGGCAAACAACGTCAGGGTATGCAGCGCCAGGAATAGCCAGCGCCGTGGTGCCAGCCACTTGTAGTACAGCGGGTCGGTGATCGAAACCAGGCCGGCGGCGCCGAGCAAGCCGGTGAACACCAGCTGACCGCTGTTCCAGGTGGTGGTGATGAAAAAGAACGGCAGCACGAAGAACAGCGTTTCCTGGTGGATCATCTGCGTTGCATAGCGCAGCAGCGGCTGAGGGATCTCGCGGTTGAACGTGCGCGCGAACAGCCCGGTGAGGGTGTTCTCCAGCATCAGCCAGACCCAGCTGACCAGCATGAGCACGGCGACCCAGCTGGCCAGGCCAGCCTGGCGGTCGACCAGGATGAAGCTGCCGATACCGGAGAGGAAACCGCCGAGCGCAATGATGCCGGGGTAGCGCTTGAGGAGTTCGATGACGCGCTGGACGATATGGGGGATTTGGGGCATTGGGGGCTACAACAGAAAAGTGAGGTGGCTGTGCCAGCCTCTTCGCGGGCAAGCCTGCGAAAGGGTCGGTACTGGCAAAAGGATACCGCCGATTTACCGCTGCCGTGTAGCACCACTGGGCCGTTCAGGCCCATGCCGCCGCCAGCGCAACAGCCCCGCCGCCAGGCACAGCCCCACAAGCAAGGCCATCAGCCCGTAAAGCTCGTCATAGCCTAGCAACGGCTTTTCGACGCGCACATAGCCATCTTCCTTGAGTAGATCCTTCAGTGCCTCGTTGGCCTGTTCCAGGCTGACCTGGCGCAGCTTGCGCACCGGGCTGGCAAAGCGCCCGTCGGTATAGTCGTTCAGCGCCCCCCAGTAGTAGTCGGCCAAGGCGCTGTTGCCTTGGGTGCTCCAGCTTTCCTTGGCGATGCTGGCTTCCTTGATGCGGGCGAAGGTGTCCGGGTCCAGGCCTTCCTTACGCAGGTGGTCGAACAGGGCCTGCATCACCTTGACAGCCTTGTCGATGTCATCGCGCTCAAGGTCTGCATTGAGGCTGAGCAGGCCGGTGTCGCCAAAGCTTTCACGTTGCACGGAGGGGCCGTAGGACAGCCCGTTGCGCAGACGCAGCTGGTCGTACAGCGCCCAGTCCAGGTAGCGCGAAAGCAGGTCGAGGGTGGCTTGATGGTCGTTGTCCAGCACCGGCTCGATGAACAGCCAGTGCAATTTGACACTATCACCCAGCCAGCCGCGGGTCAGGTTGCGACGCTGTTCGGCCTGTTGGCTGATGCTTTCAAGGTTGCGGCGCTCTTCGGGTTCAGTGGCGGGCAGTTCGCCGAACGACCGCTCCAGATAGGCCGGAAGCAGGCGATCGAGGCCACCGACCATGATCAGGGTCATGTTGTTGGCCGCGTACCAGCGGTCACGCAACGCCTGAACTTGCTCCAAGGTCATGTCGTCGAGGTTGGAGCGCTCCGGGCATTTCAGACCCAGCTCGGTGGCCAGCTGGTCGTTGGCCGGATGGCCGATATCCTGGCGGTCGAGCCAGCGCTGCAGGTGGCCATAGTGGCCGCCATCCTCGCGCTCTATGATGCGCTTGGCGGTGGTCAAGGCCTTGGCGTCGATGGTGGTATCGCGGATGACTGCCAACAGCAGGTCGAGGACCTTGCGCTGGTTGCGCGCCGGGGCCTCGATGACAAAGGTGGTGTCGGCACTGCTGGTATAGGCGTTCCACTCGCCGCCGAGCGCTTGCAGGCGCTCTTCCAGCCCGCCTTCGCCTGTTTCGTCGATGCCACTGAACAACAGGTGCTCAAGCAGGTGTGGCAGCTCTTTCTGCTCGCAGTCGAAATCATCCAGGCCCACGCCGACCACTAGACGAATCGCCACATGGTCCCGTTCGTAGCCGTTTTTCAGGATGACCTGCAGACCATTAGGCAACAGGTAGCCTTCAACCCGCGAGCGGTCGAGGGCGAACGAGGGCAGGCTGCAGATCAGCAGGCAAACGAACATCAGGCAACGCATGGGCGAGCGAGGGTCCTCAGCTAGGAGAAATCACGGCTGGCGGGCTTCATCGGGCACACTGTCGAGCATCAGCCCTCCGGTGTCCGAGCCGCCCAGTACCACATAGGCACTGCTACAGAACAAAGAGTTCAACCGCTTCATGTCGGCGATCAGCTCCAAGTGTAGCGAACTGGTCTCGATACTTTGCACGACCTTGCGCTGCAGGCGGCTGACATGGGCGTGTGCGAGGCGCCGTTCCTGGGCACGGAACCGGCGTTTTTCCCGCAGCAGCAAGCGGGCGCTTTCCGGGTCGGCACTGAGGAACACCGACAGGCCCAGGCGCAGATTGGCCAGCAATTGCTCCTGCAGGCCGGTCAGCTCTTCCAGGCCTACCTGGGAAAATTCCCGACGCTGGCTGGTTTTCTGCTGCTGGACCTTGCGCAGCATGCGTTCGATCAGGTCACAGGCGAGTTTGAGGTTAATTGCCAGCTCGATGATTTCGGCCCAGCGGCGGTTGTCCTGTTCGCTGAGGTCTTCCCGTGACATCTGCGCCAGGTACAGCTTGATTGCGCTGTACAGGGCTTCGGCGTCTTCGCCCAAGGCGCGAACTTGCTGTGGCAAGGCGGTCTGGGTGCCACGCAGGGCTCCAAGCATCGCTTCGAGCAGGCTGTCGACGATATCCCCCAGGCGCAGCGTTTCGCGGGCGGCGTTGGCCAGCGCCAGGCTGGGCGTTTCCAGGGCCGAGGCATCAAGGTGACGGGGGCGGACCTGACCATTGCCGTTTTCCCGTTCAGGCAGCAGGACGTTGCACAGCCGACCCATCGGTTTGACTGTGGGCAGCATGATCAGACAGCGCAGCGTGTTGTAGAGCAGGTGAAAGCCGATGACCAGCTCCTGCGGGCTGAAACTCAGCGAGTCCATCCATGCCACCAGCGGGTGCAGCACAGGGATGATCAGCACCAGGCCGATCAGCTTGTACAGCAGGCTGCCCAAGGCCACCCGACGCCCGGCGGCGTTCTGCATGCTGGTACTGATGAAGGCCAGCAGCCCGCTGCCGATGTTGGCGCCGACCACCAGCCCGATGGCTACCGGCAAGCTGATCAGTTCGGCGCCGGCCAGTGTCGCTGTGAGCAGAACGGCGGCCAGACTGGAATAGGAAATCATGGCGAACATTGCCCCGACCAGAGCGTCGAGCATGATGTCGCCGGTCAGTGAGGCAAACAGCACTTTCACGCCCTGGGCATGGGTGATCGGCGCGGCTGCCTGCACGATAAGCTCAAGTGCCAGGATGATCAGGCCAAGCCCGATGCCTACTCGGCCCAGTTGGCCGGCCCGTGTCTGCTTGCGCGAAAGGAAGAAGATCACGCCAAGGAAGATCAGCAGCGGCGACAGCCAGGACAGGTCGAAGGTCAGTACCCGGGCCATCAGTGCGGTACCCACGTCGGCACCCAGCATGATCGCCAAGGCCGGGGTCATGGCCATCAGGCCTTGGCCGACGAAAGAGGTGACCAGCATGGCCGTGGCGTTACTGCTTTGAACCATGGCTGTGACCAGAATACCGGCGATGAATGCCAGCGGGCGCTTGTCCATGTTCTGGCTGATGATGCGTCGCAGGTTCGAACCGAATACCCGAAGGATGCCGGTACGCACAATGTGGGTACCCCAGACCAGAAGCGTCACGGCCGAGAGCAGGTTGAGCAGGGTCAGCATGGCGAAGGCCCCCTGTTGCATAGGCCCATCGGGCCAAGAAAAGAAACGTGAGCGTTTGAAGAATTTTCGGTGCTCACTCAAAGCTTTAGCTGTTTTGCCAAGCTGTCGCCAGCTTCGCATGGCAGTCATTTATTTGAAACAGATCTTGAAACGAATGACGGCCTGGCGGGGCCGCTTCGCGGGCAAGCCTCCACAGTGACAACGCGCAGGAAAAAACGCACAGAAAAAAGGCATGAAAAAGGGCCCTGCGAAGGGCCCTTGTTGTGCAGCACTTCCTTGGCCTTATTGACCCGGAATGTCCTTGCGCAGTTTCACCGGTTCATGATCTTTGCCTTCCTTGCGGGCCATGGCGGTGCGCATGCGTATGTTGATGGCTTCCACCCCCAGCGAGAAGGCCATGGCGAAGTAGACATAGCCCTTCGGCACATGCACATCGAACGCTTCAGCGATCAGTACAGTACCGACCACGATCAGGAACGACAGCGCGAGCATCTTCAGCGACGGGTGCTTGTCGATGAAATTGCTGATGGCGCCGGCGCACAGCATCATCACCAGCACGGCCACGACGATGGCGGCGATCATCACCGGTACGTGGGAAACCATGCCCACAGCGGTGATCACCGAGTCCAGCGAGAACACGATGTCGATGATGGCGATCTGGATGATGGTGTAGAAGAACTTGCCACCTGCGCCTTTGGGCTCCTCTGCGTTCTCGTCCTCGCCTTCCAGGCCGTGGTAGATCTCTTGCGAGCTCTTCCATAGCAGGAACAGGCCACCGAAGAACAGGATCAGGTCACGCCCGGAGATGCCTTGGCCAAAGACCACGAACAGGTCTGCGGTAAGGCGCATCACCCAGGTAATCGACAGCAGCAGCATGATACGGGTGACCATGGCCAGGGCCAGGCCGAAGATCCGGGTGCGTGGCTGCATGTGCTTGGGCATGCGGCTGACCAGAATCGAGATCATGATGATGTTGTCGATACCGAGGACGATCTCAAGCGCGGTAAGGGTGAAAAAGGCAACCCAGATTTCCGGGCTGGTCAGCCATTCCATGTATTTTCCTTCGAGCGGTAATGGCAACGCGCCCCGGTCAGGGCGCGTCGCGTACGTGATACGGATGTATTAAAGACTACTGAACAGCGGGAAAATCCCCATCAGCAGTGCGCCGAGCATTATGCACAGGCATACCAGCACTGCCCACTTGAGCGTGAAGCGCTGATGATCGCCGAACTCGATACCGGCCAGGGCCACCAGCAGGTAGGTGGAGGGTACCAGCGGGCTGAGCAGGTGTACCGGCTGCCCGACGATCGACGCACGGGCCATTTCCACCGGGGTGATGCCATAGTGGCTGGCGGCCTCGGCCAGCACCGGCAGTACGCCGTAGTAGAACGCGTCGTTGGACATGAAGAAGGTGAACGGCATGCTCACGATCGCAGTGATTACGGCCAAGTATGGGCCCAGTGCCTCGGGGATGACCGCCAGCAGGCTCTTGGACATGGCGTCGACCATGCCGGTGCCGGACAGGATGCCGGTGAAGATGCCGGCGGCGAAGATCAGCCCGGTCACGGCCAGTACGCTGCCGGCGTGGGCGGCGATGCGGTCCTTCTGCTGTTGCAGGCACGGGTAGTTGACGATCATGGCGATACTGAAGGCAATCATGAACAGCACTGGCAGCGGCAGCAGGCCGGCGATCAGCGCGACCATCAGGGCGGCGGTCAGGGCACCGTTGAAGTACAGCAGCTTGGGCCGGCGTGCGTCCGGGTACTGCGAGACGGTGATTTCGCTGTGGTCGATGTCGTCGGTAGGCAGATGCAGTTCGCCCAGGCGGGCACGCTCACGCTTGCCATACATGTAGGCAATGGCCAGGATCGCCAACACACCGAACAGCATGGCCGGGATCATCGGCACGAAGATGTCTGACGGGTCTACGTGCAGGGCGCTGGCAGCACGCGCGGTCGGCCCACCCCAGGGGGTCATGTTCATCACGCCGCCGGCGAGGATGATCAGGCCGGCCATGATCCGCGGGCTCATGCCCAGGCGGCTGTACATCGGCAGCATGGCGGCGCAGCAGATCATGTAGGTGGTGGCTCCGTCACCGTCGAGCGAGACCACCAGGGCCAGTACAGCGGTACCGACCGAGACTTTCAGCGGATCGCCCTTGACCAGCTTGAGGATCTTGCGAACGGCCGGGTCGAACAGGCCGGAATCGATCATCAGGGCGAAATAGAGGATGGCGAACATCAGCATCACGCCGGTAGGTGCGAGCTTGCTGATGCCCTCTAGCATCATGGGGCCGATCTTGGCGGAAAAACCACCGAACAGGGCGAACAGGATCGGTACCAGAATCAGCGCGATCAAGGCCGAAAGGCGCTTGGTCATGATCAGGTACATGAACGTGATGACCATGGCAAAGCCGAGGAAGGTCAGCATGGCAATACTCCAGGCGTGGCGCGGCGAAAGAACAGTCGATTCGGGCGTATCAGCGCGTAGGGCGCTGTGCGGGGAGCATGCGGAGGGGGACTACGAAAAGGCGGGCACAGGAATACATCAGAATCACCATTGTTGTTGTTGATTGGGCCGGGCGCGGTATTGACCGGGTGCCCTGGCTGACCGGTCTTGTGCCGGTAGTGGGCGCTATCCTAAAAGGGCAAGCTTTCAGCCAGCTTTCGCTGAAGCAAAGGTGACGAGAGGTAGGTGATGCAGGATGTAACCGAAGGTGGCTGCCATTGTGGAGCCCTGCGTTATCGACTGGAGGGCAACCTGACGGACATTGCCCACTGTCATTGTTCGATCTGCAGGCGGGTCAGCGGTGGACTGGTGGTCACCTGGCTTACCCTGCCCCGTTCTGGGTTCCAGTGGTTGACGGGCGAGCCGAACTGCTATGTGGCGCCTGCCAGTTGCAGCCGCTACTTCTGTGGGCAGTGTGGGGCGCATGTGGCGCTGGTGACCACGCATAGCCCGCAGACGATCGATGTGACGGTGGCCACGCTGGATCACCCTGAGCGGGTACGAGCCAACCGGCATATCTGGGTGGGCAGCCGGTTGCCCTGGTTGCATCTGGATGAGGATTTGCCCTCGGAAGATGAGGAGCGCCTGTAGGGGGGGCTTGCCCGCGAAAGGGCCAGCCCGTCATCCATCACAACTGCAGGCCACCAGCAGCCTTGTGCAACGCCCGCAAGTGCTCGCCGATCTGCTTCACGTTGGCCTCGACCGCTGCAATTTCCTTGGCTCGCGACGGCTCCAGCAGCGCCCTCACCTCTTTGTCCAGGCTGGTGCTCAAGCGCAACAGCTGTGCCTGCCGCTCTCTGCTCACCTGCTCCAGGTGCTTGCGCTCTTCTGGCTGCGGCAGCCCGTAGCCTTTGGAATCGAGCAGCTCTGCCGGGCGGCTGAGAAAACCGCTGTTGGCAAGCATTTGCTTGAGCGTGGCATCAGCTTTGTTGATGCTGCCATCCTTCAAGGCTGCGGCATTCAGGTAACGCTGCTTGACCTCGTCCTGGGCCAGCAGAAGCTGCCGGCGCAGGCTGGCCTGCTCAAGCAGAAGCAGTGCCGCGCTGGTGCGCAGGTCAGCCTTGGCGAACCAGCTACGGCGCTGCTCGGCATTGAGGGCCAGCCAGTCTTCAACCAGAGCTTGCTTGATTGGCAACTGTTTTCTCAGCACCTCGAACATGGCCTGGTACCGGTCGCGGTAAGAATCGAAGCGGTAGCCCAGGCGTAACGCTTCGCGCGGGTTATCAAGCACGCTGGTATCTGCCAGCCCCCTGCCCTTGAGCACGGCCAGCAAACCGTTGGGCATGATGCTGTCCAGGTCGTTGAGGCGTGGATTGGCGGTGCCGCTGCGCAGCAGCTTCAACGACTCCACTGCACAGTTGTTGGACAGGAACCAGTAGTTGCCGTCATAGCTCCAGTGCATCTCGGCGGCCTGGCGCACCAGGTTCTCGATTTCGTCGCGGTTGAGCTTCAAGGGCACCGAGGCCAGGCTGCGCAGCTCGGTCTTGGTGTATTCGTCGATCACCTGGCCCAGCGGAAGCACGAATAGCCGCGACGGGTAGTTGCCGACCAGGCCGTCCCAGCTGGAGAGTTGCACGTCGTTGACGAAGGCGCGGTACGAAAGCACCAGGCTTTGATCAAGGTCCAGGCGGCAGTCTGGGCCGCGTGGTCGGCCCGGCTTGCAGATCACCAGGCGCAGCATGCTGTGCCCCCAGCGGCTGACCAGGTTCTGATTGGCTTCAGCCAGCAGATAGTCCACTTCGTAGACCCGCTCTGGGTCGATTTCACCTAGCGGCTGGCGGGCGAAGTCGCTGCCGGCATTGATGAATGGCAGGCCTTTGGCACAGGTGTCCTGTTGGGGTGCCCAGCCGAAGTGTTCGCGGAGGTACTGATACAGCGCCGGGCGACGGCAGCTGTAGCTCGGGTCGAGGAGGAAATACTCCATGTTGACCGCGATGTATTCCTTGGGGCTGCTCAACTCATAGCTGTCGGGGCTGCGCACGAATTGGCCATTGTGCTGTTCGCGCTCGCCTCGTCGGCCCACGTACTGCTGCCACCCGGCCAGGTCGAGCAGGCGTGGGTCGTCGCTCAGGGTGAAGCGGCGCTCGGCCTGCCCGCGGCATTCTTCCGGCAGGCCGACCTTGCCCAGCGTGCCTTGCTGGCGCTTGCAGCGTGCAATCAGCGAACTCTCGACGCTGGGCCACAAGCGGGCACGGTCGTAGAGATGGGTGAGCTCGTGCAGCACGGTGGCCAGCAGCTCTTCTCGCACCGTGCCATGTGGGCGGTCGGTGCGCTCAGTGGCGGCGCTGCCATCGGTGAGGCTGGTCAGCAAGCTGCGGTTGAGCTCGAGGGTGGATATCAGTGAAGCCTGCCCATAGGCGTCGGCAGGCATGTTGTCGCTCCAACTGACCCGCACGCGACGGTCCAGCTGTTGCTTGAAGCGCGGTGGCAGCTTACCCATGGCCTCGTTGAGCAGGGCTTGGGAAGCTTGTGCTTGTTGCGGGTCCAGGCCGGACGACTGCAGCTCAAGCTGCAGGTCGGCCAAGGCGGGCGTGCCGAGCAGCGTCAGGGCGCAGCCGAGCAGCCAGGCGCGCACGCGCGTCACAGTGCGAGTATGGCTTCAGCCAGCACCTGGTCGCTGGCGCCTCGCGCTTCCGGTACGCGCTCGCGCAGGGTATTGAAGGCTGCCTCGAGTTGGACGCCGCGGATATCACCGTTGCTGGCGACAAAGCTTGCAGCGTCGTCGTGGGCTTCACGCACCACTTTGGAGTCGCGGATCGAGGTGGTGGTGTCTGAGGTGAAGTCGATCGAACGGCCAAAGGCACGCACGATGATGTTGCTGGTGGCCACCAGGGTCTGTGCCTGGGCCAGGTCGGCCAGCAGCAGCATGCCGAGGGAAGCGGCAATCAGCGGTTTACGCATGGAGCATCTCCGAAAAATACAGGGAGTCAGATGTAGTTATTGGACGAGAATTGCCTGCGCCAGTTCCAGATCGCCGACGGCATGCCGTGCGCAATTGTGGCGTAATGATTCAAGGGCGGCTTCCAGGCGTGCACCACGGATCAGGCCGTCGCTGGCAACGAATGCGGCGGCATCGTCGCGGGCCTGTCTGACCAGTTTGCGGTCGAATGGTGCGGCTGTGACCTGGCTGGTGACATAGCCGGTGATGACCAGGCTTTGTGTGGTCGTATCCATGGCATGGGCGCTGGCCATGCCTGCGGCGGCGAACAGCAACGGCAACAGATAACGCATGAGCTTTCTTGAAGGCTGGAAAAATGAACGGCGAAGCCTACCTCAGGTGCGAGGGCAGAAGCCAACGCACCTGTCTCGCATGGGGTGTATCAGAGTGCCAGGATGGCCTGGGCCAGCTGTGCATCGCTGGCTTGCAGGGCAGGCATGTTCGAACGGATGTGTACAAAGGCGCTTTCCAGTCGGGCGCCGCGGATAGCGCCCTGGGTACCGACGAAGCTGGCTGCGTCATCGCGGGCTGCCTGGACGATCTTGTCGTCGCGGAACGAAGAACTCACGTCGGATGTGGCGTCGGTGGAGGCAGCAACGGCGCCCACTACCGCGTCGGTGGTGACAACGAAACTGGTGGCATTGGCAGTGCCAGCCAGGCCAAGCAGCAGGGCGGCGCCAAGCAGGTGTTTACGGGACATGATCGTGGACTCCTGGGGTAGGGTCAGGTTGGTTCTGCTTTATCGGACGTTTGCAGGGATCGTCACGGTACGTTTCAACAACGGGTTCCAGCAGACGGTTATGCCAAGCGTATCACGCAGTGCTGCGTAGGGATGATAACGAGTGCTACGCCAGGCAACTGTTAAGGCATTTTTTTGTATTTGTAAAACTGTACTGGTCGTGATCTGAAGTGCTCTACAGCGTATCTCTCGGGCAATAAAAAACCCGCTGCAGTTACCTGCAACGGGTTAGGGGAATTCACGGTGCCGGCCGAAGCCGGCAAGCCGGGAGCTTAGCGCCAGAAAGGCTTGCTCAGCTCTTCGTAACGCTGCGACTCGCTGATACCGGCGTCTGCCAGCAGGCGGGAGTCCAGGCGAGCCAGTTGACGACGGCTGGTCATACGGCGCTGCCACAGCAGCAGGGTCGACAATGCGCGCAGCGGCAGCGAGGTGTTGGATTGCTGGGCGTTGCTTTCAAAAACCAGACCGGAACTGAGGGTACGTTCCATGATGCTTCATCCTTCCGCTTATGGCGGCATTAGGTAGTGATTTAACTGATGCCAATGATCCTCCTCTGTCGTCCATAACAGTAGATACAGTTCAGTTGAAAGACGATGGCTCAGTTAACTGTGTAACCCTACTGTTGCACTCGAAATAGGCGCAACTGTACTGGTCCGCACTTCTTTGGTGCGCTTTGATTCGAGAAAGGGGATTTATCAGTCGGGAAGGTCTGAAAACACCAGTACAGTAGTACAGATTGTGCGGCTGATGGCGGAAAGGTGTAATGATAGAAGGGGGTGACTGTTATGGCCCATTCGCGAGCTTGCCCGCTCCCACAGGGAAAGTGCTGCCCTTGAGGGTTGCACATCACCTGTGGGAGCGGGCAAGCCCGCGAAGAGGCCGGAACAGCGGAGGCAGGGCCGCCGTTCCGTACCACATCTGGATCAGCTAGCCAGCATGCGCCCGGTTTCTTCCAGGTTTTCGTGCCAGCTCAAGGCTTCACGCAGGATGTGCGGGGTATGGCCGCCACGCTGGCAGGCGCGGTCGAAGTAGTCGTTCAGCGCAGCGCGATAGTCTGGGTGCACGCAGTTGTCGATGATCGCTCGCGCCCGCTCGCGCGGCGCCAGGCCACGCAGGTCCGCCAGGCCCTGCTCGGTGACCAGGATGTCCACGTCGTGCTCGGTGTGGTCGACATGGCTGACCATTGGCACCACGCTGGAAATCGCCCCGCCTTTGGCAATCGACTTGGTGACGAACACCGCCAGGTGGGCGTTACGGGCGAAGTCGCCGGAGCCACCAATGCCGTTCATCATCCTTGTGCCACAGACGTGGGTGGAGTTGACGTTGCCGTAGATATCGAACTCCAGTGCGGTGTTGATACCGATGATGCCCAGGCGACGTACCACTTCCGGGTGGTTGGAAATTTCCTGCGGGCGTAGCACCAACTTGTCCTTGTAACGCTCCAGGTTGCCGAACACATCGGCATTGCGGCGCGTTGACAGGGTGATCGAGCTGCCCGATGCGAAGCTAAGCTTGCCGGCGTCGATCAGGTCGAAGGTGGAGTCCTGCAGCACTTCGGAGTACATGGTCAGGTCTTCGAACGGCGACTCGATCAGGCCGCACATCACCGCATTGGCAATGCTGCCAATGCCAGCTTGCAGCGGGCCGAGCTTGTTGGTCATACGGCCTGCATCCACTTCCTTCTTGAGGAAGTTGATCAGGTGGTCGGCGATGCCCTGTGTTTCATCATCTGGCGGCAGCACAGTGGACGGCGAGTCTGGCTGGTCGCTGATGACGATACCGACGATCTTGGCGGGGTCGATCGGGATCGCGGTGCTGCCGATACGGTCGTCTACCTTGACCAGCGGGATTGGCGTGCGAGTCGGACGGTAGGTTGGGATATAGATGTCGTGCAGGCCTTCGAGGTTGGTGTTGTGCGAGAGGTTGATCTCCACAATCACCTGCTTGGCGAAGATCGCGAAGCTGGCCGAGTTGCCCACCGAGGTGGTTGGCACGATGTGGCCTTGCTCGGTGATGGCCACAGCTTCGATGACCGCGATGTCCGGCAGCTTCAGCTGCTGGTTGCGCAGTTGCTCGACGGTTTCCGACAGGTGCTGGTCAATGAACATCACCTGGCCGTCATTGATGGCTTTGCGCAGGGTGCTGTCGACCTGGAACGGCATGCGGCGGGCCAACACACCGGCCTCGGTCAGTTGTTTGTCCAGGTCATTGCCCAGGCTGGCGCCGGTCATCAGGCTGATTTTCAGTGGCGATTGCTTGGCGCGTTCGGCCAGTGCATGCGGTACGGCCTTGGCTTCGCCGGCGCGGGTGAAGCCGCTCATGCCGACAGTCATGCCGTCCTCGATCAGACCAGCGGCATCAGCCGCACTCATTACCTTGCTGTGCAGGGAGGACAAGCGGATACGATCACGGTACATGGATTGTTATCTCGGGCTACTGAAACTACTGCAGCGCAGTCTAGAGATTTCGCCCATTGCCGTCCCACGACCATGGTCGTATGAGAAGCCTTGTATTTGAGCCGTTGATCCGGATCAATAAAAGAAAAGCCCCGGCAGATTCTGACCGGGGCCTCCTTTATATCAGCTGGTTTGCAGCGGCGGGTGTCACTCCACTGCCTTGACCATGTCCTCGATGACCTTCTTGGCGTCACCGAACACCATCATGGTCTTGTCCAGATAGAACAGTTCGTTGTCCAGGCCGGCATAGCCGCTGGCCATCGAGCGTTTGTTGACGATGATGGTCTTGGCTTTGAACGCTTCGAGGATCGGCATGCCGGCGATTGGCGACTTGGGATCGTTCTTCGCCGCCGGGTTGACCACGTCGTTGGCGCCCAGCACCAGCACCACGTCGGCCTGGCCGAACTCGGCGTTGATGTCTTCCATCTCGAATACCTGATCGTACGGCACTTCAGCCTCGGCCAGCAGTACGTTCATGTGCCCGGGCATACGGCCCGCCACCGGGTGAATCGCATACTTCACGGTCACGCCGTTGTGGGTCAGCTTCTCGGTCAGCTCTTTCAGCGCGTGTTGTGCGCGGGCCACCGCCAGGCCGTAGCCCGGAACGATGATCACGCTGTCGGCGTTGCTGAGCAGGAAGGTGGCATCGTCAGCCGAACCGGACTTCACCGGCCGCTGTTCTTGCGAACCTTGCGCCGCGCCAGTGTCGGTATCGCCACCGAAGCCGCCAAGGATGACGTTGAAGAACGAGCGGTTCATCGCCTTGCACATGATGTACGAGAGGATGGCACCGGACGAACCTACCAGGGAACCCGCGATGATCAGCATCGAGTTGTTCAGCGAGAAGCCGATGCCGGCCGCTGCCCACCCCGAGTAGCTGTTGAGCATCGACACCACCACTGGCATGTCGGCGCCGCCGATCGGAATAATGATCAGCACACCCATGATGAAGGCCAGGACCAGCATCAGGGTGAAGGCACTGTAGTGGCCAGTGAAAGTGAAAAGCAGGCCAAGGGCGATGGTGGTCAGGCCAAGGATCAGGTTCAGTTTGTGCTGGCCAGCGAACTGTACCGGTGCGCCTTGGAAAAGGCGGAACTTGTACTTGCCCGACAACTTGCCAAAGGCGATCACCGAACCGGAGAAGGTAATGGCACCGATGGCAGCACCGAGGAACAGTTCCAGGCGGTTGCCGGTGGGGATCGGATCGCTGATGGCAGCCACAATGCCCATCGACTGTGGCTCCAGCACGGCGGCGATGGCAATGAACACCGCGGCCAGGCCGATCATGCTGTGCATGAAAGCGACCAGCTCGGGCATTTTGGTCATTTCGACGCGCTTGGCCATGATCGAACCGGCGGTGCCGCCGACCAGCAGGCCGACGATGACATAGCCGATACCGGCTGTGGCAAGTTCAGCCCCAAGCTTATAAATGAGGCCGACCGTCGTGAGGATGGCGAGCCCCATGCCGATCATGCCGAACAGATTGCCGCGCCGCGAGGTAGTCGGGTGCGACAGGCCCTTGAGCGCCTGGATGAAGCACACCGAGGCGACGAGGTAGAGGAGCGTTACCAGATTCATGCTCATGCTTACTTCTTCGCCTCGTTCTTGGTTTTCTTCTTGAACATTTCAAGCATGCGGCGGGTGACCAGGAAGCCACCGAACACGTTGACTGCGGCAAGGGCCACAGCCAGGGTGCCCATCAGCTTGCCGGCCGGGGTCACGGTCAGGGCCGCGGCCAGCATGGCGCCGACGATGACGATTGCCGAGATGGCATTGGTGACCGCCATCAGTGGGGTGTGCAGCGCCGGGGTGACGTTCCACACCACGTGGTAGCCCACATAGATGGCCAGCACGAAAATGATCAGGTTGTAGATGCCGTGGGAAATCAGCATGTCTTCCATTGTCGTGCTCCTTAGCCGTTCTTGCGGACGATCTGACCATCACGGCACATCAGGCAGGCCGCGACGATGTCGTCTTCGAGGTTGATGATCAGCGCGCCATCCTTGTCGAACAGCAGCTTCATGAAGTCCAGCAGGTTGCGTGCATACAGTGCCGAGGCATCGGCACTCACCTGGGCCGGCAGGTTGGTCGGGCCGACGATGGTCACGCCGTTCTCCTGCACCACCTGGTCTGCGACGGTCAGCGGGCAGTTGCCGCCTTGGGCTGCAGCCAGGTCGATGACCACCGAGCCAGGCTTCATCTGCGCCACTGTTTCGGCGCTCAGCAGGGTCGGCGCCTTGCGCCCGGGGATCAGCGCGGTGGTGATGACGATATCGGCCTGCTTGGCGCGCTCGTGCACGGCCTGCGCCTGGCGCTGCATCCAACTGGCCGGCATTGGTCGGGCATAGCCGCCAACACCTTCGGCGCATTCTCGCTCCTCGTCGGTCTCATATGGCACGTCGATGAATTTTGCACCCAGTGATTCGATCTGCTCTTTCACCGCCGGGCGAACGTCGGATGCTTCGATCACCGCACCCAGGCGCTTGGCGGTGGCGATAGCCTGCAAGCCGGCAACGCCAGCGCCCAGTACCAGGACGCGTGCGGCCTTAACGGTACCGGCAGCGGTCATCAGCATTGGCATGAAGCGTGGGTAGTAATGGGCTGCCAGCAACACGGCCTTGTAGCCGGCGATGTTGGCCTGCGACGACAGCACGTCCAGGCTCTGCGCCCGCGAGGTTCGCGGCGCGGCTTCCAGGGCGAAGGCGGTAATACCGCGTTCGGCCATCTTGCCGATCAGTTCACCGTTGAAGGGGTTGAGCATGCCCACCAGAAGGCTGCCGCTGTTGATCAGGGCCAGTTCCTGGTCGTTGGGGGCGACCACTTTGAGTACCAATTGGGCGCCGTAGGCATCGGCGGCGCTTCCAAGGGAAGCACCCACGGCTTCATAGGCACTGTCCGGAATGGCGGCGTTGAGCCCTGCCCCCCGTTGAACGGTGACCTGATGGCCCTGGCCAATCAGTTTCTTGATGGTTTCGGGGGTCGCAGCGACCCTTGTCTCACCGGTCTGCGTCTCGAGAGGAACACCAATGTGCACGACTATTTCTCCTGCGGTGACCTTTTGTCTTTGTAGAAGCCAGCACACTTCGGATGGTGCGCTGGGGCGGCTGTGGAGCGCCAACCCGCCGGATCCCGGGCGGGGCGAAGCATTTTGCAGACGAACCCGAAGGCCTTCAACCGGTTCTGAAGCGAAACGAAGTCAAAACTACAAGTCACCCTGTGACCGCTTGTCGCAGCAATAGGGTTGCAGCCCGTCAAACATGCGCCATTGGCAGATTAGGAGAAAAAATCAAAAAAAAAGCGGCCAATTCGCTTACGACTAGTTGGATGTCGCAAAATAACCCGCAAAGCCGCGTACTGAGCACGGTTAAAGGGTGTTTTTATGCTTGCGTTACAGTTTGCGAATATGCGACATATACATATATCTGTAGGTGTTTAAAATAATTGACTACAGGGTCAATTTGTCGCGCTTGCCCCTGATCTATTCAGGTAGGCCTGAGCCTGGCTTACCAGCCAGTCGCGAAAGGCGCGTAGCGACGCCGACTCCACCTTGCGCTCTGGAATCATCAGATAGTAGGCCTTGTCGCTACTCAGGGCATGCCTGTTAGCGACCACCAGCCGTCCCTCCTCCAACTCCCGCTGGATCAGGAACGGCGGTATCAGGGCAATGCCCATATCGTGCATGGCCGCCTGGGCGAGCATCGAGAATAGTTCATAGCGCGGGCCTGTCATGTCGCGCTCCACATTCATGCCCACACTGCCGAACCATTGCCGCCAGGCATACGGGCGCGTGCTCTGCTGCAGCAGTGGTAGCTGCGCGATGTGGCGTGCCTCGAGCATGCCCTGGCCGTTCAGCAGTGCCGGGCTGCACACGGGTACTGGGTTTTCACCCATCAGTTGGTGCGACTGGGTGCCTGACCAGTCCGCATCACCAAAATAGATGGCGGCATCGAAGGTAGTGTCGGCGAACAGGAATGGCCGGGTGCGGTTGGTGAGGTTGACTGTGACCTCCGGGTGGCGCTGCTGGAAGTCCTTGAGCCGTGGTAGCAGCCATTGAGTGCCAAACGTCGGCACTACCGCCAGCTCGATCACATTGGCGCCTTGCTGGCGCATGACCGACAAGGTATCGCGCTCCACGGCGTCCAGTTGGGCCGCCACCTGGCGACTGTAGGACAGGCCGGCTTCGGTCAGCCTTACGCCGCGGCGCGAGCGACGGAACAGTTCCACATTAAGGAAGGCTTCCAGGCCACCGATCTGCCGACAGACGGCACCCTGGGTCAGCGCGAGTTCCTGGGCAGCCTTGGTAAAGCTCTCGTTACGGGCTGCCGCCTCGAAGCAAATCAGGGCGGCGGTACTGGGGATCTTCCGGCGCATGTACATCAACCTCACTTGTAAGGCTGTCAATAAGGCGTTTTGCCGATTTACGGAGTGACAAAATATCACTAATTGGTGCGCAATCCTCGTTTGTCCCGGCGGCCGATCAGGCCTAGGCTCAAAGGCACAAGAAACTGACCCCTATTTCGAGGATTCGCTCATGGCCGGTAAAGCAAGCTTCAACTGGATCGACCCGTTGCTGCTGGATCAGCAGCTCACTGAAGAAGAGCGCATGGTGCGTGACAGCGCTTATCAGTTCGCCCAGGACAAGCTGGCCCCGCGTGTGCTTGAGGCCTTCCGCCATGAGCAGACCGATCCGGCGATCTTCCGCGAGATGGGTGAAGTCGGCCTGTTGGGTGCAACCATTCCCGAGCAATACGGTGGCAGCGGCCTGAATTATGTGTGCTATGGCCTTATTGCTCGCGAAGTGGAACGTATCGACTCAGGTTACCGCTCGATGATGAGTGTGCAGTCGTCGCTGGTGATGGTGCCGATCAACGAATTTGGCACCGAAGCTCAAAAGCAGAAGTACCTCCCCAAGCTGGCCAGTGGCGAGTGGATCGGTTGCTTCGGTCTGACCGAGCCTAACCATGGCTCCGATCCTGGTTCGATGATTACGCGCGCGAGGAAGGTCGACGGTGGCTACCGGCTGACCGGCAGTAAAATGTGGATCACCAACAGTCCTATCGCCGATGTGTTCGTGGTGTGGGCCAAGGATGATGCGGGCGATATTCGTGGCTTCGTACTGGAAAAAGGCTGGCAAGGCCTCAGTGCCCCGGCAATCCATGGCAAGGTTGGCCTGCGCGCGTCGATCACTGGTGAAATCGTCATGGACAATGTGTTCGTGCCAGAAGAGAACATCTTCCCGGACGTGCGTGGCCTCAAGGGCCCGTTCACCTGCCTGAACTCGGCTCGCTATGGTATTTCTTGGGGGGCGCTGGGTGCCGCTGAAGCCTGCTGGCACACCGCTCGCCAGTACACCCTGGACCGTCAGCAGTTTGGTCGTCCACTGGCCGCCAACCAGTTGATTCAGAAGAAGCTTGCCGACATGCAGACAGAAATCACCCTGGCGCTGCAGGGCTGCCTGCGTCTGGGGCGCATGAAGGATGAAGGGACGGCTGCGGTGGAAATCACCTCCATCATGAAGCGCAATTCCTGCGGCAAGGCGCTGGATATCGCTCGTATGGCGCGTGACATGCTGGGCGGCAACGGCATCTCCGACGAGTTTGGTGTGGCCCGCCATCTGGTTAACCTGGAGGTGGTCAACACCTATGAAGGTACCCATGATGTGCATGCACTTATCCTGGGTCGTGCGCAGACCGGTATCCAGGCGTTCTATTGATAAGGAGCAAACCATGGGCGCGCTATCACATCTGCGGGTGCTAGACCTTTCGCGCGTGTTGGCCGGCCCGTGGTCTGGTCAGATTTTGGCTGACCTTGGCGCTGACGTGATCAAGGTCGAGCGCCCTGGCACTGGCGACGATACCCGCTCATGGGGGCCGCCTTTTCTCAAGGATGTCGAAGGTGAGGACACCAGTGAGGCGGCCTATTACCTGTCGGCCAACCGCAACAAGCGCTCAGTGACCATCGACTTTACCCAGCCGGAGGGACAGCGGCTGGTGCGTGAACTGGCGGCGAAGTGCGACATCGTCATAGAGAACTTCAAGGTAGGTGGGCTGGCTGCGTATGGCCTGGACTACCAGAGCCTGAAGGCGATAAACCCGCAGCTTATCTATTGCTCCATTACCGGCTTCGGTCAGACCGGGCCCTATGCCAAGCGCGCTGGCTATGACTTCATGATCCAGGGCTTGGGTGGGCTGATGAGCCTGACTGGTCGTCCGGAGGGTGAAGAGGGCGCCGGGCCGGTCAAGGTGGGGGTGGCGCTTACCGACATTCTGACCGGGTTGTATTCCACGGTCGCCATGCTGGCTGCCCTCGCCCACCGGGATCAGGCCGGGGTCGGCCAGCATATCGACATGGCATTGCTCGATGTACAGGTGGCCTGCCTGGCGAACCAGGCAATGAACTACCTGACCACGGGCAGCCCTCCTCGTCGGCTGGGTAATGCGCATCCTAATATAGTCCCTTACCAGGACTTTCCGACGGCAGATGGCGATTTCATTCTTACCGTGGGCAATGACAGCCAGTTCCGCAAGTTCGCTGAGGTGGCCGGGCAGCCGCAATGGGCGGAAGACCCTCGATTCATTACCAATAAGCTGCGGGTGGCCAACCGGGCCGAGCTGATTCCATTGATTCGCCAGGCTACGGTGTTCAAGACCACGGCTGAGTGGGTGGCCCAGTTGGAGGCTGCAGGAGTGCCATGTGGGCCTATCAATAACCTGGCGCAGATGTTCCAGGATCCCCAGGTGCTGGCGCGCGGGTTGGCGTTGAATATTCCGCATCCATTGGCGGGTAGTGTGCCGCAAGTTGCGAGCCCGATACGGTTGTCGGAGACGCCAGTGGAGTATCGCCGGGCACCACCCTTGTTAGGCGAGCATACCGAAGCGGTGCTGGGGGAGGTGCTGGGGCTGGATGTCGGCGAGGTGCAGCGCCTTCGTGGTGCTGGTGTGCTCTAGATGAATAGCGGGGAGGCCGTCAGGCCTCCCCGCTTTGTTTTTTCTGCGCTATCAACGGTTATTGAAATTAAAGGTTGACGCCCTCTCGAATCCCCTTATAATGCGCCCCACTTCCAGCGACATCGGAACGAAAAACTCCTTGAGATTCAATGGGTTAAGTAGTGAAGGCAAAAGCTGAAAGGGCTACGATCGAATGATCGAAAGCGGTTGAAAATGGTGGTTGACAGCGCTTCCAAGTGCTGTATGATTCGCCTCCCGCTACGA
>NZ_JAECZP010000028.1:0-77594 GCF_019691255.1 Pseudomonas sp. USTB-Z
GATACTGGATACGATCAACCGGCTTAGCCGCATAGCTTGAACCGCCGTGTACGGAACCGTACGCACGGTGGTGTGAGAGGACGGCGGGTGTGAACCCGCCTCCTACTCAATCCTGGGGTTTTTTGGTGGTCAGTGCCGGCCTATTCGCTCGCCGGAAGATATGCAGGTCCCTGTGGGAGCGGGCGTGCCCGCGAAGAGGCCGGTACAGCCCCTACATTCCTCATGGTTGAACTTCTTCGCCGCAACCCGCTAAGGTCGCCGCCTTGATTCACGAGAGGCAACCATGGGCTACCTGATAATCGTCGCGCTGATCCAGGCGTTTTCCTTCAGCCTGATCGGCGAGTACCTGGCCGGGCACGTCGACAGCTATTTCGCAGTGCTCGCCAGGGTGCTGCTGGCCGGCCTGGTGTTCCTTCCGCTGACCCGCTGGCGCCAGGTCGAGCCACGCTTCATGCGTTCCATGCTGCTGATTGGCGCGCTGCAGTACGGCATCACCTATGTCTGCCTGTACCTGAGCTTCCGCGTGCTTACCGTACCGGAGGTGCTGCTGTTCACGATCCTCACGCCGCTACACGTGACCTTGATCGAAGATGCCCTGAACCGGCGCTTCAATGCTTGGGCGCTAGTGGCCGCGCTGGTCGCCGTGGCCGGTGCTGCCGTGATCCGCTTCGACAGCATCAGCGGCGAGTTTTTCATCGGCTTCCTGCTGCTGCAACTGGCCAACTTCACCTACGCTGCCGGCCAGGTGCTGTATCGTCACCTGGTCGCTCGCCACCCCAGCGACCTGCCACACTACGCCCGCTTCGGTTACTTCTACCTCGGTGCCTTGCTGGTGGTGCTGCCGGCCTTCCTGCTGTTCGGCAATACCCAGCACTTGCCGAGCACTGACGTGCAATGGCTGGTGCTGTTGTTCCTGGGGCTGTGTCCGACGGCGCTGGGGCTGTACTGGTGGAACAAAGGTGCATGCCTGGTTTCTGGCGGTACGCTGGCGGTGATGAACAACCTGCATGTGCCGGTGGGGCTGCTGCTGAACCTGTTGATCTGGAACCAGCACGAGCCGCTGGGGCGGCTGTTCATCGGCGGGGGGATCATCCTGGCGTCGGTGTGGCTGAGCCGCCTGGGTGGGCGCGCACAGGCGCCGCTGGCCGGCAAGGCCTGACTCGCCCTTTGATCCGGGGCTGCAGGGCAGCCCCGGCAATCTCAAGCCTCGCTCATATCTTCAATGCGACGCGGCATCGGCTCCGCCGCCGTACGCCCCGCCAAACTCGCCCGCATGTCATTGCCACTGGGCTGCTGGTACAAGCTCAAGCCAAACTCCGGCAACACCGCCAGCAGGTAGCGAAGATATCCCCCTGGATCCGTTCGTAATCCGCCCACACCGTGGTGGTGAAGCAGTAGAAACATCGCTGTAAACACGCTGAAAAAAAGGGTGCTGGTTTTACACATTTGTTTTTGGATGCAATCTCCATGGGAGCTGAAGTTTAGCGTCTATGCCTGGCCTCAATAACCACAATATTCTTTGCCGCCGAATCAAGAATAGCATTGAAGCGGCTAATGTTATCTAAATCTAAGTTGGCATCCCATTCGTCTAGCATTACGATTGGCGGTGGTGCGGACAAAACTTTCTCAATTTGTAACAATCTTCGCTCACCCGTGGAAAGATTGTTTTCCAGCTTAACAAATTGCGCCTCGGGCGTCATCAGGAGAGCGTCATGTACAGCAGCTTTAATTCGTTTAAGGTAGGAGGATTTTCCTGATCCGTTATTTCCGCTAAGTAGATAGCGACCCACTGTTGTTGAGCCGTTTTTTAGTTGGTCTAACAGTTCGGAAGGCGTAATGCTCTGAGAGGAGTTGCATTCTTCAATCTTGATGTTGCTCAAGTTCATGGAGGAAAGGTTTTCATGCTTTTCAAGTTCGGAAGCGAAACGGTAAAGGTTTCTCATTTTAGTACGAACCAAGAGGAGTTGACTAAAATAAATGCTCAAGGAGTGAATGTTCCCGAATACCTGCAAGCTTCTTGGTAGCATTGCCACCAAAGCGCCTATGTTTGCGGCAGTGATGATGTTTGGAGTCTGAATGGTCGCGGCTACAATAATGGTTGCAAGAGCAATAGGCAAACATGCAATGAACTGTTCTAGTAAAACGTATCTATTTACTTCGCCAAAATACGAACGCGCTTTTTTTTCTAAAGATTCAAAGCTATCTGCTTTCATTTTTCGGCTGCCTAAGGTCGCTGAGTCCCAAGTGAGCTCAATGGACAATAGCGCATCAAGTCGCTTTCGCTGCATGTTTCCGGCAGTATGCTTGATTCTGTTCTTTAAGATGCTCACTAATGCGGCAGATATTAAAAGTGAGATCGAAATGGCTATCGTAATCTCTAAACCGGTCGTGAAATAAAACACAGCTAGCGTCATGATCACATTCAGGCATGTCGATATTAACCCAACGTAAAAACCACAAGCATGTGTAATAGTAGAAGACGCCTCCCCGCTGATCCACTGCGCTAGACTTTTTTTGTTTTTATCTGATGCGTATCGCATGTCACTAGAGGCTTCACGTAGCACAGACTTCGTGTAGTTAAGCCATATGGCGTTTGCCGCTTTAGTAACATATATTGAAGACATGGAGCTCACAATATACGCAGCAAGCGCAAATCCAAAAAAAAGAGAAATGTAGCGTAAAATCAGCGTTAAATTACCATCGGCTAGCGTAGTCCCGGCCTTGGCAATGAAGTACGTGGAAAATGCAAGTAGGGTTTGCTGTGCAACAGCAAAAAAAATAGCAAGAACAAAGCTTCTGTCTTTCATGCTCAATTAATTCCTAATGCGAGCAAGGTACATAAAGCAACCGAGGCGCTCAATATGACTAAGGCTACAGTGTTTTTCATTCTGGTTTTTGCGTAAGCGTTCCTCAAAGCTTTTGCTTGAGCGAGCTGCTTGCCTGTGAAGCCCTTGCCATCATGGGGGCTGAATTTATTTATGAATGAGTCCAAAAACCCTATCTTTTGTTTGATGTTATAGTGATCAGGATTGAGAAATAATAAGTCCTGGGACGTGAGATCTCTAAGCACCAACGTGGGGGTGGTAGTTCTAAGGGGGAAATAGCTATTGGAATGCAAGCTTGGAGCTGGGCTGTCTTTGTATAGTGCGCCTATCATCAACTCGCTTTTTATACAAATCGGCTTCGCCTCGATGTGTATGCGAAGAAGGCGGCTAGTATCTAGATCTGGTTCGAATAGAATTATAATGGCGCCCGGGGTTTTTCTTGCTCGCGCCTTATAGAATGTGATGCAATTCTCAATCAGTGAGATAATTTCTTGATCTGATCGGCGCTTTTCAATGCAAGAAAAATAAATCTCATTCGACAATAAAGCCTTTGGCATGAACGGGCACATTACCCCCTTTCTATAAGGGTGGGGCCCAGTTAAAAAGGTTTCTAAATAAGGCTTGATATTGTTATAGGCTTCAATTACGAATTCGGGTGCCTCAGCGGGAGGTGGCTGCTGGATCGTCCATAAAAATGTCATATCTTCTTCCTTGAAGCAATGAAACCCCTTTCAAGTTGGAAAGGGGTCTACTGTAGCCGATCAGTATCCTGACTCAAATTCAGTGAATTTGAGATTACAGGTAATCTAACTGCTTAGAGCTTGTTTACCAATTCCAGCCACCACTACCGCAGATATGAGCCCAACCTGGGGAGCATGGCGGATTAGCAAGGTTAAAAAGAGCAGATTTGAGTTTCTTGAGTAGGGTCTTTGGGCTTGCGTCGGCAAGCGTCATCCCCTTGTGCTCCGTTGTAAAAGCTTTAGACAAGGGATTTGAATAGTCGATTTTCATAAACACTCCATGTGAATGATAATTGAATGCATCAAGTAATGATGCGCATTCAGTATATAGGTGTTTAATCTGGGTTTTGATCTTAAATTTCGATGTTTTTTTTGATATTGAACATTTAAGGAATCAGAAAAATCGATATATAGTGGGGTGAGAGGTATTTTCTTGAAGCAAGCACGTTCATGCTGGTGCTGGCCACCACGCCGTGCGGCCTCGGTATTGCAGGGTGCATTCCTGGCAGAAAGCGTGGGGGTGCGCAAGCCAGCTCGTGGCCACTGGTGGGCTTGAAGCTGGTGGGGCAGCCGGCGCTGACTTGGGTGCTGGCATACAAGGTATTCAACCTGCCGACCGGCACCGGGCCGTTCATGCTGGCGGAGTATTCCAACCTTGAGGCGGGGTTGATTTCGCGGACGATCCTGTTGTCCCCCCTCGCTGGTGACCTTGACGGGGTTGTTGTACCTGCTGGGTTATGCGGAGTAGCTGCCGGCCCATTCGCGGGTCAACCCGCTCCCACAGGGTGGCAGCACGGCTGATGCTGTGAGGTCCCTGTAGGAGCGGGTTCACCCGCGAATGGGCTGCAAGGCAGCCCCGGCAATCTCAAGCCTCGCTCATTTCTTCCAGGCGACGAGGCAATGGCTCTTGGGCTGAACGCCCCGCCAAACCCACCCGCATGTCATTGCCACTGGGCTGCTGATACAAGCTCAAGCCAAACTCCGGCAACACCGCCAGCAGGTAGTCGAAGATGTCCCCCTGGATGCGCTCGTAATCCGCCCACACCGTGGTGGTGGTGAAGCAGTAGATCTCCAGCGGCACGCCTTCGGCGGTGGTCTGCATCTGCCGCACCATGCAGGTCATGTTCGGGTGCACGTTGGGATGGTTCTTCAGATAGGCCAGGGCAAACGCGCGGAAGGTGCCGATGTTGGTCAGCTTGCGGCGGTTGGCCGACAGGTCCGCCACCGGCCCCAGCGCCTCGTTCCAGTTTTGCAGTTCCTGGCGCTTGCCCGCCAGGTAGTCACTCAGTAGCTGCACCTGGCTCAGGCGCTGTTCTTCTTCGCGGGTGAGGAAGCGCACGCCGGCGGCGTCGATGAACAGGCTGCGCTTGATGCGCCGGCCACCGGACTGCTGCATGCCGCGGTAATTGCGGAATGACTCGCTCATCAGGCGCCAGGTGGGGATGGAAACGAGGGTCTTGTCGAAGTTCTGCACTTTCACCGTGTGCAAGGTGATGTCCACCACGTCGCCATCGGCGCCTACCTGCGGCATTTCGATCCAGTCCCCGACATGCAGCATGTCGTTGCTGGTCAGTTGCACGCTGGCGACGAATGACAGCAGGGTGTCCTTGTACACCAACAGCAATACCGCCGACATCGCACCCAGGCCGGACAGCAGCAACAGCGGCGAGCGGTCGATCAGGGTGGCGACGATGATGATCGAGGCGAAGATCCACAACATCATCTTGGCCAGTTGCACGTAGCCCTTGATCGAGCGGGTGCGGGCGTGTTCGGTGCGGGCATAGATGTCGAGCAGGGCATCCAGCAGGCATGACAGCGCCATGGTCATGAACAACAGGGTGAAGGCCAGGGCGACATTGCCAAGGAAGTGCTGAGCGGTGTCGGACAGCTCAGGCACCAGCTTCAGGCCGAACTGCAGCACCAGGGACGGGGTCGTTTGTGCCAGGCGGTGGAACACCTTGTTGTGGCGCAGGTCGTCCAGCCACTTCAGTGCAGGCTGGCGGGCCAGCAGGCGCGCGCCGTGCAGTATCAGGAAGCGCGCCAGGCGGCCGACTGCCAGGGAGATGAGCAGCAGTACTGCCAGACCGATGGCAGCGTGCAGCATGGGATGTTGGTCGAGGGTGCCCCACAGGTCGAGGGAGTCACGCCAGATTCGTTGGATATCCATGGGCTTGCATACAGTCTTGTTGCGAAACGAAGCCGTATTAGAGCGCGGATAGCGACAAAGTTGCCAAAAGAAATTCGGCTAAGGCTGCAGAAAACGTTACCCTATGCAACTGAATTTCCCGCACTTGTCTGAGGTTACCTCCGTGTTCTCCCAATTCGCCCTGCATGAACGCCTGCTTAAAGCCGTGGCCGAGCTTAAATTTGTCGAGCCAACCCCGGTGCAGGCCGCGGCCATCCCCCTGGCCCTGCAAGGGCGGGATCTGCGTGTGACTGCGCAGACCGGCAGCGGCAAGACGGCGGCCTTCGTACTGCCACTGCTCAACCGTCTGGTCGACCTCAGCGGTCCGCGTGTCGAGATTCGCGCGTTGATCCTGCTGCCGACCCGTGAGCTGGCCCAGCAAACCCTCAAGCAGGTGCAGCTGTTCTCGCAGTTCACCTACATCAAGTCGGGCCTGGTGACTGGCGGCGAAGACTTCAAGGAACAGGCCGCCATGCTGCGCAAGGTGCCCGACGTGCTGATCGGCACCCCGGGTCGCCTGCTCGAGCAGCTCAATGCCGGCAACCTCGACCTGTCCCACGTGCAGGTCCTGATCCTGGACGAAGCCGACCGCATGCTCGACATGGGCTTTGCCGAAGACATGGAGCGCCTGTGCAAAGAGTGCGAGAACCGCGAGCAGACCTTGCTGTTCTCGGCTACCACCGGTGGCGCGGCCCTGCGCGACATCATCGGCAAGGTGCTGAAAGACCCTGAGCACCTGATGCTCAACAGTGTCTCGCAACTGGCTGAAGGCACCCGCCAGCAGATCATCACCGCCGACCACGACCAGCATAAAGAGCAGATCGCGCAGTGGTTGCTGGCCAACGAAACCTTCGACAAGGCGATCATCTTCACCAACACCCGCGCCATGGCCGACCGCATCTACGGTCACCTGGTGGCCAAGGACGTGAAGGCTTTCGTGCTGCATGGCGAAAAGGACCAGAAGGACCGCAAGCTGGCCATCGAGCGCTTCAAGCAGGGCAGCTCCAAAGTGCTGGTGGCGACCGACGTGGCAGCCCGTGGCCTGGACATCGACGGCCTGGACCTGGTGATCAACTTCGACATGCCACGCAGCGGTGACGAGTACGTACACCGTGTGGGCCGTACCGGCCGTGCCGGTGGCGAAGGCCTGGCGATCTCGTTGATCACCCACAACGACTGGAACCTGATGTCGAGCATCGAGCGCTACCTCAAGCAGCAGTTCGAGCGCCGGGTCATCAAGGAAGTGAAGGGCACCTACAACGGGCCGAAGAAGGTCAAGGCCTCGGGCAAGGCGGCCGGCAGCAAGAAGAAAAAGGTCGAGAAGAAGACCGGCGACAAGAAAGCTGCCGCCAAGCGCAAGCCTACTGCCAAGCCGAAGGCCAACGCGCCTCTGGCCAGTGCAGATGGCCTGGCACCGCTGAAGAAGCGCAAGCCTGCTGCTGAATAAGACTCACGCAGGCCCTTTGCAGAAGCGACGCAAGTTCGCATCTGCGAAGGGCCTGCGCAGGCGACGAACGATCACTCCGCCTTTTTCTCTGCCTGCTTCAACTCCTTGATCCGCTGGTCGATCAGCTGACACTTGTCGGGCAAGTCCTTGCTCGCCGTCCCCAGATCCATCCCCCGAAGCTCATCATTGATCTCCTTGGCCTTTTGCGGGTTCTGCTCGGTCAACTGAGTGACCAGCCCGGCCAGCTCCTCACGTTTCTGCGTTGCTTCTTCAGGTGTGCAGGCCCAAGCGGGCAGGGCGCAGAGCAGGGCAGTGGCACAGGCTATGGGCAGTAGCGGTTTCATCCTTCCAACCTCCGGCGGTGGTGATGCCCGGTGGAGGGCTGTGGGGGCAGGGAAGTTCAGGGCTTGCGACCGATGGAAGATTTCTTTGGTGGTGGTAGTCCGTTTCTGAAACGCTCCCGTATCCCTCCAGCGCCGTTGAGCAGCACGCTACATCGCTCTAGTCTCGAAGGAAAAGAGGGGGTATTGTATGTACAGCTGTAAATACAGGTCGTCCCATGTTCTTTGAATGGGACGAAGGGAAAAACCAGAGCAATATCCGCAAGCACGGCATCGACTTTGCCGACGTTCCTGACATGTTCAACCATCCCATGCTGATCCGGCGTGATGAGGATGTGGAATGTGCTGAAGAACGTTGGGTCAGCCTGGGATGGCTAAAGGCGCTGATAGGTGTCGTCGTGTACACGGAGAGGCGGGGTGAGGTGATACGCATCATTTCTGCAAGAAAAGCCACCAAACGGGAGGCCAGGTACTATGACCAAATCATCGAGAACTGACTGGAGCCGCCTGGCCCGACAGGACGACAAGGATATCGACACATCAGATATCCCTGAACTGGACCAGGACTTTTTCCGCCAGGCCGAGCTGCGCGTTCCCGCCAAGCAGACGGTGACCATTCGACTGGACTCAGATGTCCTCGCCTGGTTCAAGGAGCAGGGCAGCGGCTACCAGACCCGCATCAATCAGTTGCTGCGCCAGTACATGCAAGCGCAACAACGCCAGCGCTAAGCGCTTCGGAACGCTTGGCAACCCTGGCAGGTCCCAATCTGTGTACCCCTTTCGTCCACAGCAGGAGCCCGTAGCCATGAGCATCGCCTACGACTGGGACCTGATCGAACGCTTGCTGCACGAAGTGCAGAACGGCGCCGGTCACAGCTTCACGCCCCGCCCTTATGCCGAGCAGCATGCTGCTGCACTGGCCGCCAAGGGTGAGCCAGTGGGTGACGTGGATCACCTGAAAACCCGTGCATGCGAGTATGAAAAGCTGCTATTTGAGCGCGGATTCATTGAATGCCGGCCTGAAGAGGACGGCGGCAATGGCGAAAACTTTGTCCTGACCGAACGCGGCTCGCGCTTGATGAGCCTGATCGACAGCAGCATCCCCGGCTTCGAGCACCCGCGCCAGGTGCTGGATGAGCAGGAGGATGCGCTGGACGAAACGACGTTCGAACAGGTATCTGCGAAGGCTCAGATTGCTTGAGGTCGTTTTAAGGCTGGCAAGTGCAGCGTTCAAAACCCGATAATCGGTAGCTTCTGAACGCTGCCGAGCCTTGCCCATGCCTACGATCACCCCAGAGGCCCGCTTATGAGCGCGGTCCGCAAGAACCCTGACGCCTTTGCCTTCCAGGTAATGCTGGGCCTTTGCCTGATCTGGGGCTGCCAGCAGGTACTGATCAAGACCGCCGCCGCAGACATTGCTCCGGTGATGCAGGCAGCACTGCGCAATGGCATTGCCGCTGTGCTGGTAGGCCTGATGCTGTGCTGGCGGGGTGGCTGGGAGCAGGTCGGCAGCACCTGGCGCGCAGGGTTGGTGGCGGGCGGGCTGTTCGGGGTGGAGTTTCTGTTCATTGCCGAAGGGCTGAAACTGACCTCGGCGGCGCACATGTCGGTGTTCCTCTATACCGCGCCGGTATTTACCGCCTTGGGCCTGCATTTTCGTCTACCCAGTGAACGCTTGCGGCTGCTGCAGTGGCTGGGCATTCTGCTGGCCTTCGGCGGCATTGCCATGGCCTTTGCCGGTGGCACTTCGTTCGAGCACATGGACAGCCGCACCTTGCTGGGAGATGCCTTTGGCGTGATCGCCGGGCTGGCCTGGGGCGCGACCACGGTGGTGGTGCGTTGTTCACGGCTATCGGAGGCGCCGGCGACCTTGACCCTGTTCTATCAGCTGGCGGTCGGTTTTGCCGGGCTGCTGCTGATCGCCCTGCTCAGCGGGCAGATCGGCGCGGTGTCGCTGACGCCGCTGGCGATGAGCAGTGTATTGTTCCAGGGGATTGTGGTGTCGTTCATCAGCTACCTCACCTGGTTCTGGTTGCTGCGCAAATACCTGGCGTCGAACCTCGCGGTGTTTTCCTTCATTACCCCATTGTTCGGGGTGACCTTTGGCGTTTTGCTGCTGGATGAGCCGCTCAGTGCGAATTTCGTGGTGGGCGCGTTGATGGTGTTGCTGGGTGTGATCCTGGTAAGTGCCGAGCCTTGGGTGAAACAACAATTGCGGCGGTTGGTAGGGTGATGTGTTGCCTCTACCGGCCCCTTCGCGGGCAAGCCGCGCCTGCAAAGCCGTTGTAGGCGCAGGCTTGCCCGCGAAGGGGCCGGTACAGACTGCATCGCCTCAGGATGCAGCCTTGGCCTGACAGGCGCTTCCCTGCTGTGCGTTACCCGGCAACTGGACCAGCACACCCGCCACCGCCAACCCGCCCGCCGCCAGCATCAATGCCGGTTGCAGCCCGCCACTGTAATGGCTGCTGAGCGCCGCCAGCAGCGGCCCACTCAACTGCCCCAAGGCAAAGCACGCGGTCAGCAGCCCGGCATTGCGCTGTGTGGCATGTGGCGCCAACTCGCGAGAGCGCTGCATGACCAGTTGCATGCAGGCCAGGAACGGCCCGCCACACAGCGCAACACCCAGCACCAGCCCGATACCCCCACCCATCAGGCAGGCCAGCACACCCAGCCCTTGCAACCACAGGGTGGTGGTCAACCAGGTCGAGGTGCGGCCACCACGGCGCACGCTCACCAGCAAAACACCCAGCGCCGCCGCCAGGCCAAACGCCGGCCAGAACAGGTCAGCCAGCCACTGCCCGCGAAACTGCTGATTGGCCATCTGTGACAGAAAGGTGGCTGGCAGGATGTAGCCCATGCCATACAAGCCATACACCAACCCCAGGCGGCCAGTGCCGACACTGCGCGTCGGGCCTTGTCGCACTGGCGGCCGAGCCGGTGCCGCTTGCAGTGCCCGTGGCAACCACGGCCGCACGGCCAGCAGCATCACCAAGGCAGCCACGGCATAGATCAGCCACAGTGCAGCCGAGCCCAACCCCTGCACATGCGCGGCCAGTGCCAGTAGCCCGGTCACGGCAATACCCAGGCCGGGTCCGGCGAAAACCAGCGCTCCCAGGCGCTGGCGGTTGTGGGCAGTGGCTACTTGCTGGCTGAGGCTGGTGATCATCACCAGCACCCAGGCGCTGGCTACGCCTGTGCCGAAGCGCAGCAGCAGGTGGCCCCAAAAGCCGTTGGCAGCCCAGGAGGCCAGGGTCAGCAGCACACACAGCCACAGCCCCCCGTGCAGGCGCAGCCGTACCTGGCCTGGCGAGCGGGCGAACATGGCGTCCACCGCACCCACGAAATAGCCCAGGTAATTAGCCGCCGCGACCAGCCCGGCGACTGTCAGGTCGAGCTGGCCTTCGGCAATGAGTTGTGGCAGTTGCGGGGTGAGGGCGAAACGACCGATGCCCATGGCCATCATCAGCGCCACGGCGCTGGCGAGCAGTTGAATGAGTGGCGACATGACAGGTCTCCTGCGCGGATATAAGTGATGGCTGGCAGGTTAGGGTGCTTTTATTTTCAATAAAATTGAATAATGATGATCAAGTTGTTCTGTTTTGGAGAATGCTGTGGAGTTCAGCCAACTGCGTATCTTTCAGGCCGTGGCCGAGGAAGGCTCGGTTACCCGCGCCGCAGAGCGCCTGCACCGGGTGCCATCAAACCTCTCCACGCGCCTGCGCCAACTCGAGGAGCAGCTGGGCGTCGAACTGTTCCTGCGCGAACGTCAGCGCCTGCAACTGTCGCCAGCAGGCAAGGTGCTGCTGGACTATGCCAACCGTATGTCCGCCTTGCGCGACGAAGCGCTGGGCGCCGTGCGTGGCGGTCAGCCGGCTGGGGACTTCGTGCTGGGGACCATGTACAGCACGGCGGCGACCCACTTGCCGGCGTTGCTGGCGCGCTATCACCAGGCTTACCCGCAGGTGAACCTGCAAGTGCGTGCAGCACCCAGCGGCGAGTTGCTTGAAGGGCTGTTGAACCACTCCCTGGATGCTGCTCTTGTGGACGGGCCACCGAGCCTTGCCGGGTTGGATGGCGTGCCGCTGTGCGATGAGCAACTGGTACTGATCACCAGCCCCGAGCACCCGGCGGTCCTCACCGCCAAGGACGTGGCGGGCAAGGCGGTGTTTACCTTCCGCCAGGGCTGCTCGTACCGCATGCGCCTGGAGGCCTGGTATGCCCATGCCCATACGCCGATGGGGCGGGTGATGGAGATCGAGTCGTACCAGAGCATGCTGGCCTGTGTGATCGCGGGTGCGGGTGTGGCGATGATGGCCCAGTCGATGCTCGACAGCCTGCCTGGACGTGATCGGGTGAGGGTGCACCCGCTGCAGGCACCTTTCGATCAGGCGGTCACCTGGCTGATGTGGCGCCAGGGTATGCGCGGGGCTAATCTGCAGGCATGGATCGACCTGCAACAAAGCGAAACGATTAACCAGTCGTCGGAATGCGCCGCCACGGCTTGATCCGAGTCAAAATCGCCCTTATCTGTAGGAACAGAGGCATGCGTAATACAGGACATAGGGCTATGATCTGTATGAAACATCGCAGGATTGATTTGCCGTGAGGCTGACCCGTCAAGGGGGCATTATGAATAAACCACTGTCAAACTGGCTCCACGACCTGGCCGTCGCCTTGGGGCTGATTCCACCACCCTTGCAGCCGGTGCCGATCCCGACTGATGAAGAGCAGCGCAAACGTCAACCGCGTCGGCGCTGATTAACGACAAAGGCCGCTTCACCCAGGTGGGTGCAGCGGCCTTTTTGTGTCTGCTGATTGTCTATTGCCTGTACTGGCCCTTTCGCGCGTGCAAGCCTGCTACAAACGAAAGGGCCGGTACAGCAGTCAGGCCAGCTTCACCGCCGCCACCGACTTGCGCGACACCAGGCTCACGCCCACAAAGCTCACCAGCCCTACTGCCAGGCTGTAGTAGATCGGGGTATTGGCCTCCAGCCCGTCCAGGAACATGAACAGCAGGGCGGTGGCAAAGCCCAGCGACATGCTGGCAATCGCGCCTGCAGTGGTCGCACGCTTCCAGAAGATCGCCCCGATCAGCGGGATCAGCATGCCGCCGACCAGCAGGTTGTAAGCCAGGGTCAGGGCGTTGATCACATCATTCACCATCAGCGCGATGCCCAGCACCACCAGGCCGGTGAGCAGGGTGAACAGGCGGCTGGTACCCAGGCTCGACTGCTTGCCGCCACGCAGCTTGGGCAGCAGGTCTTCGGTCACGGTGGTCGAGGCAGCCAGCAGACCGGCGCTGGCGGTGGACATCATGGCCGCCAGGGCCGCAGCCATCAGCAGGCCACGGATGCCATCGGGCAGGGTGGTCTTGATCATCTCGGCAAAGGCGTTGTTCGGGTTCGCCAGGTCGGGCATCAGCACATGCGCAGCCATGCCGATCGCCGCACAGGCCAGGCCATACAGCACGCAATACACACCGGCGGTGGTGCCGGCTCGCTGACAGACCTTTTCGTCACGGGCGGTGAACACTCGCTGCCAGATGTCCTGGCCGATGAGGATGCCGAAGAAGTAGATCAGGAAGTAAGTGATGATGGTGTCCCAGCCAATGGTAGTCAGCTGGAAGCTGGCCGCTGGCAGTTTGGCCACCAGGGTGTCCCAACCACCGGCCTTGTACAGGCACACTGGCAGCAGGATGAACATCAGGCCGACGGTCTTGATCACGAACTGGACGATATCGGTCAGGGTCAGCGACCACATGCCGCCGATGGTCGAGTACAGCACTACCACGCCGCCGCCGAGCATCAGCGAAGCCCAGAACGGCAGGTCCAGCAGCACCTGCAGGACGGTGGCCATGGCCAGGGTCGAGGTGACCCCGATCATCAGCGCGTAAGCCAGCATGATGACGGCGCTGGCCTGGCGTGCGGTGGGGTTGTAGCGCTGTTCCAGTACCTGGGTCACGGTGAAGATGCGCAGGCGCAGCAGCGGTTTGGCGAGGAACAGGTTGATGGCGATGATGCCCAGGCCCAGGGCTGCGCACAGCCAGAAGCCGGAAATGCCGTGGACGTAGCCCAGGCGTACGGTGCCGACCGTGGAAGCGCCACCGAGTACGGTGGTGGCCATGGTGCCCATGTACAGCACCGGGCCTAGGTTGCGCCCGGCTACCAGGTAGTCTTCATGGGTTTTCGCGCGGCGCATGCCATACCAGCCAAGCCCGAGCATGCCGGCGGTGTAGATCATTACAACAATGATGTCCAAGGCCATTGGGGGTCTCCCGATTATCTTTATTATGGCGAGATCGACCGCGCGGGCGTTTGCACGGCGCCCGGCGATCTTTTCTTGTGTTGGCGGGCCTCAGTGGCCCTCCCTCATGGCTCCTGCCGGGGTAGAGCGGTATTAGCGACGCACCACGCCAGGTAGCACGCAGAGCATCTCGAACAGCAGGTTGGCACCGAGCAGCGAGGTGTTGCCGGTGGTGTCGTAAGGCGGGGAGACTTCGACAAGGTCACAGCCGATCAGGTCCAGGCCGTGGCAGCCGCGAATGATCTCCATCGCCTGGATGGTGGTCAAGCCGCCGATCTCCGGGGTGCCGGTACCGGGTGCCCAGGCCGGGTCGATGCCATCGATGTCGAAAGACAGGTAAACCGGGCCACCGCCGACTTTTTCCCGCACTTCGGCCATCAGTGGCTCCAGTGACTTGTGCCAGCACTCTTCGGCCTGGACCACGCGGAAGCCCTGGCGACGGCTCCAGTTGAAGTCATCGGCGGTGTAGCCCTGGGCGCGCAGGCCGATCTGCACCACGCGGTCGCAGTCGAGCAGGCCTTCTTCCACGGCGCGGCGGAAGGTGGTGCCGTGGGCGATCTTCTCGCCGAACATGTGGTCGTTGACGTCGGCGTGGGCATCGATGTGTACCAGGCCGATCTTGCCGTGTTTCTTGTGCAGCGCACGCAGGATCGGCAGGGTGATGGTGTGATCGCCCCCCAGGGTCATGGGGATGACGTTGTGCTCGACGATCTCGTCATACGCTTCTTCGATGATGCGCACGGCGTCCAGCAGATTGAAGGTGTTGATTGCCACATCGCCGATATCGGCGACCGACAGCGAGTCGAACGGGGCGGCACCGGTCGCCATGTTGTACGGGCGGATCATCACCGATTCGGCGCGGATCTGCCGCGGGCCGAAGCGGGTGCCGGAGCGTAGCGAGGTACCGATATCCAGCGGTACGCCAATGAAGGCAGCATCCAGGCCTTCGGCGCTTTGCAGGTGGGGGAGGCGGAGCATGGTGGCGATGCCGCCGAAACGCGGCATTTCGTTGCCGCCCAGTGGTTGGTGGAGAGTCTTGTCCACGGTGGGCCTCATCAGTCGGTCGATTGTTGTGTTTGTTCGAACCTGTGCCGCCGCGCGCCATTCACGTGTGGTTTGCCGGCGGGCAGGGACATTTCGGCCAAGTCTGCTCAAGGGAGTACCGGGGAAGAATCGCTACCGACAAATACTTAGTTCAGGATTTTCTGAACTAAAGGCGGGTAGAGCAGTTAGACTGCGCGCACATACCCTTGTGGAACCGTTGCACCATGGCCTCGACCTTGCCCGACCTGAAACTGCTGCGCATCTTCATCAGCGTGGTGCGCCACCAGGGCTTTGCCAACGCCCAGCGCGAGCTGAACCTGTCGACCTCGGCCATCAGTACCTACATGAGCCAGCTGGAGGGCGCGTTGGGTATCGTGTTGTGCCACCGGGGTCGGGGTGGCTTCAGCCTGACCAGCAAGGGCGAGCTGTTCCATCAGGAAACCCTGCGCCTGCTGGCCGAGCTGGACGGTTTCGAGCAGTATGCCGCCGCCCTCAAGGGCGAACTGCGTGGCACCCTCAACCTTGGCGTGATCGACTCCACGGTCGGTGACCGCGCCTTGCCGCTGGCCGAAGCCATCGGTGCCTACAGCCAGGAGCACCCGGCGGTGCACCTGCACCTGTCGGTGTCCAGCCCCTACGAGCTGCAACTGGGTGTGCAGGACAACCGCCTGGACCTGGCCATCGGTGCGTTTTCTTCGCGGATGAGCGGCCTGCTCTACCAGCCGTTGTACCGCGAACAGCACTGGCTGTATTGCAGCAGCCGCCACCCGTTGTATGCCGAGCGGCGCATTCCCGAGCAGGTGGTGACCCAACAACGCATGGTCGGCCGTGGTTATTGGAGCCAGGCCGAACTGGCCCGGCATGGCTTCAAGCACAGTGCGGCGACGGTTGAAAGCATGGAGGCGCAGCTGATCCTGATCCTTTCCGGGGCTTATATCGGCTACTTGCCTGAACACTACGCCCAGGCCTGGGTCGACAAAGGTGACTTGCGTGTACTGTCGCCGTCGACCTTTGGTTACCAGGCCCCGTTCTCGCTGATCATTCGCCGCGGGCGCAGCCGCGAACCGTTGATCCAGACCTTCCGTGACCTGTTGAAAAGCCAGCTCAACGTGGGCTGAGATGCGACGCATTCATGCATTCCGTCGGGAGCGGGTTAAATTCCGGTAAACGCTGGCCGCTAACCTGATAGCGCTCTGCTACATATCAACTTGCGCTGATGATTTCCCCTTATTTCATCCTGCAAGGATCGCCCAAGATGCGCATGAATTTGCCCGTCACTGAGCACGAAAGAACCTTCCCCGGCGATCAACGCCTTATTTCCACGACTGACCTCGGCAGCCGAATCACCTACTGCAACGACGCCTTTGTGGCAATCAGCGGCTTTACCTATGACGAACTGGTCGGCCAACCGCACAACCTGGTGCGCCACCCGGACATGCCGCCTGCGGTGTTTGGCCACATGTGGGAGACCATCAAGCAGGGCAAACCCTGGATGGGCATCGTCAAGAACCGGGCGAAGAACGGCGATTACTATTGGGTAAGCGCCTATGTCACGGCGATATACGAACAAGGCCGGATCAGTGGCTACGAGTCGGTGCGCTCGGTGCCCACGCGCGAGCAGATCCGCCGTGCCGAGGCACTGTATGCGCGCTTGCGTGATGGTCGCGGCCCAGTGCCGTGGGCTGCTCGCCTGGGGCACGGCCTGGGCCATGGCTGGCCACTGATCGGCGCAGGCCTGCTGTCGGCGGCGGGTTACCTTTGGCTGCCCCCCTATGCGGCGCTCGCGGTGCTGATGGCAAGTCTGCTGCTGGCTTGGTACTGGGTCGAGCACCGGCAGAACCAGGCCATTCGCCGCACCTTGGCTGAGCATCCCAAGGCCTTTACCAGTCCGTTGGTGGCGCTGACCTACAGCGACAACCCAGGCTTGCAGGGCCAGCTCGACCTGGCCATCATCAGCGAAGAGGCCCGCCTGCAAACGGCCCTGACCCGGCTGGTGGATGCCGGTGTCGGGGTAAAGTCGCGGGCGGCGCAGTCTTCCGACCTGTCCGATGCCCAGGCGCAGATGCTCGACCGGCAGCGCAGCGAGACCGACCAGTCCGCCACGGCGATCGCGCAGATGGCGGCAACCATCCAGCAGGTCACCCACAACGTGCAGAGCACGGCACACGCGGCAGGTGATGCCGACCAACTGGCGCAGCAGGGCAGCGAGCTGGCCCTGAAGAGCCTGCAAGCCATGGGCAGCATGAGCGACGCGGTCAATGACATTGGTCAGGCGGTCAACGCCTTGGCCGAGCAGACCCAGTCGATTGGCAGCGTGGTCGACGTGATCACTTCGATTGCCGAGCAGACCAACCTGCTGGCGCTTAACGCCGCCATTGAAGCGGCGCGCGCCGGTGAGCAAGGTCGGGGGTTCGCCGTGGTGGCTGATGAGGTGCGGTCATTGGCGCAGCGTACCCGCGCGTCGACCGATGAGATCCACCATATCATTGCCTCGTTGAGGGCCGGGGCGGAGCGAGCGGTGAGCACTGCCAGCCGTGGCGAGCAGATTTCCCGGGACAGTGTGCACAGTGTCGAGGCGGTGCAGGCGGCGCTGAGCGGGATTGCCGTGGCGGTCAGCCGCATCACCGGCATGAGCCAGCAGATGGCCACGGCATCGGAGCAACAGAGCCATGTGGCTGAAGACATCAACCAGCAGATCGTGAGGATTGCCCAACTGTGCGACCAGAGTGCCGGGCAAGCCAGGCAGGGCGCGGAAATCAGCCAGGACCTCGAGCGCATGGCGGAGTACCTGCATAGCCTGGCGGAAAGGTTCAACCGTTGAAATCGCGGGGCCCGCAAAGCGGGCCCCGGTTATGTGGCAAACTGTCCCCGCCAAGGAGACCGCCATGCCCAGACCCCGCTGCGAGCGCTGCCAGCGCCCGCTCGACCATTGCCTATGCCCACTGATCCCCGCGCTCGACAGCCGCACCCGTGTGATCCTGCTGCAGCACCCCAGTGAAACTGCCCATGCCCTGAACACGGCGCGCCTGGCTGCCCTTGGCCTGAACAATGCCGAGTTGCGGATTGGAGAGGTGTTCGATGACCTGCATGACCTGCTCGCCACCCCCGGATACCACCCGGTGCTGCTGTTCCCGGGTGATGACGCCCAGGTGCTCACAGCTTATGGCGAGGCGGGCGACAAACCTTTGCTGCTGATCGTACCCGATGGTACCTGGCGCAAGGCGCGCAAGCTGCTGTACCTGAACCCGTTGCTGGGGGGGCTGCCACGGGTGACGCTGGGGCAGGTGGCCGCTTCACGCTATCGGTTGCGCAAAGCGCCGGAGGCGGGTGCATTGTCGACGATCGAGGCGGTGGTCGGGGCATTGAACACGCTGGAGCAACCGGCCTGCTTCGATGCACTGCTGGCGCCGTTCGAGGCATTGATCGAGGGGCAGATCAGGGCCATGGGCGTAGAGACTTTTCAGCGTAATCATGGCCGCGAATGAG
The DNA here is from genome assembly GCF_019691255.1 of Pseudomonas sp. USTB-Z. Taxonomy (NCBI): domain Bacteria; kingdom Pseudomonadati; phylum Pseudomonadota; class Gammaproteobacteria; order Pseudomonadales; family Pseudomonadaceae; genus Pseudomonas; species Pseudomonas sp. USTB-Z. The sequence continues at coordinate 18,372 of NZ_JAECZP010000028.1, forward strand.
GGTTGGGGGCTGCTTTGCAGCCCATTCGCAGCACAAAGCAGCCCCGCTACCTAAAACCCGCTCAACGCATCTCAGGCAGACGCGCCTCGGTGCGGACTTCGGTGGTCGCCAGCGCCTCTGGTGGCAACGAAATATGCTGTTTGCTCAGCAATTCACCCATGGTCGCCAGTACGCGGTAGCGCGAGAACTCTTCGGTATAACGCACCTCGGTGTAGCGACGGTCTGCGTTGTACAGCTCGTTCTCACTGTCGAGGACGTCCAGCAGGGTGCGCTGGCCCAGGCCGAACTGGTCCTGGTACGCCGCGCGCACACGTTTGGTGGTCTCGGCGTATTCACGCGCGGTTGGCAACTGCTTGCTGGCGTTGTTCATGGCGTTCCACGCCAGGCTCAGGTTTTCGGTCAACTCACGCAGGGCGTTGTTGCGAATGTCCAGTGCCTGGTTGATCTTGTGCGCGTCGGACTGCAGGCGAGCCTTGTCGCTGCCACCGCGGAACAGGTTGTAGTTCATCTCCACGCCAGCTTGCCAGTCGTTGTTGTTGTGGCCTTTCTCGCCGCCGGTGTTGTTGTTGGCACCGGTTGCCAGAATGGCGTCGAAGCGTGGGTAGAAGGTCGACTTGCCCACTTCGTACTGCTTCTCGGCGGCGTTGACGTCAGCCTGGGCAGACTTGATGTACGGGTTGTTCTGACGCATGCCATCGCGGGCTTCGTCGAGGGTGCCAGGCACCTCGCCCTTGATGCTTTGCGGGCTTTCCAGCTCGTCCGGGGCACGGCCGATCACGCTGAAGAAGTTGGCCTCGGCATCGGCCAGGTCGACTTCGGCGGTGTCCAGGTTGTTTTCCGCCAGGGCGCGACGTGCGCGGGACTGGTCGAGGTCGGCGGTGCTGCCGACGCCGCGCTCGTTGCGCAGGCCAATCTGGTCGTTGACGCGCAGGTGAGCTTGCAGGTTGTTCTTGGCCAGGGTCACCAGTTCACGGCGTTTGAGCACTTCCAGGTAGACCTCGACTGCACGCAGGGCGACATCCTGGGCAACGGCCTGGGTGTAATAGGCGCGCGAGGTAGAGACCGCCTCGGTGCGGCCTACTTCATTCGCGGTGTTGAAGCCGTCGAAGATCATCTGCCGCAGGCGCAGTTCGGACTGGGTGTAGTTGAGGGTTTCCTTGTTGTGGTTACCCTCGGCACGGGTCGTGGCATTGTCCGAGCGCTGGCGGCCATAACCGGCAACCAGGTCCACGGAAGGGTAGTAGCCACCACGCGCGAACTTCACGTCTTCATCGGCCGACAGCTTGCTGTTACGGTTGGAGCTGACTTGTGGGTGGTAGTCCACGGCGCTTTGGACAGCCTCGGTAATCGACATCGCCTGTACGTTGGCACTCGCCAGGGCCAACAGTAAAGCACTGGTGATGGGGTTCAAAACGCGCATGGTACATCTCCCTGATCCTGGAATTGATCCTGCTGTTCGCCAAAAAAATGACGATAAACGTATCGCGTATAGTGTTGCAGGTTTTTAACAACACAGCTAAGTACATTCAACGCGATAGATAAGAAGATTTATTCATATCAAATTGCCATATAAGATCGTTGTTGTCTAATAAGTGTGTATTCAAGGGCACGGAACGAAGGCGGGAAATGCCTCGAAAACCCATGGATACAAGGTCTACACGCGGTTCCAGAACTAATTCGGATAAAGAAGGTGTTGATTAGGCGAAAGCGATATTTGGCGACAAAATATTGTCACTTTGGCTTGTGCAGGGTTTTCAGCCTGAGCAGGTACAGGGTAACCAGTACGGCACTGGTCAGCATGAAGGTACGTGCCCAGAACAGCGGGACTAGGTAGCACGACAGGCCAATGCTGGCCCACATCAGGCCGATGGCGTAGACCTTGCCCTTGAGGGGGATGCCTTCACCACTGAGGTAGTCACGGATCCATGGCCCCAGCTTGGGATGATGGACCAGCCAGTGATGGAAGCGCGGCGAGCTGCGGGCAAAGCAGGCCGCCGCCAAAAGCAGGAATGGGGTGGTGGGCAATACCGGCAGGAATATCCCCAGCACCCCCAGCGCGACGCTGAGCCAGCCAGTGGCCAGCAGCAGGTAGCGCACAGGTAGCTCAGTGGTGGCGTGGCTTGAGCAGCGCCGGTTTTTCGTCAGGGGCGTGCAGCAGCAGGAACAGTGCGCTCAGTGCCTCGGGGATCTGCACGATCATGTCATCCTGCAGGTTGGCGTTGCTGGCGATATCGGCGAACTCTGGCTGTTCGTCAAACAACCCCGAACCCACCATGATCGGCAGCAGCATTTCGCTGACTTCTTCCTCGGCGTTTTCGAACCACGCCTCTTCCCGCAGGAACACGCCTTCCATGAAACCGATGCACCAGCCGCGCAGGTCGGAATCGTCCGGCTCATCGGTCAGGTCGAGGTCGCAGGGCAGGTCGAATTCTTCGTCGCTGGCCAGCTGGCGGGCAATGTGCGCCTTGAGCGCCACCAGAGTGGCCTCGATCTCGGTGCGCTGGGCTTCGCTGGCGTAGTGCGGCTCCTCGGCGAACAGGGCGTCGATCCATTCGCGCTCGGGCACGTCCTCGGCGTTGATCGAAAGAGCGGTGAGGTAGCCGTGTGCGGCGACATAGTCCAGCGCTTCTTCGTGCAGCTCGTCGGCGTCGAGGAAGGCTTGCAGGCGGGTCAGTTGCTCGGCGAAGGACATTACAGGGCTACCTTGGGGAATAAACGATAACGAATTCTAGCACCTTGCAGCGGCAGCGGGGCAAAGGGAACGTCTATCGCCGCGGTGCATGTGCAGCACGGTGCTGCGGTATACTTCACGATTTTTCATCCAGGGGCAGGTTTTAACGGCTGCCTGGCAAAAACCGCTTACGCATTTGGCGTGTGCGGGGCGGGTTTTTCGTCCAGCCTTTATCCAGGATGGTACGGCGATTTGGAGTTGCACATGCTCGAACAGGCTCAGCGCGTTCTCAAGGACATCTTCGGCTACGACAGTTTCCGTGGGCGCCAGGCAGCGATCATCGAATGCGTGGCCAATGGCGGCGATGCCTTGGTACTGATGCCCACCGGTGGCGGCAAATCGCTGTGTTTCCAGGTGCCGGGGCTGCTGCGCCCGGGCCTGACGGTGGTGGTATCGCCACTGATCGCGCTGATGGACGACCAGGTCGCCACCCTTGACGAGCTGGGTGTGTCTGCGGCCGCCCTGAACTCTACCCTGACGGCGGAGCAGCAGCGTGAACTGGCCGGGCGCCTGCGCCGTGGTGAAGTCAAGATGCTGTACCTGGCGCCGGAGCGCCTGGTGCAGCCGCGCATGCTCGACTTCCTGCGCGATCTGGACATCTCGCTGTTCGCCATTGACGAGGCCCACTGCGTTTCGCAATGGGGTCACGATTTCCGCCCCGAGTACCTGCAGCTGGGTCAGCTGGCCGAACTGTTTCCGCATGTGCCGCGCATTGCGCTTACCGCTACGGCCGACATGCGAACCCGCGAGGAGATCGTTCAGCGCCTGCACCTGCAGGGCGCCGAGCGCTTCCTGTCGAGTTTCGACCGGCCCAACATCTTCTACCGCATCGTGCCCAAGGAGGCACCGCGCAAGCAGTTGATGGCCTTTCTCGGCGAGCGTCGTGGCAACGCTGGCATCGTCTACTGTCTGTCGCGCAAGAAGGTCGACGAAACCGCCGCCTTCCTCTGCAGTCAGGGGTTCCCTGCGCTGCCGTATCACGCCGGCCTGGCCGCCGAGACACGTGCGGCCAACCAGCACCGCTTTCTCAACGAGGAAGGGCTGATCATGGTCGCTACCATTGCTTTCGGCATGGGTATCGACAAGCCCAACGTGCGCTTCGTTGCTCACCTCGACCTGCCCAAATCGCTTGAGGCCTACTACCAGGAAACCGGCCGGGCCGGCCGTGACGGCCTGCCCTCCGATGCCTGGATGGCCTACGGGCTGCAGGACATGGTGATGCTCAAACAGATGCTGCAGAACTCTGAAGGCGACGAGCGCCACAAGCGCATCGAGCAGCACAAGCTGGACGCCATGCTGGCGCTGTGCGAAGAAACGCGCTGCCGCCGCCAGTCGCTGCTGGCCTACTTCGACGAAACCCTCGAACAACCGTGCGGGCACTGCGACAACTGTGTCGACAACATCCAGACCTGGGACGCCACCGAGCCGGCCCGCCAGGCGCTGTCGGCGGTGTTCCGCACCGGCCAGCGCTATGGTGTTGGCCACCTGGTCGATGTGCTGTTGGGCAAGGACACCGAGAAGGTGCGCAATTTCGGCCACGAGAAGCTGTCGGTATTCGGCGTTGGCAAAGGCTTGGCCGAGGTCGAGTGGCGTTCACTGTTCCGTCAGCTGGTGGCGCGCGGCCTGGTCGATATCGACCTGGAAGGCTACGGCGGTCTGCGCCTGTCCGACAGCTGCCGGCCGCTGCTGCGCGGCGAGGTGACCTTGCAATTGCGCCGTGATCTCAAACCGCAGACCACGGCCAAAACCTCGTCGTCCAGCGGCGGCAGCCCGGCCAGCCAGCTGGTGCGTGCCGAAGAGCGCGATCTGTGGGAAGCGCTGCGTACCCTGCGCCGCAAGCTGGCCGAAGAACACAGTGTGCCACCCTACGTCATCTTCCCCGACTCGACACTGCTGGAGATGCTGCGCAGCCAGCCGGTCAGCCTCAGCGACATGGCCCAGGTCAGCGGTGTGGGGGCGCGCAAGCTGGAGCGCTACGGCCAGGCGTTCCTCGAAGTGCTGAACAGCAGCGGTGGCACCGACGAGGCACCGAAAGTGGTGCTCGACCTGCGCCACGAACTGGTCAGCCTGGCCCGTGCCGGCATGACCCCGGCGCAGATCGCCGGGCAGCTCAACTGCAGCGAGAAGAATGTGTATAGCCTGCTGGCCGAGGCGCTGGGCCGCCAGGAGCTGAGTCTGGACCAGGCCATCGACTTGCCGGAAGACCTGATGATGGAGGTGCAGGACGCCTTTCTTGATGGCGAGGGTGAGCTGCCACCGGTGTCGGCCATTGCCCCGCAGTTCGGGGCGCGGGTGCCGGAGGGCGTACTTTATTGCGTGCGCGCAGCGCTGGCGGCGGAATTCGAATTGTAAACGCATGCAGGATCGAAGGCAAAAGCGCAATCTGCTGACCTTTGTCATGCTTTTTGACGATTATCGAACGCGTAACCATGGCCGAGCCTTGCCTCGTGGGGCAGGGCATGGTTAGCTGCCTAATAATTAGATCTACTCCAATGAGTTCCTTATGCCCCTGAACGACAACCAACACCGCTTTGGCATGCAACTGGCCCAGATGTCCCGAGGTTGGCGTGCCGAGCTGGACCGCCGCCTGGCCGGGCTCAACCTGTCCCAGGCGCGCTGGCTGGTGTTGCTGCACCTGGCGCGCTTCGAAGACGCCCCGACCCAGCGTGAGCTGGCCCAGAGCGTAGGTGTCGAGGGCCCGACCCTGGCGCGTCTGCTCGACAGCCTGGAAGCGCAAGGGCTGGTGCGCCGGCAGGCGGTGCTGGAGGATCGGCGGGCGAAGAAGATCGTGCTGTGCCCGCCGGCCAAGCCGTTGATCGATCAGATCGAGACCATCGCCAACCAACTGCGGGTAGAGCTGTTTACCGGCGTGGACGAGGCGGACTTGCAGGTCTGCATGCGCGTGCATGCCAAGATCCTGGCCAACCTCGAAAAGTCCTGAGCTCCCCCCATCGTTGCAGGTGCAATGCAAGCCTCAGAAGGTGTGCCCAAGGTTCAGGTACACCGCTTGTTCATGCGCACTGTTGGCGCCGTAGCTGAAGTTCAGCGGCCCTAGAGGCGTCTCCAGCCCCAGGAAGATGCTCGCCGCATTGATGTACCCACTGTCGAATTCGTTGTCATTGTTCCACGCCCGCCCACGCTCCAGCGAGCCGCCGATGTACAGCGGGAAGTCCAGCGGCACATAGGCCCGTGGCGTCAGCCGGCGGTAATAGACTATGCGCAGCAGGCTCACGTTCTGCCCCGATACCGAGTCCTGGCGGAAGCCTGACAGCTCTCGCGCCCCGCCCATCACAAAGCTCGACGTCACCACTTCGGTGTCGTCCAGCGTGCGCCCGTAGCGCCCACCCAGTACGAACGTGTTCGGCCCGCTGCTGATGGCCTTGTCCAGGGTGAACAGCCACTGCCGGTAATCCTGGTCGGAGTCCAGCGACTTGTCGTATTTGCGCAAGGTGAGGCCGATATCCTCGCCATGGTGCGGGAAGTACACGTTATCGAGGGTGTCGAACGAGTACTTCAGCTCGTAGAAACCTTCGTTGAAACTGACTTTGGGCAGGTCCTGGTCGCCGATGCGCACCTCAGCTTCGCCCCAGGCCTTGCCCACGCCCAGGCGCACTTCACCGCTGTTGCCGATCTGCCGGCCTACGTTCAGGCCAAAGCCATAGCGCTCCAGGCGATACTCGGCGACCGGGTCGTTGTCCAGGGTGGCTTCGATGTTCTGCGAGCCCAGGTCCAGGTACGGCGCGATGAAGTAGCGTGAGCCCACATCCAGGGGTTGGTAAAACTCGCTGTACAGCGCTTGCTGGTCACCGATCTGGCCGCGGGTCAGCCATTCGGCGCCAAGGCTGTTGATGCCGTTGACCCGGTAGCTGGCGCCCAGGTTGAAAGCGCTGTCGCCGCGCAGGTCATCGGACAGGTTCAGGCCCAGGCGCAGGTAGTCCGTGCCGCCGCGTCGGCCCCGGGCGTTGATCACCAGGGTATTGTCGTTGCCCTTGTGCACCACGCGGTACTGCACCCTGTCGAAGTAGTCCAGGCCATACAGCGTACCCATGTCGGTCTGCAGGCGGCCCAGTTCCAGCGGTGCGTCGATTGGCTGGCGGATGTACGAGCGGATTACATCATCGCTGACCTTGGAGTCGTTTTCGATCCGGATTGCTGTAATTACCGGCGTGCGCTGGCGCGGCGAGCGGGCCACGGCCAGGCTGGCGTCGCCCTCGAGCTGGCGCAGGGTGGCCAGGCGTGGGTCAAGCAGGCGAGTGGCGCGGTAACCGGCGTCGATCATGTCGCGGGCACGGCCGAAGTCAGTCACGCCGAAGGCGGTCAGCGATGGCTGGATGAGGATGTCGTCGCGGTGCAGACTGGCCAGTTGTTCTTCGGAGTTGCGCCGGGTCATCAAAGTGATCGACTGATTCAGCACGTCGACCACCGTCAGTAATTGCTTGCGATCGCGCAGCGGGGTGCCGATGTCGACCACGATGGCCAGGTCCACGCCCATTTCGCGGGCCACATCCACCGGAATGTTGTCGACCATGCCGCCGTCCACCAGCAGGCGGCCGTCCAGTTCGACTGGGGCGAACACGGCGGGGATCGACATGCTGGCGCGGATTACCTGGGGCAGGTGACCCCGGCGGAACACGACTTTTTCGCCACTGGCGATGTCGGTGGCCACGGCGCGGAAGGGGATGGGCAGCTTGTCGAAGTCGCGGGTGTCGGCGGTATGCGCCAGTTTGCTTTCCAGTAGCAGTGACAAGTTCTGGCCCTGAATCACACCCAGCGGCAGGCCCATGCTGCCGTCGTCGCGAAAGCTGAGCTTCTGCTTGACCAGGAAGTCACGGTCATCCTGCTTGCGCCGGAACGGCACATCCTTGCGCGGCGGGGCATCGGAGAGCGCCTGTTGCCAGTCAAGGGTGGTCGCGAGTTTTTCCAGCTCTTCGACACTGTAGCCCGAGGCGTACAGGCCGCCGACCACCGCGCCCATGCTGGTGCCGGCGATGGCGTCGATGCGCACACCCTGTTCCTCCAGTGCTTTGAGCACGCCGATGTGGGCCAGGCCGCGGGCAGCACCGCCAGACAACACCAGGCCGACCTTGGGCCTGGCGGGTTCCGCAGCGATTGCCGTAAGCGAGGTGAGTGCGAGCAGAAAACAGAACAGCAGACGGCGCATCGTGACTCTCAAACCGTGGGCTAAAGACCGCTAGTATAAGCGGCCCCTTACCTGGAGATGTTTCACCATGGCTGACAACAAGCCGGAAATCGTCATCACCTATTGCACCCAGTGCCAGTGGCTGCTGCGTGCGGCCTGGCTGGCTCAGGAACTGCTCAGCACCTTTGCCGACGACCTTGGCCGGGTTGCTCTGGAGCCGGGCACCGGGGGTGTCTTCCGCATCACCTGCAATGACGTGCAGATCTGGGAGCGCAAGGCCGACGGCGGTTTCCCCGAGGCGAAGGCACTGAAGCAGCGGGTGCGCGACCTGGTCGACCCGCAGCGTGACCTTGGTCACAACGACCGCTGATCAGGCGCCCTCGGTCAGTGGCCGCTGCCTGGGCGGCTGCTCGGCAGCCAGGCGGCTGGACAGCACGATGGCGAAGATGATCAGCGCGCCGCCCAGCAGCATGCGCACGGTAGGTGTTTCGGCGAACACTGCCCAGGCCACGGCAATGCCGTAGACCGGCTCCATGCCGAACACGACCGCAGCGGTGCGCGCCTTGATCACTGCCAGGCTGGCGACGAACAGGCTGTGCGCCACCCCCGTGCAGAAAATGCCGAGCAGGGCGATCCACAGCCAGTCCAGGGTCGCAACGTCGGCCAGGCCGGGCGCCGCGAACGGTAGCAGGCACAGGCCCACCACCAGGTTTTGCCACAGTGCGGCCTGCACTGCAGGCAAACGTCCGGAGCCGGCCCGGTTGGTCAGTGACAGCAGCGAGAACAGCAGGCCCGAGAGCAGTGCCCAGAGCAGGCCGCCGGTGGCTTCGCTGGCCAGGTCGAATGCCGGTGTAACCAGTATCAGGCCGATGCTGACCAGCACGACCAAGACGGCTTCGTTACGGTGGATACGCTCGCGGAACAGCAGGCTTTCGAGGATCACCGTAAAGGCCGGGAAGCTGGCGAAGCCGAGGGTGGCGATGGCTACGCCGCCCACTTTGACGGCGATGAAGAAGCTGACCCAGTGGCCGGCCAGCAGCACACCACCGAGCAGCAGGCGGCGCGTATCCTGGCGGCTCACGCGTTGCCAGCCCGGGCCGGCCAGGCTGGCGAACAGGGCCAGGGCGAGTACGGCGAAGGCGGCGCGACCGAAGACAATGATCGCCGGGCTGGCGCTGGCGGCCAGTTTGCCGAAGACGCCGGTAAGGCCGAAGAACAGCGCGCCAATGTGCAGTGCGCCGAGGGCGGTGCGGTGGTTCATGATGGGTCCTTGATGAAGATCTCTAGAGGCAGTGCCGGCCCTTTCGCGGGTAAACCCGCTCCTACAGGTTGTGCCGGCCCTTTTGCGGGTAAACCCGCTCCTACAGGTTTTGCACAACCTTCAGGCGGGGGCATCTTGTAGGAGCGGGTTTACCCGCGAAAGGGCCGGTAAAGGCAAAGTCTAAAGCCTCAGGCGAACACGTTCTGTCGCAAGACTGCTGTCAGTTATCGCCAGACTCTCGCCGCAAAGCCAAAGGTGTACACCCGAACGCCCGTAGCATCGCCGCTGAAAAGGCACTTTGCGAGCTATACCCCACCTGCGCCGCAATTTCGCCCATCGGCAGCACGGTCTGCACGATTAGCCGCCGCGCCTTGAGCAAACGCCGCTGGCGAATGTAGTCCATCGGAGTCATCCCGCACTCAGTGGTAAAGCGCGCATGCAGCCGGGCACTGGACAGCCCGGCGATGCGCGCCAGGTCAGCTACCTGCAGCGGGTAAGCCGCATGTTGCTCGATATGCGCATCGAAGGCGCTGTAGGGCAGGCGCTGGCTGGCGTGCACGCTGGCTGCCGCCGTGGCGTTGAGGCTGGCCAGCAGCAGTGCCGCGCCTTGACGGGCAATCAGTGGGTCGTGCACGGGGCTGGTCGCCAGCCAGTCCACCAGTTGCTGCTGGCGCTCATCCAGGCTCACGGCGGCGGGGCGGTCGAGCAGGCGGCGGCTGGCATCGGCATGCTCGCCCAGGTGCTCGCGCAGCCAAGGCTCCCCTGGCACATCAAGCACCAGGCAATCACTGCCGGCATCGCTGGCGCACGTGTGATGAGCACCCGCCGGGACCACGATCAGCCCCTGGCGATCGATGCCGGCGCCATGCCCCTGGACCTCGAACTCCAGGCGGCCGCGCAGGCCGAACACCAGTTGCGGGTGTTCGTGGCTATGGGCGATCAGGCTGTCGCGGTAATGGCGCAGCGAGAGGATCGGGCCGGCGGTCATGGGGGCTTCCTCGCAGGGCAGGCGCCCATTGTGCCTCAATCCCTGCACGCCATCACTCGTCACTGTTTTGCCATGGCGCTGTCATGTACGCCTGCCAGTCTCCAGCAAACTGCGCCGGAGCCTGCCCATGAGCCATGCCGAACTGTCCCGCCCCTCGCGCAAGCAACGCGTGCGTACCCTGTGGATCTCCGACGTGCACCTGGGTACCCGCGACTGCCAGGCCGAACACCTGTCGCAATTCCTCAAGGGCTACCAGGCTGACCGCGTCTACCTGGTGGGCGATATCATCGATGGCTGGAAACTGCGCGGCGGGATCTATTGGCCGCAAGCTCACACCAACGTGATCCGCCGGCTGCTGACCATGAGCAAGCGCGGTACCGAGGTGATCTACGTCACCGGCAACCATGACGAATTCCTGCGCCGCTACTCAAAGTTGATTCTGGGCAACATTCAGCTGGTAGACGAGGCCGAGCACCTGACAGCCGATGGCCGCCGACTGCTGGTGGTCCATGGCGATCAGTTCGATGTGATTACCCGTTACCACCGCTGGCTGGCGTTTCTGGGGGATCGCGCCTACGAATTCACCTTGGTGCTCAACCGCTGGCTCAACCACTGGCGTGCGCGCTATGGCTATGGTTACTGGTCGCTGTCGGCGTACCTCAAGCACAAGGTGAAAGGCGCGGTGAACTTCATCAGCGACTTCGAGAATGCCATTGCCCATGAATGCACCCGTCGTGGGTTTCATGGAGTGGTGTGCGGGCATATCCATCATGCCGAGATCCGCAAGGTGGGTGAGGTGGACTACCTCAATTGCGGGGACTGGGTGGAGTCGTGCACGGCCCTGATCGAGCATTGGGATGGCAGCGTCGAACTGTATCGGCTGGCCGAAGCGCAGGCCGTGGCGGCGTTGCGCGAGCCGGCTTAGGGGCCGAGGGCAGAGTGCCGCCAAGCGGCCTCGGACGCTTACAGCCTGAGCTTGCCCAGCAGGATATCCCGGAACATCACGAAATCCCCGGCCAGGCTGTACAGCGGATAGGTAAAGGTCGCTGGCCGATTCTTCTCGAAAAAAAAGTGCCCAACCCAGGCAAAGCCATAGCCGAACACCGGCACGGCCAGCAGCAGCAACCATTTGCCACTGCCAATGGTGTAGGCCAGCAGCGCTATCACCAGGCTGGTGCCGACGAAGTGCAGGCGGCGGCAGGTGGGGTTGCTGTGCTCCCCCAGATAGTACGGATAGAACTCGGCAAAACTGCGAAACTGCGCTGTGCTGTTCATGGCAGTGCTCCGGGATTAATACTTCTGGACAAGATACACGGCGTGGAGCCTGATTCGAGTCTAGAGTGACTGACGGGGCCTACCAGTGACAATAGGCGCCAAATGAGTATCCTTGGGGTTCACCGCAGGAGCGGTTGGTAAAAGAAGCCTGTCATGAGCGAAAGAACAACGTCAGCCAGTTGGGCATCAGGGATCGTGAAGGCACTTGAACTGGAAGGGCTGGATTGCAGAGCCATGTTCAAGCAATTGGGGTTGGACTTTGCCGCCCTCGACGACCCCGATGCACGTTTTCCGCAAGACTCCATGACCCGCCTCTGGCAGCTGGCGGTGGAGCTGTCGGGCAATGAGGCCATCGGCCTGAACATGGCACGGGTGGTCCGCCCGGCGTCGTTCCATGTGGTGGGCTATGCGTTGATGTCCAGCCGCACCCTGGCCGAGGGCTTCGAGCGCCTGGTGCGCTACCAGCGCATCATCGCCGAAAGCTCCGACCTCAGTTTCGTCCTCGGTCCCGAGGGTTATTCGCTGATTCTGACCGTGCACGGTGACCACCTGCCGCCAACCCGGCACAGCGCCGAAGCGTCGCTGGCCTGTGCGTTGGCGCTGTGCAAATGGCTCAGTGGCCGGCCGGTCCAGCCGCGGCGGGTACTGGTGCAGGGGCCGCAGCCGAAGAATGTCGAGCCTTACAAGGTGGCGTTCCATTCGCCGCTGGTGTTCGGCGCCCCACATGATGCACTGGTGTTCGAGCGGGCCGACATGGAGGCGCCGCTGCCGACCGCGAACGAGGCCATGGCGGTGCTGCACGACCGGTTTGCCGGCGAGTACCTGGCACGCTTCTCCGAAAGCCGGGTTAGCCACCGCGTACGCCAGGTGTTGTGCCGCATCCTGCCGCAGGGTGAGCCCAAGCGCGAAACCCTGGCCCAGGCCCTGCACCTGTCGCAGCGCACCTTGCAACGGCGGCTGCAGGAGGAAGGCACCAGCTTCCAGACCTTGCTTGACGACACCCGCCGCGAACTGGCCGAACAATACCTGGCCCAGCCGGGCATGACCTTGCTGGAAACCGCCTACCTGCTGGGCTTTGCCGACCCCAGCAACTTCTATCGGGCGTTCCGCCGCTGGTTCGATGCCACGCCCAGCGAGTACCGCGCCCGCCTGGGCGCGGAAGGCGAAGTGCTCAGTGACGCCAGAACGCCGGCATGCACAACACCAACACCGTGATGATTTCCAGGCGACCCAACAGCATGCCGGCCGCCAGAATCCATTTGGCCGCGTCAGGCAGCGTGGCGTAGTTGCCCGACGGGCCGATCACTTCACCCAGGCCTGGGCCTACACCCGAAACCGTGCCGGCGGCACCGGTCAGCGCAGTCATCCAGTCCACGCCCAGCAGCGACAGCAGCAGCGCCAAGACACAAATGGTGATGGCGAAGAAGAACGAGAACGTCAGGATCGAACGCACGATGTCTTCATCGAGGCGATGACCGTTGTATTTTTGCTTGATCACCGCGCGCGGGTGAATCAGCTGGTTGAGGCTGGCCTTCAGCAGGATGTAGGCCACCTGGAAGCGGAAAATCTTGATACCGCCGGCGGTCGAGCCAGAGCAGCCGCCAACGAAGCCCAGGTAGAAGAACAGCATCAGCGAGAAGTTGCCCCACAGGCTGTAGTCCCCCAGGGCGAAACCGGTGGTGGTGACCACAGAGGTCACATTCAGCGCCACGTGGCGCAGGGCGTCGAGCCAGTGCAGGTTGGTGCTGTACCAGTACCAGGTGCCCAGTACCAGCCAGGTGACCACCAGCATGCCCAGCAAGCCTTGTACCTGCTGGTCACGAATCAGCGCCTTGCGGTTGCCGCGCAGGGTGGCTACGTAAAGGGTGAACGGCAGGCTGCCCATGATCATCACCACCACCGCCACCCAGTGCACGGCCGGGATATCCCATTTTGCCAACGACTGGTCGGAGGTGGAGAACCCACCCGTAGAGATGGCCGACATGGCGTGGTTGATCGCATCGAACGGGCTCATGCCTGCCCACCAGAAGGCCAACGCACCAAGGATGGAGAAACCGACGTAAACCGCCACGATCGACTTGGCGACCATGTGCGAGCGCGGCATGACTTTTTCCGAGCGGTCGGACGATTCGGTCTGGAACAGGCGCATGCCGCCGATGCGCAGCAGCGGCAGGATCGCCACCGCCATGGCGATGAAGCCGATACCGCCGAGCCAGTGCAGCATCGAGCGCCACATGAGGATGCCCGGTGACATGTTATCGAGCCCGCTGAGTACGGTAGCGCCAGTGGCGGTGATGCCTGACATGCTTTCGAAGAAGGCGTCGGTGTAGCTGATGTGCTGGGTCAGCAGGAACGGTAGCGCGGCGAATACGCACACCACCAGCCAGCTGCTGACGGTCAGCAGGTACATGTCGCGTGGGCGTAGGTGTACATGCTCCGGGCGCCCCTGCACCACCAGGGCCAGGCCGGCGATGAAGGTGATCAGGCTCGACCAGAGAAACGACGGCATGTCACCGGTGCGCTCGAAGATCACCAGGGTCGCCATGGGCACGGCCATGCCGACGGCCAGGGTAATCAGGAAGATGCCGATGATGAAACCAATGATCCTTAAGGTCGGCAACGCCATGTGATCTGCTCAGACTCGAAACGGAAGGGCGCCATTCTACCTATGGGTCTGGTGATGTAAACGCTAGAATGGCCGCACATTCAACTGCCAGGAGGGTAGCCGATGGAGGCTCTCGACGCATTGCTCAACCGTGTTTCCGTGCCACGCCTGACCGACCCGGCGCCCAATGCCGCCCAGCGCGAGGCGCTGTTCCAGGCTGCCCTGCGCGCCCCGGATCACGGCCAGCTGCGGCCGTGGCGTTTTCTTACCATCGAAGGCCAGGGCCGCGAGAAGCTGGGTGAGCTGTTCGCCGAAGCCGTGCAGCACAAGGGCGATGCCAGCCAGGCTGCACTGGACAAGGCCCGTGCGATGCCGCTGCGGGCGCCGTTGCTGATCGTGGTGGTGGCCAGGTTGCAGGACCATTTCAAGGTGCCCAAGTCCGAGCAGCGCCTGGCGGCGGGCTGTGCGGCGCACGGTATTCTGATTGCTGCGCACGCGCAGGGGATCGGCGCGGTGTGGCGTACCGGTGACATGGCCTTCGATGCCCATGTGCACAAGGGGTTGGGGTTGGCCGAGAACGAGGAGCTGATCGGCTACCTGTACGTCGGCACGCCGCTGACCGAGCCGCGGACAGCGCCGGTGCTGGAAACGGCTGATTTCGTCAGTGGCTGGGGTGAGTAACCTGGCCTCGGGCTGATTCAGGTATCAAGGCTTCCGGCCTCTTCGCGGGTGAAGCCGCCCCTACAACGGCATCCACATCCCCTGTAGGAGCGGGTTTACCCGCGAAGAGGCCAGGTACCTTTACACCCCATCAACTGCCTGTCGCTTCAGCCAGGGGCAACTCCAGCCTGGCCACAAACCCACCCTGTGGATGATTCTCCAGCACCAGGCTACCGCCATGGCGCTCCGCGGCCTTGCGCGCAATCGCCAGCCCCAGGCCATGCCCCGGTGCTTCCTGCCCTGGCGCGCGGAAGAACGGCTCACCCAGTTGCGCCAGGTGCTCCGCTGCCGCCCCAGGCCCATGGTCACGCACGCTGATTACGATGCGGTCCTGCTCGCGTGCGGCGCTGACCTCGACCGGCTGGCCCGCCGGGTTGAAGCGCAGGGCATTGCGCAGCAGGTTGTCCACGGCACGCTCGATCAGCGTTGGCCAACCCTGCAAGCTCAACCCCGGCTGCGCCTCCAGGCGCACGTCCTGCTCCGGTGCGCTCAGCAGGGCGTCCTTGCGTACGCTGCCGAGCAAGGCATTGATGTCGACGGGTTCGGCATGAGCCTGTTCGGCATCCACTCGGGCCAGGGCGAGGATTTCGCTGATCAGGTCTTCCAGGCGGTCGCACTCGCGGGTCAGGCGTGGCCACAGCGCTTGCCGCTGCTCAGGCTCGGCGCGTTCGGCCAGGGCCAGGGCAATACGCAGCCTGGCCAGCGGCGAGCGCAGTTCGTGGGACACATCGCGTAGCAGCTGGCGCTGGCTGCCAATGGTGCTTTGCAGGCGCGCGCCCATCTTGTTGAAGTCCTTGGCCAGCACGCCAAACTCGTCGCGCCGCGCTGCCAGCCGTGCCAGGCTGTTCTGCTGATAGGTGGTCTGGCCCAGATCGTGTACGGCGCTGCGCAGGCGGCTTAACGGGCGGGTGATGGACAGCGTCACCAGCAGGCTGAACAGGGTCAGCACGACCAAGGCAATGCCCAGGGCGCTGAGTGGCCACAGCAGGCTTTCACGGTGCCAGGCATCCAGCGCCGGGTGGGGGATGCGGTAGATCAGCAAGTAGGTTTCGCCGGTGTCGGGGCTGGTGTATTCCTCGGTCAGCCGGCGCCATGGCAAGCGCCGCTGGTCATTGTGCTGGCGCGCTTCGAAGGCTGCCGCACGGCGTGGAAAGGTACCGGGCACCACGGCCTCACCGCTATCGTCGAGCACCTGCACGTCGATCTTGTAGCGGTCCTTGCGTCGTTCCAGAAAGTGCTGGGCCGCCTCCAGGCCTTCCTGCTCATAGTGCTTGGCCCACTTGCTGGCCAGGGTATTCAGGCCCGGGTGGCGGCTGAGGATCCAGGCGTCCTGGTTGAGCATGTGCCCCAGCAGGATCGACAGGCCTGCGACCAGGGTGATGGCCAGCCAGAAACTGGCCAGGATGCGCCAGAACAGTGAACGCAAGTGCACCTCCTAAACGGGAAAAGCCCGGCCCGCAGTGATGCGGGCCGGGCACGGGGCGGACAGCTTACTGGGCCTTGGCGCCTTTTTCAGCTTTCCAGGCCTGGAACTCCTGCCACTCGGCTTTCTTGGCGGCGCGTTCTTTTTGCAGTTCGTCAAACTTCTTCTGCTGGTCAGCCGTGAGCAACTTGCGCACTGCGCTGTCGGTCTTGTCGCGGTTGGCTTGCAGTTCATCCTTCATGGCTTTCTGGTCGGCGGCCGGCAGCTTGGACAGGTAGCGCTCGGTAATGTCGCGGCGCTGCTGCATTTGCTCGCCCATCAGCTTGCCGATCTGCTGGCGCTGATCGCGGCTCAGGTCCAGTTGGTGGAAAGGCGCATCACCGCGATGATGCGGGCCGTCGTGGCGCGGGCCGCCGTCAGGCATGGCCATGGCTACGGTCGGCAAAGCGGCAGCGAACATCAGGGCGATAAGGGTCTTGCGCATGGTGTCTCTCCTTTCATAGGCCGGTGATTACCGGATGAGCACAGTCTAGGGAGATCACCGTCAAGCGCAGTCAGGGGATGGTAAAGGCAAAGTAAAGATGATTGGCCCGTGCAGGCCCCGCCTTGTGCCGCCAATGGGGCGCGCAGCGGCCCCGGCGTTTTTACAGGCAGTAGTAATAGCCACGGCTACGCAACGCCACAATGCGTGGCCGGCCATCGGCGTGGGGGCCGATCTTCTTGCGCAGGTTGCTGACATGCATGTCCAGGCTGCGGTCGTACAGGGTCAGCTTGCGGCCCAGGCCGATCTGCGCCAGTTCCTGTTTGTCCAGCGGCTCGCCGGGCTGGCGCAGCAGCGCTTCAAGAATACGGCTTTCGGACAGGGTCAGGGTCATTTCGCGGCCATCGATGCTGGCCACGCCCCGCGCAGGGCTGTAGACCAGGTCACCCAGCTCCATCTGGCTGGTTGTGGCGGTGGGGTGGCTGCGGCGCAGCACCGCGCGCAGGCGGGCAGTGAGCTCGCGCGGGTCGCAGGGTTTGGCCAGGTAGTCGTCGGCACCCAGTTCAAGGCCGAGAATGCGGTCCAGCGGCTCGCCGCGGGCTGACAGCATCAGCACCGGTAGCTCGGCATGCTCGCTGCGCAGCTGCTTGAGAAGCTCCAGGCCACTGCCGTCGAGCAACATCACATCCAGTACCACGGCAGCAGGGGCATGCTCGGCCAGGGCCAGGCGTGCGCTCTGCCCATCGTGGCAGGCACGCACGGAAAACCCTTCCTGGGTCAGCCAGCTGCCGAGCAGCTCGCACAGTTCCTGGTCATCATCAATCAGTAACAGCTCGCTCATGACTCACTCAATTCAACCATTGACGGCGGTTATTCGGCCCGCCAGTGGCAAAGATACCGCAGACTGATGGCCTGAGTATAACTGCTGGTGCCGCGTGGCCCTCTTCGCGGGTAAACCCGCTCCTACAGCGGGCTGTGTCCAACCGCCGACGTGTGTCCACCACCAAATCTGTGTAGGAGCGGGTTTACCCGCGAATACGGTAGCGGCGGCAACGGTGAACGGCGGGTGGAGATTGGCCGGCAGGCCCGGCCTCTTCGCGGGTGAACCCGCTCCTACGGGCGATGGCACAGATCCGAAGGTTTGTGTAGCGAAGAAGGCCGTGCCGTCTCAGGTCAAGGCAGCACTTGCTTGAACGGCTTGACCACAACCTTGTCGTACACGCCGGCTGCGATGTACGGGTCGGCATCGGCCCAGGTCTGCGCCGCCGCCAGCGATTCGAATTCGGCAACGATCAGGCTACCGCTGAAACCCGCTTCGCCCGGGTCGTTGCTGTCGATGGCCGGGTGTGGGCCCGCCAGCACCACGCGGCCTTCGGCCTTGAGCTGCTGCAGGCGTTCGATGTGCGCCGGGCGGGCAGCCAGGCGCTTTTCCAGGGAGTTTGCGACGTCGCTGGCGATAATGGCGTAGAGCATGTCAATCCTTGGGTTTGGAGGTAGAAGGGTCATCGTGCAGGTGGCGCGACAGGTACACGCCTTGCGCCACCAGGAAGATCACGGTCATGCCCAGGCTGCCGAACACCTTGAAGTCCACCCAGAAGTCCTGGAAGGTGAAGGCGACGAACAGGTTGGCCGCGCCGCAGAACAGGAAGAAAGCGATCCAGGCCAGGTTCAGGCGCGTCCAGATGGCATCAGGCAGGGTCAGGGCGTGGCCCATGATGCGCTTGATCAGCACCCGATCGCCGATGAAGTGGCTGCCGGCAAAACCCAGGGCGAACAGCCAGTTCACGACAGGAGCCTTCCACTTGAGGAAGGTTTCGCTGTGAAAGGTCAGGGTCAGGCCACCGAACACCAGGCAGGCGATCAGCGTCAGCCACTGGCCCTTTTCAAGCTTGCGCTGGCGCAGGAACAGTGCGCCGTACACGACCAGCGAGCTGATGATCAGCATGGCCGTGGCGCTGTAGATGCCGCCAAATTCGAAGTGATGGCCGGCGACTTCCATGGGGCGCGGGTCAAGCTTGTAGACGATGAAGAACAGCAGCAGCGGGATGAAATCGATGAATTGTTTCACAATGGCAGCCAGAATCGGGATGTGACGGCATAATAACAAACATCGATTCCAGCGAAAGCGCTCCTCCATGAATGTTGATCTGCACTGTCACAGCACGGCCTCCGACGGCGCCCTGTCGCCTTCGGTACTGGTTGCCCGGGCCCATGAACACGGGGTGCAAGCGCTGGCACTGACCGACCATGACACCCTCGAAGGCCTGCCCGAAGCGCGCCAGGCCTGCGTTGACCTGGGTATGCGCTGGGTCAGCGGTGTGGAGCTGTCTTGCACGTGGGGCGGCGCGACCATTCACGTGCTGGGCTATGATTTCCCGCTCGACGCACCGCCATTGCTGGCGGCGATTCAAGCGTTGCACCGCGGCCGCTGGCTGCGTGCCGAAGAAATCGACAAACGGCTAGCGGCCAAGGGCATGCCCGGCGCGCTTGAAGGCGCGCGCGCCGTGCAGCACGAGCTGGGTGACAGCGGCAACGCCCCGGCGCGCCCGCATTTTGCCGAGTATCTGGTGCGTGCCGGGCACGTCAAGGACCGTGGTGAAGCGTTTCGCAAGTGGCTGGGCGCCGGCAAGCTGGGCGACGTCAAGCAGCACTGGCCGACGCTCGACGAAACCGTTGCCACGCTGAGGCAGTCCAACGCCTGGGTGAGCCTGGCGCATCCCATGCACTACGACCTGACCCGCAGCAAGCGCAGGCGGCTGATTGCCGACTATATTCAGGCAGGAGGGCAGGCGCTTGAAGTGGTCAACGGGATGATGCCTGCCGAGCAAGTGGGCACTATGTCCATTCTTGCCCGTGAGTTCGGCCTGCTGGCAAGCGCTGGCAGTGACTTCCACGGCCCCGGCACCTGGGGCGAGATCGGTGCCTATCGGCCTTTGCCCGAGGATCTGCCACCTTTGTGGCGTCGATTCAGCCATGAACAGCCTTTGGCGCTATGAACAGGACGATTACGTGAGCCAATTTTTCCAGATTCATCCGGAGAACCCACAAGCGCGCCTGATAAAACAGGCCGTCGAGATCATCCGCAAGGGGGGCGTGGTGGTGTATCCGACGGACTCGGCCTATGCGCTGGGTTGCCAGATAGGCGACAAGTCGGCAATCGAGCGGGTGCGGCGCCTGCGCGGGCTGGACAAGACGCACAACTTCACCCTGATGTGCTGCGACATGTCGCAACTGGGGTTGTATGCCAAGGTCGACACCGGCACCTTCCGCATGCTGAAGGCGCATGTACCGGGGCCTTACACCTTCATTCTCAACGGCACGCGTGAAGTGCCGCGTCTGCTGTTGCACGATAAGCGTCGCACCATCGGGCTGCGTGTACCGGACCACGCCATCACCCTGGCCTTGCTGGCCGAGTTGGGCGAGCCACTGATGAGCGTCAGCCTGATCCTGCCGGGCGACAGCGAGCCGATGACCGACCCTTACGAGATCCGTGAACGGCTGGAGCACCAAGTTGACCTGGTGATCGATGGCGGGTTCGGCGACCTCAAGGCGTCGACCATCATCGACCTGTCCGGCGACGAGCCGGAACTGATCCGCGAAGGTTGTGGCGACCCCACGCCGTTCCTGGTCAACGCGTGAGCCAGCTGGAAGCGCCTGAGGCGCCGGCCGAACGGGTCGAGGCGCCTCGGCAACTGCAGTTGGCGCTGGTCTATGGCGAAGCCCTGACCGAGCTGCCGCTGGACCTGTACATCCCGCCGGACGCCCTTGAAGTCATCCTCGAAGCGTTCGAGGGCCCGCTGGACCTGTTGCTGTACCTGATCCGCAAGCAGAATATCGACATCCTCGACATTCCTGTGGCCGAGATCACCCGGCAGTACATGGGCTATGTGGAGCTGATGAAAAGCGTGCGCCTTGAACTGGCTGCCGAATACCTGGTGATGGCTGCCATGCTTGCCGAGATCAAGTCACGCATGCTGCTGCCGCGTTCCGCCGACGTCGAGGAGGAGGAGGGTGACCCTCGCGCCGAGCTGATCCGCCGCCTGCAGGAGTACGAGCGCTTCAAGGCCGCCGCCGAGGGCATCGACGAATTGCCACGGGTCGGGCGCGAGGTGGTGGTGCCGCGCCTGGAAGCGCCGCAGGCCAAGGTGCGCAAGCTGTTGCCTCAGGTCAGCCTGGAAGAGCTGCTGATGTCCATGGCCGAGGTGATGCGCCGCAACGACCTGTTCGAAAGCCATCAGATCACCCGTGAGACCTTGTCCACCCGTGAGCGCATGAGCCAGGTGCTGGAGCGTCTCAAGGGCGGTGCCTTTGTGCCGTTCATCGCGTTGTTTGCTGCCGAGGAGGGCAAGCTGGGTGTGGTGGTGACCTTCATGGCCATTCTCGAACTGGTGAAGGAATCGCTGATCGAACTTGTGCAGAATGAACCTTTCGCCGCCATTCACGTGCGGCTTCGCCCGGCGCCAGTTGAAGAACCCGATGAACCTGAATGAACCCCGCGACCTGGCGTCGCTGATCGAAGCCTTCTTGCTCGCTTCGGGCAAGCCGCAATCCCTTGAGCGCCTGTACGAGCTGTTCGAGGAAGCCGAGCGCCCCGAGCCCAAGGTGTTCAGGCAGGCCTTGGAGGTGCTGGGCAAGTCGTGCGATGGGCGTGCGTTCGAGCTCAAGGAGGTGGCCAGCGGCTATCGCCTGCAGATTCGCGAGGATTATGCCCCGTGGGTCGGGCGCCTCTGGGAAGAGCGCCCGCAGCGCTATTCGCGAGCGCTGCTTGAGACACTGGCCCTGATTGCCTACCGCCAGCCGATCACCCGTGGTGAAATCGAGGACGTGCGGGGCGTTGCGGTGAACAGCAATATCATCAAGACCATGATGGAGCGCGAGTGGATTCGCGTGGTCGGCTACCGCGAAGTGCCCGGGCGGCCGGCGATGTTCGCCACCACCAAGGCGTTTCTCGATCATTTCAACCTCAAGAGCCTTGAGGACCTGCCGGCCTTGGCCGAGCTGCGCGAAATGGAACCAGCGCCGCAACTTGACCCGGATGATGCGCCGGTGCCTGCGCACCTGCAGGCGTTGGCGGATGCCAGCCTTGGGGAAGAGGAGGTTGGTGAGCCGAGAGAGGAGACCAGTTTCCGTAGCCTGTTGGTGGAGCTGGATGCCATGGAAGACGGTTTGAAAACCGATTTTGATGATTTGCGGGGAGATGAGCCTGAGCCTTCGGTGGAGGAAGAGAACAAGGCGCAGCCCTGATTGATCTGCTGCCTGTGCTGGCCGCTTCGCGGGCAAGCCCGCTCCCATAGGGAGATCACAGGTCCCGAAGGTTGCGCGTACCTGTAGGAGCGGGCGTGCCCGCGAAGCGGCCAGCACAAAGCCCATTGGGCAGAAAATCATGCCCAGCCCCACAAAACCCTCTACCCTCCAGTGCGTTCCCCTGATGAACCGCGTATGATGCGCGGCCTTTTGGCGCGTTCGTCGCCAGAAACCTGTTTTCATTCCTACACCGGGAGGTGCCCAGATGAGTGAGCAAGACCTGAAAGAAACCGAAATCACCCCGCCATCCGGCGAAAAGCTGCAGAAAGTGCTGGCGCGCATTGGCGTGGGCTCGCGGCGTGATGTCGAGGCCTGGATCAGCCAGGGGCGCATCAAGGTCAACGGCGTCGAGGCCACCCTTGGCCAGCGCGTAGACCTGCACGACGCCATCGCCGTGGACGGCAAGCTGATCAAGCGCGAGGAGGCCGCCGAGGCCACCCGCCGGGTGATCATGTACAACAAGCCCGACGGCGAAATCTGCACCCGTGACGACCCGGAAGGGCGCCCGACCGTGTTCGACCGTTTGCCACGGCCAAAAGAAGGCCGCTGGATCAACATCGGCCGCCTCGACATCAACACCACTGGCTTGCTGCTGTTCACCACCGACGGTGAGCTGGCCAACCGCCTGATGCACCCGTCCTACGAGATGGACCGTGAGTACGCGGTACGTGTGCGTGGTGAAGTCGACGACGAGATGATCGAGCGCCTGAAAGCCGGCGTAATGCTGGAGGACGGCCCGGCCAAGTTCACCGATATCCAGAAGGCACCGGGTGGCGAAGGCTTCAACCACTGGTACCACTGCGTGGTGATGGAAGGTCGTAACCGTGAGGTGCGTCGCCTGTGGGAATCCCAGGGCATGGTGGTCAGCCGCCTGAAGCGTGTGCGTTTCGGCCCGGTGTTCCTCAATTCGGACCTGCCGATGGGCCGCTGGCGCGAAATGACCCAGGGCGAAATCGACATCCTCGCCGCCGAAGTGGGCTTGCAGCCGGTCGCGCTGCCAGCCATGAAGCTCAAGGCCAAGGACAAGATGGAGCGCCTGCAGCGCAAGTCGACCCGCCCGCTGGGCCGTGGCGAGCGCGTGCGCAACCTGCGCCCGGCCCACGAAGGTGCCGCTACTGGCGAACGCCCTGCGCGTCAGCCGCGTGAAGAAGCGCCGCGTAAACCCACCCGTGGCAGCACGGTGGCTGAGCGCCCGAGCGAGATGCGCAAGCGTCCGGGCAAACCTGATGGCGACAAGCCGGCAGGCCGTGGTCGCGGCAAGCCGCGTGGCTGATAAGCCAGTGTGGTCATCAAGGAACCAGCCTTCGGGCTGGTTTTTTATGCCTGCGGGAATGTGGACCAAGCCCAAGATATTGAACAAAAAGAATTTTTCGGACGACTGGCAAGTTCTTGAACCGCCTTGTAAAGAAATCTGTACGAATGTGGCCGTTTTCAGTCCGCATTTCAGATCAAGCCCGATCGTGTAAACAAACCTTGCCGGCGCCCCTGTGCCAAAGCCGTCGCCATGGCGCCAGCCACCCTTGCCCAAACCCCCGTCCCCACGGTGTTATAGCCGCCATTGCCTTGTGCAGGAGCCCGTCCAAAGAGCCGGGCTGACAAAACAACAAATGGAGGCGCCATGTACGCCGATCACTTCGCCTTTGAAGGCCTGAACCACAGGAACGCTGCGTTTTTTCCCGAGGAAACGATGCAACGCGTTGACGCCTGCGCGTTTGCAGGGGTATACAGTGCGCCGCGTTTTACCTGTGACCCTCTTGCGTACCGCGCACTCTTGATCACGCCTGGTTGACCTGCTCCGGCGGCACCTGAGGTCAAGAAACCCAAGGTAACCACCTTGCCCATTCCGCTGCGCCACGAGCGCGGTGGGTCCGATTCCGTCACAGATAAAAACAATGCAGGTGACTTCGTTCATGAGTGGACAAAACATGCATTCAGGCGAGCTAAAGCGGGGCCTGAAGAACCGCCATATCCAGTTGATCGCCCTCGGCGGTGCGATTGGTACCGGCCTGTTCCTCGGCTCGGCTGGCGTGATGAAATCCGCCGGCCCGTCGATGATTCTTGGCTACGCCATCTGCGGCTTCATCGCCTTCATGATCATGCGCCAGCTGGGTGAAATGATCGTCGAAGAGCCGGTGGCCGGCTCGTTCAGCCATTTCGCCCACACCTACTGGGGCGGTTTCGCCGGCTTCCTGTCGGGCTGGAACTGCTGGGTGCTGTATATCCTGGTGGGTATGTCGGAGCTTTCGGCGGTCGGCAAGTATGTTCACTACTGGTGGCCGGAGATCCCCACCTGGGTCACGGCGGCAGCATTTTTCGTGCTGATCAACGCCATCAACCTGATGAACGTGAAGTTCTTCGGTGAAGCCGAATTCTGGTTCGCCATCATCAAAGTGGTCGCCATCGTCAGCATGATCGGCCTGGGTGCTTACCTGCTGACCAGCGGCAGCGGCGGCCCTGAAGCCACCGTGGCCAACCTGTGGTCACATGGCGGTTTCTTCCCCAACGGCGTCAGCGGGCTGGTAATGGCCTTGGCTTTCATCATGTTTTCCTTTGGTGGCCTGGAAATGCTCGGCTTCACCGCCGCCGAGGCCGACAAGCCAAAGACCGTGATCCCCAAAGCGATCAACCAGGTCATCTACCGCATCCTGATCTTCTATGTCGGTGCCCTGGTGGTGCTGCTGTCGCTGACCCCGTGGGACAACCTGGTCGCCAGCATCGACGCCTCGGGAGGCAGCTACGGCAGCAGCCCGTTCGTGCAAGTGTTCTCGCTGCTGGGCAGTGACGTGGCTGCCAACCTGCTGAACTTCGTGGTGCTGACTGCGGCGCTGTCGGTGTACAACAGTGGCACCTACTGCAACGCCCGCATGCTGTTGGGTATGGCCGAGCAGGGCGATGCCCCGGCGTCGCTGGCCAAGGTCGACAAGCGGGGCGTGCCAGTGCGTTCGATCCTGGTGTCGGCTGCCGTGACCTTCGTCGCCGTGCTGCTGAACTACCTGATGCCGCAAAACGCGCTGGAGCTGCTGATGTCGCTGGTCGTGGCCACTCTGGTGATCAACTGGGCGATGATCAGCTACTCGCACCTGAAGTTCCGTCAGCACCTCGACCGTACCGGCCAGAAGCCGCTGTTCAAGGCGCTGTGGTACCCGTACGGCAACTATGTGGTGCTGGCTTTCGTGGTGCTGATTCTGGGCATCATGCTGATGATCCCGGGCATCCAGGTGTCGGTGTATGCGATCCCGGTGTGGCTGCTTGCGATGTTGGCGGTGTACATGGTCAAGTCGCGTCGCCAGGTGAATGCGGGCGGTGCTGTTGAGACTGTGGCCAAGTAAGGCGCCATAAGCGGTATGCGAAAACCCGGAGTCAGGTGGCTGGCTTCGGGTTTTTTGTTGCCTGTGCGGGCCTCTTCGCGGGTAAACCCGCTCCTACAGGTACAGCGTTGCCCTCAGGTCAGGTGATCCCGCCAACAATCAGATCTGCTCCAGCAACCACCCCCTGAATGCCCGCAGCGACGGCAGCGCCTCATTCCTCGGCGGGTAGATCAGGTAATAACTACGCTGGCTGGCAAACGCCACACCAGGGCTGTACAGCTCGCCCTTGGCCAGTTCCTCCTCCACCAATATGCGCGGCACCAGCCCGATCCCGATCCCGGCACGTACCGCCTGGATCAGGTGCGAGGTCAGCTCGAAACTCGGCCCCAGCCGCATCGCCCGATGCGGCAAGCCATGATGGGAAAACCACTCGCCCCACGCATGCGGGTTGTTGGCCACATTCAGCAGCACCTCTTCACTGATCCGCGCCGGGCTCCAGCCTTGGCTGCCGACGCCGGCCTCCGGCGGCAAGATCACCACCAGCTCCTCGGCATGCAGGCGATGGCAGACAAGCCCCGGCAAGTCGTGGCTGGCCACGCCGATGGCGGCATCGATTTCGCTGGTGTCGAAGTTGATGGTTTCAATGCGTGAATGAATGTGCACCAGCATGCCTGGGTGAGCGCTGTAGAACGCATGCAGCCTCGGCAACAGCCATTTCGAGCCGAAGGTTGGCAGGGTAGCCAGGCGCAAGGTGCCTACCCCCGACTGATAGGCCAGTGCCTGCAAGGTGGCGCTGCGGATGCGCCCCAGTGCCTCGCTGAGCTCGCGCTGGTACAGGCGGCCGACATCGGTCAGCTGCACCTGGCGCCCCTCGCGGCGGAACAGGGTCAGGCCCAACTGCTGCTCCAAGGCTTGCACCTGGCGGCTGACCGCGCTTTGGGTCAGCGACAGTTCGGCGGCGGCGCGGGTGTAGCTTTCATGCCGGGCGGCGGCCTCGAAAGCCAGCAGCAGTGACATGGATGGGGTCAGGTGGCGGTAATTCATTCATAAAAGTCATTGATAGCGGCAGGATTATCCGTTTGCCCCTGACGCGAAACTACAGGAACATTGGCCTATACGTCATCCCTGCATGCCTCAACCCATGCCGGGGCGACAAGGATCCCGTGATTTAGCCAATATCAAGAGGCCATCCTTCGATGATCGCCCAGCTGTCCACCGTTGCGCCGAGCGCCAATTACCCCGAATTCCTCGAAGCCCTGCGCAACAGCGGCTTCCGTGGCCAGATCAGTGCCGACTACGCAACCCGCACGGTACTGGCCACCGACAACTCGATCTACCAGCGCTTGCCGCAGGCGGCGGTGTTCCCGCTGGATGCCGACGATGTGGCGCGGGTCGCCACGCTAATGGGTGAACCGCGCTTCCAGCAGGTCAAGCTGACCCCCCGCGGTGGTGGCACCGGCACCAACGGCCAGTCGCTGACCGACGGTATCGTCGTCGACCTGTCGCGGCACATGAACAACATTCTTGAAATCAACGTGCAAGAGCGCTGGGTGCGGGTACAGGCCGGCACGGTCAAGGACCAGCTCAATGCTGCGCTCAAGCCGCACGGGCTGTTCTTCGCTCCTGAGCTGTCCACCTCCAACCGCGCCACGGTCGGCGGCATGATCAACACGGATGCCAGTGGCCAGGGCAGTTGCACCTACGGCAAAACCCGCGACCACGTGCTGGAGCTGCACAGTGTGCTGCTCGGTGGCGAACGCCTGCACAGCCTGCCGATCGACGATGCTGCGCTGGAGCAGGCCTGCGCCGCGCCGGGCCGGGTCGGCGAGGTGTACCGCATGGCCCGGGAAATTCAGGAAACCCAGGCCGAACTGATTGAAACCACCTTTCCCAAGCTCAACCGTTGCCTGACCGGCTACGACCTGGCGCACCTGCGCGACGAGCAGGGTCGCTTCAACCTCAACAGCGTGCTGTGCGGCGCCGAGGGCTCGCTGGGCTATGTGGTCGAAGCCAAGCTCAACGTGCTGCCGATTCCCAAATATGCGGTGCTGGTCAATGTGCGTTACACCAGCTTCATGGATGCGCTGCGTGATGCCAACGCGCTGATGGCGCACAAGCCGCTGTCGATCGAGACGGTCGACTCCAAGGTGCTGATGCTGGCGATGAAAGACATCGTCTGGCACAGCGTGGCCGAGTATTTCCCGGCGGACCCCGAGCGCCCCACGCTGGGCATCAACCTGGTGGAGTTCTGCGGCGACGAGCCGGCCGAGGTCAACGCCAAGGTGCAGGCATTCATCCAGCACCTGCAAAGCGACACCAGCGTCGAGCGCCTGGGCCACACCTTGGCCGAAGGTGCCGAGGCAGTCACCCGCGTCTATACCATGCGCAAGCGTTCGGTGGGCCTGCTGGGCAACGTCGAAGGCGAAGTGCGCCCGCAGCCGTTCGTGGAGGACACCGCGGTACCGCCAGAGCAGTTGGCCGACTACATCGCCGACTTCCGCGCACTGCTCGACGGCTACGGCCTGGCCTACGGCATGTTTGGCCACGTCGATGCCGGCGTGCTGCATGTGCGCCCGGCACTGGACATGAAGGACCCGGCGCAGGCCGCGCTGGTCAAGCCGATTTCCGACGCTGTTGCCGCGCTGACCAAGCGTTATGGCGGCCTGCTGTGGGGTGAGCACGGCAAGGGCCTGCGCTCGGAATACGTGCCTGAGTACTTCGGCGAGCTGTACCCGGCGTTGCAGCGCCTGAAGGGCGCCTTTGACCCGCACAACCAGCTCAACCCGGGCAAGATCTGCACGCCACTGGGCAGCGCCGAGGGCCTTACCCCGGTCGATGGCGTGACCCTGCGCGGCGACCTTGACCGTACCATTGACGAGCGCGTATGGCAGGACTTCCCCAGCGCCGTGCACTGCAACGGCAATGGCGCCTGTTACAACTATGACCCCAACGACGCCATGTGCCCGTCGTGGAAGGCTACCCGCGAACGCCAGCATTCGCCCAAGGGCCGCGCCTCGCTGATGCGCGAGTGGCTGCGCCTGCAGGGCGAGGCGAACATCGATGTGCTGGCTGCGGCGCGCAACAAGGTGTCGTGGCTCAAGGGCCTGCCGGCGCGTCTGCGCAACAACCGCGCGCGCCACCAGGGCCAGGAGGACTTCTCCCATGAAGTGTACGACGCCATGGCCGGCTGCCTGGCGTGCAAGTCGTGCGCCGGGCAGTGCCCGATCAAGGTCAATGTGCCGGACTTCCGCTCGCGCTTCCTCGAGCTGTACCACGGTCGCTACCAGCGCCCGCTGCGTGACTACCTGATCGGCTCGCTCGAGTTCACCATCCCCTACCTGGCGCACGCACCGGGGCTGTACAACGCGGTGATGGGTTCGAAGTGGGTGAGCCAACTGCTGGCCGACAAGGTGGGCATGGTCGACAGCCCGCTGATCAGCCGCTTCAACTTCCAGGCTACCCTGACCCGTTGCCGCGTTGGCATGGCCACGGTGCCGGCCCTGCGCGAGCTGACCCCGGCCCAGCGCGAGCGCAGCATCGTGCTGGTGCAGGACGCCTTCACCCGCTACTTCGAAACACCGCTGCTGTCGGCCTTCATCGACCTTGCCCACCGCCTGGGTCACCGGGTATTCCTGGCGCCGTACAGCGCCAACGGCAAGCCGTTGCACGTACAGGGTTTCCTTGGCGCGTTTGCCAAGGCAGCGATCCGCAACGCCACGCAGCTCAAGGCCCTGGCCGATTGCGGTGTGCCGCTGGTGGGGCTGGACCCGGCGATGACGCTGGTGTATCGCCAGGAGTACCAGAAGGTGCCAGGCCTGGAGGGTTGCCCGCAGGTGCTGCTGCCGCAGGAGTGGTTGATGGATGTGCTGCCCGAGCAGGCGCCTACCGCACCGGGCAGCTTCCGCCTGATGGCGCACTGCACCGAGAAGACCAACGTGCCGGCCAGCACCCGGCAGTGGGAGCAGGTGTTCGCCCGTCTGGGGCTGAAGCTGGTGACCGAGGCCACGGGTTGCTGCGGTATGTCCGGTACCTATGGGCACGAAGCCCGCAACCAGGAAACCTCGCGGGCCATATTCGAGCAGAGCTGGGCGACCAAGCTGGACAAGGAAGGGGAGCCGCTGGCGACCGGTTACTCGTGCCGTAGCCAGGTCAAGCGCATGACCGAGCGGAAGATGCGCCACCCGCTTGAGGTGGTGTTGCAGTACGCTCAGCGCTAAGTTTGAGGCCTTTTGGGGCTGCTTTGCAGCCCTTCGCGGGTGAACCCGCTCCTACGGGGGGATCGTGCACGCCAGGCTGGCGCGTCAACCCTGCAGGGGCGGGGTGGGCCGCGAAGAGGCCGGCACCGGCTTTCAGGCTGCTGTTGTACGGTCCCTGTCCCGACGCCCCTGGCGGTACAAATAGAGGCTCAATACCAACCCACACGCTGCCGCAGCCGCCGCGAACAGAAACATCGAAGCGAAGCCGAACCCCGCCGCCACCGCACCGACCAATGGCCCGGTCACCCCCAGTGACAAGTCGATGAACAGCGAATACGCTCCCACCGCTGCCCCACGGTTAGCTGCCGACACCTGGTTCACCGCCTCCACGCCCAATGCCGGAAACACCAGCGAGAAACCAAACCCGCTCAATGCAGCCCCCGCCAAGGCCAGTTCGGCGTTGGGTGCCAGCCACAGCATCAACAGCCCGAGCGTTTCCACCGACAGGCAGGCGATCGCCACCCTGAAGCCACCGATGCGATTGATCAGGTTGCCAAAGAGCAGCCGTGCGCTGATGAAACTGGCGCCGAACAGGCTCAGGGTCAGCGCCGCATTGGCCCAGCCACGGCTTGCGTAGTAAAGGGTGATGAAGGTGGCGATGGTGCCAAAGCCGATCGAGCCCAGGGCAAGCCCCGAGCCATGGGGGAATACCTTGCCCAGCACCCGCAGGAACGGCAGGCGTACACCGCTGACGATGGGGGCGGCTTGCTTGGGCCACGCCAGTAGCAAACCGAGTATGCACAGCAGGATGATGCTCACACCCATGCTCCACAGCCCGAGGCCTTTGACCATCAGCACGCCCAGTGGGGCGCCGATGGCCAGCGCACCATAGCTGGCGATGCCGTTCCAGGAGATGACCTTGGCCGTGTTTGCGGCACCCACCCGGCCAATGCCCCAGCCGATCGCACCCGAGCCTACCAGGCTTTCGGCGCTGCCCAGCACCAGGCGACCGACCAGCAGGCAAGCCAGGCTCAACCAAGGTAGGTGAGTGAGGAAGGCACAGGCCAGCATGAATACCCCGCTGAGCCCGCAGCCAGCCAGTCCGTACATGACCGCCTTCTTGCTGCCGTGGTTGTCGATGATGCGGCTGGAGCCAGGGCGGCTGAGCAGCGTCGCGAGGTACTGCACGCTGATCACCAGGCCGGCGACCACGGCACTGAAACCCAGGTCGTTGTGCACATAGCCGGGCAGCACGGCCAGGGGGATGCCGATGTTCAGGTAGCCGATGAAGGTGAACAGGACGATGGAGACGACTTGCCCAGTGACGGCATGGGACGTGGGGCTGCGTGCTGGCATTGGGGATCCGTTGCTGCGGTAAGGATGGCAGTGTGTGCCGCCATCTTAACCACAGCAAGGGTGTTTGCGGGCGAAGCTGTCAGGCTGTAGTCAGTTGGTGTAATCGAGCATCCAGGTCACACTGAACTCGGCTTGCGGGTAATCCAGCCGCAAGCGCGGCAGGACGAAGCCGCCACAGGAGCGACAGGCGTCGAGCATTGTGAAGACATCGATACGCTCGACCTCGGTGTGGCGGTGAAGCAGTCTGCGGTTCAGCGCGCTGGCGATGTGTCGTTCGGCATCCAGATGTCGCTTATGGACGCGCGTCCACAGGAAATCTGCGCGCCGCAGGGTTGGCAGCTCGGTAAACCGCGGGTCTGGCGGGAAAAACTGGTTAACCTGACGTGCATCGACGTAGTCCACTGCCGGTGTGAGGCGGGGCGTCGGGATGATATGCAATGCGCGTCTGCCAGGGCTGCCTGACAGGGCGAAGAACACCACGCGGCTATGGTCCTTCAGCGTGACGCTGGCAAAGGCCAGGTTGACTGGGTAGAGGTGCTGACGCAAGGCGGCCATTGCGTTGTCGTCGAGCGACTGCGCCCCTGCTGCCGGTGTGTAGGGGGTAGTGGCGCCGCGCGCAGGTAGCAGATCGTCCAATACGCCAAGGATGTGTTGGCGGTCTGCGGCGCTGGTGCCGTGGAATTGCCTCCAGATCGGGATTATCTCCCGGTTCAATGCTGTGATGCCGCGACTGGCGGGGCCCGCCAAAGCGTCCTGGGCTGTGCTCTGCGTGAGGATGTTGCGCGCGTATTCCGGGAGCAGGCGCGACTCCATGGCTTCGATGAACTGCAGGAATCGCGAGGGGTGGCGGAGCTGCCATGTTCGCCCTTGTTCGATCCAGTCGCGCAGCAATCTGACCACGTTATCGACATCGCGCTGCAGGTTGGGGCGCTCGGCGACGATGCGGTAGGTTTCGCTGATTTCCAGGTACCGCTCGATGGCCTCGTGGTCGGTGATTCTCTCGAACTTGCGACGCAGCCCTCTGGGCGGATGTGGCAGCGAAGCTGGCAGTGCCGGGGCATCCAGCAGCCTTGTCTGCCACGCCCAGGGCTGATGGGGGGCGCCATAAAAAATCCCCAGATCGGCCTCGACGATCAACCACTGCTCACCGCGCCAGTCGATCAATGCGCCGCGCAGGGTACGGCGGTCGGGGATGGTCCGCGCCAGCCCGCCCAGGCGCACGGGAGGGCAGTGGTCGGTAATTTGCCTGACTTGCTCGATCGGCATGTCCGCAGGCAAGCCAAAGCGTAGTTCAGGCGATGGATCGACCACGATGCGCCTGTGGTACACGGGAGGCGAGATGACGCCAAGGCGTAACTGGGTTTCTTCGACGGGCAAGGGCTTCAATCGCTTGGGGTGATTAGGGGCGTGTACGACGACCTTGCCCTCGCGCACCATGACCTGCGCCCAGATGTCGAAGCGTGTGTGCTGGGGGCGGTAACGAATCGGTACCGGCTCGATCCGCACGGTTTGGAAGGCGTGACTGACGTGTTGTCCGAATACGGGTGTGCCGGCGTCATTGGGCAAGGGCGAGAAGCTCAGGGCCATTCGCGCTTCGCCGCCGGTGTAAGGCGGCGGCACCTCGGTGGGTGGCTGGCCGAGTAGCGGCTCATGGGCAACCCGACGTACGAGCCCCGAGGTGTTCGGTATTTGAAGGCGATAGGCGGCGCCATGAATGATTGCATCGACCGTGGCATTGTCGCGGGGGATCAGTGTGGCTGTTTCGGGTAGCTCGCGTGGCACCGGACCATGGCTGCCAGGTATCTGGTCAAGTAGCAGGGCATCGGGCGTCTGGCCCGGCAGTACCCTTCGCTGCGTCATGAGTTCCCGGGATTCGGGGGCGACCGTCGTCAGTTCGGGCGCGCTGCGCCAGCGCTTGGGCGGGGTAAGGCGCTCGCTGAAGTCGGGCGTGACGGGGATGCTGCTCCAGCGTCGGGCGGCGCGCGCGGCGTTCAGGCGTGCGGTGTTGGCGCTTTGGCCCAGCACGCCGGGAAGCTTGGCCAATGGTTTGAAGGCCCGTCCACCAAGCGTGACTGCCGCGCCTTTCAGCGCGGCGATGTCCAGGACACAAGCCAGTGCATCGCTGCCATCCTCTGGGTTCAGGCAACTCAAGCCCGGTATCAGGTTGGAAAACAACCGTTGCAAGTAGCGCCCAGTGCTCACGGACTGGCGCCTGGCCAGGAATTGTTCATGCGGGGTAGCGCCTTTGCCCAGTGCATGCAAAGCATCCCGATTGCCCAGGGCGATATCGCTGGCGTAATGCCTGGCCAGTGAATCGAGGCGATCTTGCGTGGGGGCCATGAGCACTTGTCGCAAGGCGGGAAAGTCGGCAGCGATCCACGGCAGTTGTGATTGGTTGTATTCGCTGTAGAGCAGCGTCAATTGCTCGGCCAGGCGCGTCGGCGCTGTGTGGGTAACGAAGTGGGCTTGCCAGTGCAGCCGTTCGGGGAACAGCTCGTAAAGCCAATCGCCCTCTGTGTCCGGGGCATGTACGACGAAACCCTGGGTGGCCGTCTGCATGTGCCAGTCCGCTCTGGGGCTGGAGCCGTACTCAGGTCGGTTATCGGGGCCCACGTAGATCGGCCAGGTAACGGCATAGGCGGTCCAGGGGCCATCACGCAGGCGGTCCTTGATATCTTCCGGCAGGTGGCTCAAGCAGCGGTGCAGGATAGCTTGATAGACGTTGATGGCACGCTGTTCCCAAGCGCCGAAGGCCACTTCATACCAGGCGGTCACGTCCGGCAAGCGGGGATTGCCTCGGTAGCCTGCGCCATGGTCAAGGTACATCAGCAGGTGCACCTGGCCATCCGCATTGCGCGACTCGGGCGCTATCCGGCTCTGGAGCAACTGACGACGGGCCTCCTCGAAGCGGTCCGGGAGATCGTTGAGGCTTTCAACGTCCCTGACCGCCAGGTAGCGATGCAACGCCAATTGCCATTGCTGGTGCGACCAGGGCGGGGGGAGTTCGAATGATCCGCGCAAGGGGGCCCACACCGCCAGCGTCTGGCGCAGTGCTTCTTCGGGAACAGGGTCATCCTCGTGCAGGGCCTGGCGCATGACCTGTTCTGCGTTGTCGAAGGTCATCGGTTGCTGGCGGGCGCTGAGTATCAGGGCTCCCTGGCGGATGCTGGCCCAGCGCAGGTCGGGCTCGAAGCTGAAATCGGCCGGGTAGCCACTGAGCAGTAGTTCGGGCGCGAAGCGGCGCATCAGCAGTTCACCGGACAGTTGCGCAATCGCCGGGGTGCAGGCGAGACGGATTTGCACACTGTTGATCAGGTCAAGGCGGATTTCCTCGACGGGGAGCGTGGCATTGTCCGGGCTGAACAGCTCGAAAGCCATGATCTGCCCCGGCTGGCGGTCATCGGGTGGGTACAACACGTCGATCAAGGTTTGTTCGGCCAAGGCCAAGTGATCGGAGCTGGCATCCCATTCTGCCGAGGCGGCCAGTTCGCCGGCCCATCGGGTGAACATGGACGAATGCAGCACGGCGTCGAGCGCTTGAGCGGCTGGCGCATTCAATGCCGGGCCTGGGAGAAACGCCTTTCCATTTTGATCAGGGGTTATGCCTGCCTCCCGTTCGCGGGCAGTGGGCGGGCGGTAACGCCTGCCTTGTGCATAGACTGTCGCACCGAGGGCGTTGAACAGGTGGACGGCAAGGTGAACACCGGCTGGAGGCTTCAGCAGGTGTCTGGCCAGTGTGGGGAGATCCAGGTAGTTGTCCAGCACCAGTGGACGGGAGGCCGATCGTGGGGGCTGGGGGGGAGTTGGCAAACTGGGGTACAGCAGCAAGGCGGCCGCTACGAAGCAGTCACGCTGGGTCAGGCACACCCGCCGAGCCCAGAGTGCCTGGGCAAGGCTGCAACTGGCATAGGGCCATGGATTGGGCAGGCCTTCGTTCAACCCGGCGATCAGTGAGGCATCGGTTGCCGTGATCACGATATGGGCCAGTTTTGTCTGCAAGGTCGCCACCAGGTTCGCCTCTACTTGGCTGCCGGCGGGGCGTCGCAGGGTGCGGTTGAAGTGCTCACGCGCCGGTTCACGGGCGAAAGCTTCGGTCAGCTGCTGGTGCAGGTCATGATCGCTCAGGTCGACGGGGAACAGGTCTGTGAAGCCCAGTGCCTGGTTGAAATGTTCGCGCAGCGATGTGGCCAGGTCCATTGGACCGGACAGGTCGCTGTGCAGGCGCACGCTTTCGGCGTCCAGGGTGTCTATCCGGGCGAGTAGGTCGGCGGCGTCAGTGATGGATGACATGGCTCTGCCTCTTTGCGGTTGGAGGCACGAGTCTGTGTAGGGAAGGGGCGGGGCAGGTGGTAGTGGGTTGTTACAACGTTGATTTTAGACGGTGTGAAAACGTGATGACGGGGGTAGCCCGCAGGTCAGCCGTTTTCACACAGTCGGGGATGCGCAGTTATTCCTGGTCAGCGCTGGATTGATCGTCACCATCCTGCTCGGCGGCAGCTGCCGGTTCGGCGTGAACGGTCACGGATGGCTCTTCTGGGTTCAGGCTTGGGAAGGGAAGATTCGGGATTTCATGCATCTCGTCGTTCCTCGCAAGTGTGAGTGAAAAGTCTGCGCCAGGCGCGTTTGTGGCTTCAAAAAGCTGGGGCAGGATACACAAGTCTGGATGACAGTTTGGTTTTTTTCCCGGTCGTTTGTCGGTTTTGCGGGCGAACAGCGCACAGATGCCCCATGAAAAAAGGGGCCTCTGGCCCCTTCGTTCTGGTGATTACTTCCGGCCTTCAGCCGTTTCCGCCACCTTGTCAGTGCGTGCGCACATGATGAAGTCGTTGCGGTGCAGGCCTTTGATCGAGTGGCTCCACCAGGTCACGGTGACCTTGCCCCATTCAGTCAGCAGCCCTGGGTGGTGGCCTTCGGCCTCGGCGATTTCGCCCACGGCATTGGTGAATGCCAGGGCGTGCTTGAAGTTCTTGAACAGGAACACGCGCTCCAGCTCCATGTGGCCGTCACGTACTTCGATGTTCCAGTCCGGGATTTCGCGGATCAGCTCAGCCAGCTCTTCGTCGGTGACTTTCGGTGCGTCGGCGCGGCAGGCTTCGCAATGGGCTTGGTTCAAGGCATTCATGAGGTGTTTTCCGGTTCGAGTTGTTATCGGCAAGGTCGCTCAGGCAGCGACCTTGGGTGGAAATTTCGGTGCGTGCAGACCCAGCTGCATGGCTTTATGGACCATGCCCATGATGTCCTCGTGGGCCAGGTCGAACAGGCGCTTCATGTTCGGCAGCACGAAATACACCGGTTGCAGAATGTCGATGCGGTAGGGCGTACGCATGGCCTCGATCGGGTCGAAGGCTTGGTGCTCAGGCTCGTCAGACAGACTGTAGACGGTCTCTTTCGGCGACGAGAGGATGCCGCCACCATAGATTTTGCGGCCTTGCGCGGTTTCCATCAGGCCAAACTCGATGGTCATCCAGTACAAGCGCGCCAAGTACACACGTTGTTCCTTGGTCGCGGCGAGGCCGAGCTTGCCGTAGGTGTGGGTGAACTCGGCGAACCAGGGATTGGTCAGCAGCGGGCAGTGGCCGAAGATCTCGTGGAAAATATCCGGCTCTTGCAGGTAGTCCAGCTCTTCCGGGGTGCGGATGAAGGTGGCGACCGGAAAGCGCTTGCTGGCCAGCAATTCGAAGAAGGTCTGGAAGGGGATCAGCGCCGGTACCCGGGCAACCTGCCAGCCGGTGGTGGCACCCAGCACCTTGTTGATCTCGCCCAATTGCGGAATGCGGTCATGCGGCAATTTCAGCTGGTCGATGCCGTCCAGGTATTCCTGGCACGCACGGCCTTCGATCACTTTCAGCTGGCGGGTGATCAGGGTGTTCCACACCGCATGCTCTTGCTGCGGGTAATCGATAAAACCATGCGCATCGGGCTCGCGTGCCACGTATTGCGTCTGTTTCATGAGGCTCTCCTGGTGAGGGCTTTTCTTGTTATGTGCAGGACATGCCTAAAGGAATATCCCTTCGCCAGCGGTTTTGCACGGGGGTGGGCCTCGGCCGCGAAGGGTGCTGACGTGGGTTTTCGTAACGATAATTTTACAAAACGCGGCAAGTGTCGGAAAATTCGAGGCATCTGGTTGATAGAGACCCGGTTTTTGTCAGCTTATCTTTACGACTTTTCCGCGCGGTGTTGAAAAACATCAGCGCTTCGAGAGCCCTCATGCGTATCAAAGTCCATTGCCAGAACCGCATTGGCATCCTGCGCGACATCCTCAACCTGCTGGTTGAGTACGGCATCAACGTGCTGCGCGGTGAGGTGGGCGGTGACCATGGCAACGCCATCTACCTGCACTGCCCGAACCTGATCAACCTGCAATTTCAGGCCCTGCGGCCGAAGTTCGAGGCGATTGCCGGGGTGTTCGGCGTAAAGCGTGTGGGCCTGATGCCCAGCGAACGCCGGCACATGGAGCTGAATGCGTTGCTGGGGGCGCTGGATTTCCCGGTGCTGTCGATCGACATGGGCGGCAGCATCGTTGCGGCCAACCGTGCCGCCGCTCAGTTGCTTGGCGTGCGGGTTGATGAGGTGCCGGGCATGCCGCTGGCGCGCTACGTAGAAGACTTCGATCTACCGGAGCTGGTGCGGGCCAACAAGTCGCGCATCAACGGCTTGCGCATCAAAGTCAAAGGCGATGTGTTCCTGGCCGATATCGCACCGCTGCAGTCCGAGCACGATGACAGCGAGGCACTGGCCGGCGCGGTGCTTACCCTGCACCGCGCCGACCGAATCGGCGAGCGTATCTACAATGTGCGCAAGCAAGAGCTGCGTGGCTTCGACAGTATCTTCCAGAGCTCGCGGGTGATGGCTGCCGTGGTGCGTGAAGCGCGGCGCATGGCGCCGCTGGATGCACCGTTGCTGATCGAGGGCGAAACCGGTACCGGCAAGGAGTTGCTGGCGCGCGCCTGCCACCTGGCCAGCCCGCGTGGACAGTCGCCGCTGATGGCGCTCAACTGCGCCGGGTTGCCCGAGTCGATGGCCGAGACCGAGCTGTTCGGTTACGGCCCTGGGGCATTCGAAGGGGCACGGGCCGAAGGCAAGCTGGGGCTGCTGGAGTTGACTGCAGGCGGCACGCTGTTCCTTGACGGGGTAGGGGAGATGAGCCCGCGCCTGCAGGTAAAGCTGCTGCGCTTTCTGCAGGACGGCTGCTTCCGTCGGGTGGGTAGCGATGAAGAGGTCTACCTGGATGTGCGGGTGATTTGTGCAACCCAGGTGGATTTGTCCGAGTTGTGTGCCCGTGGCGAGTTTCGCCAGGACCTGTATCACCGGCTCAATGTACTGTCGCTGCACATTCCGCCTTTGCGCGAATGCATGGATGGTCTGGAGGGGTTGGTGCAGCATTTTCTCGATCAGGCCAGTCGACAGATTGGCTGCGCCATGCCGCGCCTGGCACCGGCGGCAATGGACAAACTTGGGCAGTACCACTGGCCAGGTAATGTAAGGCAGTTGGAAAACGTTTTGTTCCAGGCGGTTTCGTTATGTGACGGCGGCGTGGTTAAAAGCGAGCATATCCGCTTGCCGGATTATGGCGTGCGGCAACCGTTAGGCGAGTTTTCGCTGGAAGGGGATCTTTCGCAGATAGTAGGGCGCTTTGAAAAGGCGGTGCTGGAAAGTTTGATAGGTGAGTTTCCCAGTAGTCGGGCCTTGGGCAAAAGACTGGGTGTTTCGCACACGACAATTGCCAACAAGTTGAGGGATTACTCGCTTAACAAGTCGGCGGATTAGTTGTTGGGCAAAGAACCTGGGACTGCGTTGCAGTCCTTTCGCGACACAAGGCCGCTCCCACAGGTAATACGCTGTGCTCTGGCTGGGCGCATTACCTGTGGGAGCGGCCTTGTGTCGCGATAGGGGCCCGCAGGGCCCCCGATTCCAGGGTATCAGCCGTTAGAGCAGCCGTTCCCCATCACGCGGTATTCGAGAATGTGCTTCTGGCCCTGGGAGTCCTCGTAGGTCATGCGGGCGGGCACGACTTCGCACACATTGGGCACTTCGCTCATGGAAATGACGCGAGCAATGTCCAGGTGCTGCGAGTAACTGTACTGTTCAACCGGAATCTGCTCGGCATCTTTGGCTTCGCCGGCCATTGCCGCGCCGCAAAGACTGCCAAGTACCAATACCAGTAAAGCTTTCATTTTCTATTTACCTGTCTAAGGTCGTGAGGGGGCACGCGGCGCTTATGGCGCCGCGAGTACAGCGAGTGTTAACTATCGGGATTAGAGGGGGATTAACGTTTGCCTTCGTGGGGGCTGTTTCCAGTTGTTAATCGCCTTGCCGTTGCTGGCGAGGTGAATTTTATGGCGGTGGCCAATGCTGAAACAGTGGGTGTTTTGATAAAGTGTTTTGACAGAATCTGTAACAATCCTGTGGCAACCCCCTCGTTTTTTCGTCGGCAAGGCTGTAATGCCCGCGCCAGAGCGTTTTGCCGGAACGGGTGTACCAAATTACTACCAACGTCGAATGGCTTTTGTCGCTCTGGTACAGTTACAAACGGTTCCATACAAAAACAACTATTACACCGAGGTAACACAGATGAGTGCGGCTCCACTGTATCCCGTTCGTCCCGAGGTTGCGGCCACTACCCTGACCGACGAGGCCACCTACAAGGCCATGTACCAGCAATCGGTGATCAACCCGGACGGCTTCTGGCGCGAGCAGGCCCAGCGTATCGACTGGATCAAGCCGTTCACCAAGGTCAAGCAGACCTCCTTCGACGACCACCATGTCGATATCAAATGGTTCGCCGACGGCACTCTGAACGTTTCCTCCAACTGCCTGGACCGCCACCTTGAAGAGCGCGGTGACCAGTTGGCCATCATCTGGGAAGGTGACGACCCTTCCGAGCACCGCAACATCACTTACCGCGAGTTGCACGAGCAGGTCTGCAAGTTCGCCAACGCCCTGCGTGGCCAGGATGTGCACCGCGGTGACGTGGTCACCATCTATATGCCGATGATCCCCGAAGCGGTGGTCGCCATGCTGGCCTGTGCACGCATTGGTGCGATTCACTCGGTGGTGTTCGGCGGCTTCTCGCCCGAGGCGCTGGCTGGCCGTATCATCGACTGCAAGTCCAAGGTGGTAATCACGGCCGACGAAGGCGTGCGTGGTGGCCGCCGCACACCGCTCAAGGCCAACGTCGACCTGGCGCTGACCAACCCTGAAACCAGCAGCGTGCAGAAAATCATCGTGTGCAAGCGCACCGGTGGCGACATTGCCTGGCACCAGCACCGCGACATCTGGTACGAAGACCTGATGAAAGTCGCCTCCAGCCACTGCGCACCCAAGGAAATGGGCGCTGAAGAGGCGCTGTTCATCCTTTATACCTCCGGCTCCACCGGCAAGCCGAAGGGCGTGCTGCACACCACGGGCGGTTACCTGGTTTACGCCGCGCTGACCCATGAACGCGTGTTCGATTACCGCCCGGGCGAGGTGTACTGGTGCACCGCCGACGTCGGTTGGGTCACAGGCCACAGCTACATCGTCTACGGCCCGCTGGCCAACGGCGCTACCACCTTGCTGTTCGAGGGCGTGCCGAACTACCCGGACATTACCCGCGTATCGAAGATCGTCGACAAGCACAAGGTCAATATCCTCTACACCGCGCCAACTGCCATTCGCGCCATGATGGCTGAAGGGCAGGCAGCTGTTGAGGGCGCCGACGGTTCCAGCCTGCGTCTGCTGGGATCGGTGGGTGAGCCGATCAACCCTGAGGCCTGGAACTGGTACTACAAGACCGTCGGCAAGGAGCGTTGCCCGATCGTCGACACCTGGTGGCAGACCGAGACCGGCGGCATCCTGATCAGTCCGCTGCCTGGCGCCACCGGCCTCAAGCCGGGTTCGGCAACCCGTCCGTTCTTCGGTGTGGTGCCTGCCCTGGTCGATAACCTGGGCAACCTGATCGACGGTGCTGCCGAAGGCAACTTGGTAATCCTCGACTCCTGGCCGGGTCAGTCGCGTTCGCTGTACGGCGACCATGACCGCTTCGTCGACACCTACTTCAAGACCTTCCGTGGCATGTACTTCACCGGCGACGGTGCGCGCCGGGACGAGGACGGCTACTACTGGATCACCGGCCGTGTGGATGACGTGCTCAACGTGTCCGGCCACCGCATGGGTACTGCCGAGATCGAAAGCGCCATGGTTGCGCATTCGAAGGTTGCCGAGGCCGCAGTGGTTGGCGTGCCGCATGACATCAAAGGGCAGGGTATTTATGTGTATGTCACCCTCAATGCCGGCATCGAGGCCAGCGAGCAATTGCGCCTGGAGCTGAAGAACTGGGTACGCAAGGAGATTGGCCCGATTGCCTCGCCGGATGTGATCCAGTGGGCGCCAGGGCTGCCGAAGACCCGCTCGGGCAAGATCATGCGCCGCATCCTGCGCAAGATTGCCACTGGTGAATACGACGCCCTGGGCGATATCTCGACCTTGGCCGACCCAGGTGTGGTGCAGCACCTGATCGATACCCACAAGGCGATGAACCTGGCTTCGGCCTAATTCCCTCGCCGGCAATACCCCCTGTAGGAGCGGGCTTGCCCGCGAATGCGTCAGTTCAGGCTAAGCTGTCTCCTGACCTCATGCATTCGCGGGCAAGCCCGCTCTTGCATTGTTACCCGACAATCATCGGTTACTGTTCTGTCACCGGCCCCGCACAGGTTCGGGGCGCCAGGAAACAATTCCGGCCCGTTTCGGTGCATCGGGGTCAGCATTTTGTGCATCAAGGCACGCTGCACTTGCCGTCGTACAAGGGTTTGCCAATAATAGGCCCAGGAATTGCTAGGTCTATAGGTTCTATTTCTTGCGCCGTTGCATATTCTGCACTGGCTGTCAACATCGCCCGCGGCGGTTTCAAGCGCTTCTATAAGTAGTTGTCGCTTTGAAGAAATATCGACTACCGGGCTGTCGTTAAAATGCCACTCACTCGCTCGTGGTATGCGGCCTTGGTCGAACCCTGCGCGGCTCGCGTTGTACTCATTCGCATATCGGGCAGCCGTTACCTGCCTTGTATTGCCCCGTACCGATGGAGTTACCTGATGAAGAAGCTCGCACTGCTTGGCGCCCTGGCGCTGTCTGTGTTTTCCCTGGTGTCGCAGGCTGATGAAAAACCGCTGAAAATCGGCATCGAAGCGGCCTACCCACCCTTCGCCTTCAAGCAACCTGACGGCAGCATCGCCGGCTTTGACTACGATATCGGCAACGCGCTGTGCGAAGAGATGAAAACCAAGTGTACCTGGGTCGAGCAGGAGTTCGACGGCCTGATCCCGGCGCTGAAAGTGCGCAAGATCGACGCCATCCTGTCGTCCATGTCGATCACCGATGACCGCAAGAAGTCGGTCGACTTCACCAAGCGCTACTACCTGACTCCGGCGCGCCTGGTCATGAAGGACGGCACCACCGTCAGCGACAGCCTGGACGAACTGAAAGGCAAGAAGATCGGCGTGCAGCGCGGCTCCATTCACGACCGCTTCGCCAAGGAAGTGCTGGGCGCCAAGGGTGCCACCGTGGTGCCTTACGGCACCCAGAACGAAATCTACCTGGACGTCGCAGCTGGCCGCCTCGACGGCACCGTGGCGGATGCCACCCTGCTGGAAGACGGCTTCCTCAAGACTGACGCCGGCAAGGGCTTCGCGTTCGTAGGTCCGGCCTTCACCGACGCCAAGTACTTCGGTGACGGTATCGGTATTGCCGTACGCAAGGGTGACAAGGCCAATGTCGACCGCATCAACGCGGCGATCGACGCCATCCGTGCCAACGGCAAGTACAAAGAAATCGAAAGCAAGTACTTCAATTTCGACATCTACGGTCCAGACTCGAAGTAAGACGTCGGGTTTCACCTGTGCAATGGTGCAAACAGCAGAGGCTCTGAGGTTTGCACCATTTTTCATTCTCTAGGTCGAGGACCTCATCATGTTGAAAGGCTACGGGGCAGTCATCCTCGACGGGGCGTGGCTGACGCTACAGCTCGCCCTGTCGTCGATGGCCCTGGCCATCGTGCTCGGCCTGATCGGTGTGGCGCTGCGTTTGTCGCCAGTGCGCTGGCTGGCCTGGCTGGGCGATCTGTATTCCACGGTGATCCGTGGTATTCCGGACCTGGTCCTGATCCTGCTGATCTTCTACGGCGGGCAAGACATCATCAACCGGGTGGCGCCGCTGCTCGGCTATGAAGACTATATCGATCTGAATCCGCTGATTGCGGGTATCGGTACCCTAGGCTTCATCTTTGGCGCCTACCTCTCGGAAACCTTCCGCGGGGCCTTCCTGGGCATTCCCAAAGGCCAGGCCGAGGCGGGCGTGGCCTATGGCATGAGCCCCCGCCAAGTGTTCTTCCGCATCCAGGTGCCGCAAATGATTCGCCTGGCCATTCCGGGCTTCACCAACAACTGGCTGGTGCTGACCAAGGCTACTGCGCTGATTTCGGTCGTCGGCCTGCAGGACATGATGTTCAAGGCCAAGCAGGCGGCTGACGCCACCCGCGAACCCTTCACCTTCTTCCTGGCAGTGGCGGCGCTGTACCTGGTGCTGACCAGTGTTTCGCTGCTGGCCCTGAAGTATCTGGAGCGCCGCTACTCGGTGGGCGTCAAGGTGGCTG
The DNA here is from genome assembly GCF_019691255.1 of Pseudomonas sp. USTB-Z. NCBI lineage: Bacteria > Pseudomonadati > Pseudomonadota > Gammaproteobacteria > Pseudomonadales > Pseudomonadaceae > Pseudomonas > Pseudomonas sp. USTB-Z. Next base: position 61,785 of record NZ_JAECZP010000028.1, read on the forward strand.
AACTATGATCTTCGACTACAACGTCGTCTGGGAAGCGCTGCCAATGTACTTCGGCGGTTTGCTGACCACCCTGAAACTGCTGGCGATTTCGCTTTTCTTCGGCCTGTTGGCAGCCATTCCGCTGGGCCTGATGCGGGTATCCAGGCAGCCGATGGTCAACCTTGCTGCATGGCTGTACACCTACGTCATCCGTGGCACGCCGATGCTGGTGCAGCTGTTCCTGATCTACTACGGCCTGGCCCAGTTCGAGGCGGTGCGCGAGAGTATCTTCTGGCCGCTGCTGTCCAGCGCTACCTTCTGCGCCTGCCTGGCGTTCGGCATCAATACCAGTGCCTACACCGCCGAAATCATTGCCGGCAGCCTCAAGGCGACGCCGCATGGCGAGATCGAAGCTGCCAAGGCCATGGGGATGTCGCGCATGAAAATGTACCGCCGCATCCTGCTGCCTTCGGCACTGCGTCGGGCACTGCCGCAGTACAGCAATGAAGTGATCATGATGCTGCAGACCACCAGCCTGGCGTCGATCGTCACCCTGATCGACATCACCGGTGCTGCGCGCACGGTCAATGCCCAGTACTACCTGCCTTTCGAGGCCTATATCACGGCGGGCGTGTTCTACCTGTGCCTGACCTTTATCCTGGTGCGCCTGTTCAAGATGGCCGAACGCCGCTGGCTCGGCTACCTGGCGCCGCGCAAGCACTGACCGCTTTGTGAGAATCGACAGCATGTACAAACTCGAAGTCCAAGACCTGCACAAGCGCTACGGCAGCCACGAAGTGCTCAAGGGCGTGTCACTGGCGGCCAAGGCCGGCGACGTCATCAGCATCATCGGCTCCAGCGGTTCGGGCAAGTCGACCTTCCTGCGCTGCATCAACCTGCTGGAGCAGCCGCACGCCGGCAAGATCCTGCTCAACAACGAAGAACTGAAGCTGGTCCCCGGCAAGGATGGTGCGTTGAAGGCCGCCGACCCGCGTCAATTGCAGCGCATGCGCTCGCGCCTGTCGATGGTGTTCCAGCACTTCAACTTGTGGTCGCACATGACTGCGCTTGAGAACATCATCGAAGCGCCAGTGCACGTGCTGGGCGTGAACAAAAAGGAAGCCCTGGAAAAGGCCGAGCACTACCTGGCCAAGGTGGGGGTTGCCCATCGCAAGGATGCCTTCCCCGGGCATATGTCGGGGGGTGAGCAACAACGTGTGGCAATTGCCCGGGCATTGGCCATGGAGCCGGAGGTCATGCTGTTCGATGAGCCGACCTCGGCGCTCGACCCTGAGCTGGTGGGTGATGTGCTGAAGGTGATGCAGGCGCTGGCCCAGGAAGGTCGGACCATGGTGGTGGTGACCCACGAAATGGGCTTTGCCCGCGAGGTGTCCAACCAGCTGGTGTTTCTGCACAAAGGCCTGGTGGAAGAAACCGGCTGCCCGCGTGAAGTGCTGGCCAATCCGCAGTCGGAGCGCCTGCAGCAGTTCCTCTCCGGCAGCCTGAAGTAAAAGCTGCATTTTTGCACCAGAATAGGGCATGCTGCGCGGCGAGCGCAGCCTGACCCGGCGCACAGACTCGAACGACCTCAGGTTTCGGACCGTACCCTATGACCACCCAGCGAATCGGTTTTCTCATCTGGCCCAGCACCAGGCCTTTGACCCTGGCGTTGGCCGAGGAAGTGTTGCTGGTGGCGCAGCGGGTGCATCCGGATGTGGTTTACGAGTTGGTCTTCCTGCAGGCCGAGCCTGCGCAGGAAGGCGCCTGGCGGATGCCGGGCGAGCCGTGGACCGGCCGCCTGGAGGGTTGCCACAAGCTCTTTCTGCTGGCCGACGAGCCGCCTGCGGCGATGGGGGCTGCCTTTTCAGCCGCGCTCAAGCAACTGGCGCGCAGTGGTTGCCTGATCGGTGGCCTGTCGGCCGGGGTCTATCCGCTGGCCATGCTGGGCCTGCTCGATGGGTACCGGGCAGCCGTGCACTGGCGCTGGCAGGATGACTTTGCCGAACGCTTCCCCAAGGTGATTGCCACCAGCCACCTGTTCGATTGGGATCGCGACCGACTGACCGCCTGCGGCGGTATGGCCGTGACCGACCTGCTGCTGGCGGTGCTGGCGCGCGATCACGGGGCGGAGCTGGCCGGGGCGGTGTCGGAAGAGCTGGTGGTAGAGCGCATCCGCGAGGGTGGCGAGCGCCAGCGTATTCCGCTGCAGAACCGCCTGGGCTCGAGTCACCCCAAGCTGACTCAGGCCGTTTTGCTGATGGAAGCCAACATCGAAGAGCCGCTGACCACCGACGAAATCGCCCAGCATGTGTGCGTGTCACGTCGGCAGTTGGAGCGTATCTTCAAGCAGTACCTGAACCGTGTACCCAGCCAGTACTACCTGGAGTTGCGGTTGAACAAGGCGCGGCAGATGCTGATGCAGACCAGCAAGTCGATCATCCAGATCGGGCTGTCCTGTGGCTTCTCCTCGGGGCCGCATTTTTCCAGTGCCTACCGTAACTTCTTTGGTGCAACGCCGCGAGAAGACCGGAACCAGCGTCGCAGCAGCAGCCCGTTTGAATTGAGCTCGGCGCCGGCTGAAAAGGGCTGAGATTCGGTTGGGTTCGGGGTGTATGCCTTGGGGTTGATGTTGGGGTGCAAATCGAGCGCCGCGCGGGCGGCGCTCGATCTCCCCGTCAACACACCAACATCGCCGTACATCCTGCCCCCTCAAAATTCTGTGTGAACACCCGTACATCCTGCCCCCTCACAAACCTGTGTGAACACCCGTTCACCCAGCCCCCTCTCTCCCGTACACTGCGCGATTGCGACAGTGTTTGTCGCATTGCCGAAAGCCTTGTCAAAACTGGGTTTTGCGCTGTAACAAGTTGTCGCTTGGCCGCAAGGACAGGCGCGGATCAGTCCTTACAATCCCCCCATCGCTCGCCACTTCCAGGCCAGCGTTCCTCTTCAGGAGACTCAGATGTCCGTTGAGCAAGCCCCGGTGCAACGTGCCGATTTCGACCAGGTGATGGTCCCCAACTATTCTCCGGCGGCCTTCATTCCTGTGCGAGGCGAGGGTTCCCGCGTCTGGGACCAGTCGGGTCGCGAGTTGATCGACTTTGCCGGCGGCATCGCGGTCAATGCCCTGGGCCACTGCCACCCGGCACTGGTCAAGGCCCTGACTGAACAGGCCAACACCCTCTGGCACGTCTCCAACGTGTTCACCAACGAGCCGGCCCTGCGCCTGGCCCACAAGCTGGTGGACGCCACCTTTGCCGACCGCGCGTTCTTCTGCAACTCCGGCGCCGAGTCCAACGAGGCCGCTTTCAAGCTGGCCCGTCGTGTGGCGCATGACCGCTTCGGTCCGCAAAAGCACGAAATCATCGCCACCGTGAACAGCTTCCACGGTCGCACCCTGTTTACCGTCAGCGTGGGTGGCCAGCCGAAGTACTCCGATGGCTTTGGCCCGAAGATCACCGGTATCAGCCATGTGCCGTACAACGACCTGGAAGCGTTGAAGGCACAGATTTCCGACAAGACCTGCGCCGTGGTGATCGAGCCGATCCAGGGCGAGAGCGGCGTGGTGCCGGCCGACAAGGCCTACCTGGAAGGCGCGCGCAAGCTGTGTGATGAGCACAATGCGCTGCTGATCTTCGACGAAGTGCAGACTGGCGTGGGCCGTACCGGCTCGCTGTATGCCTACCAGCACTACGGCGTGACCCCGGACATTCTGACCAGTGCCAAGAGCCTGGGCGGCGGCTTCCCGATTGGCGCCATGCTGACCACCACCGAGCTGGCCAAGCACCTGGCCGTTGGCACCCACGGCACCACCTATGGCGGCAACCCGCTGGGTTGCGCCGTGGCCTGCGCGGTGCTGGATGTGGTCAACACCCCGGAAACCCTGGCCGGTATCAAGGCAAAGCACGAGCGCTTCAAAACCCGCCTGGAGCAGATCGGCCAGAAGTACAACCTGTTCAGCCAGGTGCGTGGCGTCGGCTTGCTGCTGGGCTGTGTCTTGACCGAGGCCTGGCAAGGCAAGGCCAAGGACGTGCTCAATGCTGCCGAGAAAGAAGGCGTGATGGTGCTGCAGGCCGGCCCGGATGTCGTCCGCTTCGCGCCAAGCCTGGTGGTTGAAGACGCTGACATCGACGAAGGCCTGGACCGCTTCGAACGCGCTGTGGCCACACTGACCAAAGGCTGATTCGCCAGCGGTCCTTTCGCCGGCCCCGGCGCAGCCTCAGCCCGAGGCTGAGCCGGGTCGGCGATACCCGATTCCAGTGCAGGTGCCTGGGTGCCTGCCGTTTTTCCGTGCCGACGTGAATGGCCCGTATTCCAAAGGAGTGACACCATGCTGGTGATGCGCCCCGCGCAAATGGCTGATCTGAACGACGTGCAGCGCATGGCTGCAGACAGCCCCATTGGTGTCACCTCGCTGCCGGACGACACTGCTCGTCTGGGCGACAAGATTGCCGCCTCTGAGACATCCTTCGCCGCCGAGGTCAGCTTCAACGGTGAAGAGAGTTACTTTTTCGTGCTCGAAGACAGTGAAACAGGCAAGTTGGCCGGCTGCTCGGCCATTGTCGCTTCGGCCGGCTACTCCGAGCCGTTCTACAGTTTTCGTAACGAAACATTCGTGCACGCCTCACGCGAGCTGAAGATACACAACAAGATCCATGTGCTGTCGCTGTGCCACGATCTGACCGGCAACAGCCTGCTGACCAGTTTCTATGTGGCGCCGGAGCTGGTGAACAGTGGCTGGGCCGAGCTCAACTCGCGCGGCCGACTGCTGTTCATGGCTGCGCACCCGGAGCGCTTTGCCGATTCGGTGGTGACCGAGATCGTCGGCTTCAGCGACGAGCAGGGTGAATCGCCGTTCTGGGATGCCATCGGCCGCAACTTCTTCGACCTCAACTATGCCGACGCCGAGCGCCTGTGCGGCCTGAAGAGCCGTACCTTTCTCGCCGAGCTGATGCCCCACTACCCGATCTACGTGCCGTTGTTGCCAGACCTGGCGCAGGAAGCCATGGGCCAGGTACATCCGCGGGCGCAGATCACCTTCGACATACTCATGCGCGAAGGCTTCGAGACTGAGCACTACATCGACATCTTCGACGGCGGCCCGACCCTGCATGCGCGCACCTCTGGCATCCGCTCGATCGCCCAGAGCCGGGTGGTCCCGGTGAAGATCGAAGAGGCCCCGGCCAAAGGCGGTCGCCCGTACCTGGTGTGCAACGGCCTGCTGCAGGACTACCGCGCGGTGTTGCTGGACCTGGACTGGGTGCCTGGCAAGCCGGTCAGCCTGAGCGTGGCAGCAGCCGACGCGCTGGGCGTGGGCGAGGGCGCCAGCGTGCGCCTGGTCGCGGTTTGAGGTCTGGCAACAGACGTTTCGGGATTGATGCGTTAGCAGAGTTTCGCGCCGGCCGATGCCGCCGCACAAGGAGATAGCATGATCGTTCGTCCTGTACGCAGCAGCGATTTGCCTGCGTTGATCGAATTGGCACGCAGCACCGGCACCACCGGGCTGACCACGCTGCCGGCCAACGAAGAGCGCCTGGGGCATCGCGTTGGTTGGGCGGAAAAAAGCTTTCGTGGCGAAGCCGAGCGTGGCGACACCGATTACCTGTTCGTGCTGGAAAACGACGAAGGTCTGGTGGTGGGTATCAGTGCCATCGCCGGCGCCGTCGGCCTGCGTGAGCCTTGGTACAACTACCGGGTCGGCCTGACTGTCAGCGCCTCGCAGGAGCTGAAGATCTACCGCGAAATCCCGACGCTGTTCCTGGCCAACGACCTGACCGGCAACTCCGAGCTGTGCTCGCTGTTCCTGCGTAGCGACTACCGCTCGGGCCTCAATGGCCGCCTGCTGTCGCGTGCGCGCATGCTGTTCATTGCCGAGTTCCCCGAGCTGTTCGGCAAGAAGATCATTGCCGAAATGCGCGGCATGTCTGACGAGCAGGGCCGTTCGCCGTTCTGGGAAAGCCTGGGCCGGCATTTTTTCAAGATGGAGTTCAGCCAGGCCGATTACCTCACCGGCGTGGGCAACAAGTCGTTCATCGCCGAACTGATGCCCAAGTTCCCGCTGTACACCTGCTTCCTGTCCGAAGCGGCGCGCAGTGTGATCGGCCGTGTGCACAAAGACACCGAGCCGGCGCTGGCCATGCTCAAGCAGGAAGGCTTCAACTACCAGGGCTACGTCGACATCTTCGATGCCGGCCCGGCCATCGAGTGTGACACTGCCAAGATCCGCGCCGTGCGCGAGAGCCAGACCCTGGTGCTGGCGGTAGGTACGCCAGGCGATGACGCGACCCCTTTCATCATCCACAACCGCAAGCGCGACGATTGCCGCATCACTGCTGCACCTGCACGGTTGGCCGCCGGCACCCTGGTGGTCGACCCGTTGACCGCCAAGCGCCTGCGCATGGGCGTCGGTGACAATGTCCGCGCGGTGCCGCTGTCGGCCAGCCGGGAGGCCCAGTAAATGACCACGCATTACATCGCAGGCAATTGGCAGGCCGGCCAGGGCGAAACCCTGCAGTCGCTCAACCCGGTGACCCAGGCCGTGATCTGGCAAGGGCAGGGCGCTGACGCCAGCCAGGTCGACGCTGCCGTGCAGGCCGCGCGGCAGGCCTTTCCGGCCTGGGCGCAGTTGAGCCTGGAGGCACGTATCGATGTGCTGGAGAAGTTTGCCGCGCAGCTGAAAGTGCATGCCGAAGCCATGGCCCAGTGCATTGGCGAGGAAACCGGGAAGCCGCTGTGGGAATCTGCGACTGAAGTCACCAGCATGATCAACAAGGTGGCGATTTCAGTACAGAGCTACCGCGAGCGCACCGGCGAAAAGAGTGGTCCGCTGGCCGATGCCACGGCTGTTCTGCGGCACAAGCCTCACGGCGTCGTGGCGGTGTTCGGCCCTTACAATTTCCCCGGGCACCTGCCCAATGGCCATATCGTGCCGGCGCTGCTGGCAGGCAACTGCGTGGTGTTCAAGCCCAGCGAGCTCACCCCCAAGGTCGCTGAGCTTACCGTCAACTGCTGGATTGCTGCCGGCCTGCCGGCGGGTGTGCTGAACCTGGTGCAGGGCGCACGTGAAACCGGTGTGGCGCTGGCCGCCAACCCAGGTATCGATGGCCTGTTCTTCACCGGCTCAAGCCGCACCGGCAACCTGCTGCATCAACAGTTCGCAGGCCGCCCAGACAAGATTCTGGCCCTGGAAATGGGGGGTAACAACCCGCTGGTGGTGGACGAGGTCAAGGACCTCAATGCGGCGGTGTATACCATTGTCCAGTCGGCGTTCATTTCCGCCGGCCAGCGTTGCACCTGCGCGCGGCGCCTGCTGGTGCCGCAAGGCGCCTGGGGCGATGCGCTGATCGCGCGCCTGGTCGAAGTGTGCAAAACCATCACGGTGGGGGCGTTCGATGAACAGCCCGCGCCTTTCATGGGGTCGGTGATTTCGCTGCAGGCGGCTCGGGCGCTGCTTGCCGCCCAGGTTGAACTGGCCGCCAAAGGTGGCGTGAAACTGCTGGAAATGACTCAGCCGCAGGCCGATGCTGCACTGCTGACCCCGGGCATTGTCGATGTCACTGCCGTGGCTGACCGCCCGGACGAAGAGTTTTTCGGCCCGCTGTTGCAGGTGATCCGCTACGCCGACTTCGATGCTGCCATCGATGAAGCCAATAACACCCAGTATGGCCTGGCCGCCGGCTTATTGTCTGATTCGCGAGCCCGCTACCAGTACTTCTGGTTGCGCAGTCGCGCTGGCATCGTCAACTGGAACAAACAGCTGACGGGGGCTGCCAGCAGCGCGCCGTTCGGTGGTGTGGGTGCCAGTGGCAACCATCGCGCCAGCGCCTATTACGCGGCCGACTACTGCGCTTACCCCGTGGCTTCGCTGGAGACCGCCAGCCTTGCCTTGCCGGCGACCCTGACGCCGGGCGTCACCCTATAACAACAGGTCACGGAGCCTAGCCGATGAAATCCTATGAAGTGAATTTTGATGGCCTGGTGGGGCCTACCCACAACTATGGCGGCCTGTCTTACGGTAACGTGGCTTCGCAGAGCAACAGCCAGCAGGCGTCCAACCCGCGTGAGGCCGCGCGCCAGGGCCTGGCGAAGATGAAAGCGCTGGCCGACATGGGCTTCAAGCAGGGTGTTCTGGCGCCACAAGAGCGCCCGGACGTGGCGGCGCTGCGCCGCCTGGGGTTCAGTGGTAGCGATGCCGACGTTATCCAGCGCGCCGCCCGCGAGGCCATGCCGTTGCTGGTGGCCAGTTGCTCGGCCTCGAGCATGTGGGTGGCCAACGCCGCGACAGTCAGCCCGAGTGCCGACACTGCTGATGGTCGCGTGCACTTCACTGCCGCCAACCTCAACTGCAAATATCACCGCAGCATCGAACACCCGACCACCAGCCGCGTGCTGGGTGCCATGTTCAACAACGAGAAACACTTTGCCCACCACGCTGCGCTGCCTGCCGTGGCACAGTTCGGTGACGAGGGCGCGGCCAACCACACACGCTTCTGCCGCGCCTATGGCGAGGCTGGCGTGGAGTTTTTTGTCTACGGCCGCAGTGCCTTCGACAGCCGTTACCCCGCGCCACAGAAGTACCCGGCCCGACAAACCCTGGAGGCCTCGCAAGCTGTGGCCCGGCTGCACGGCCTGAGCGATGACGGTGTGGTCTACGCTCAACAGAACCCGGCGGTGATCGATCAGGGTGTGTTCCACAATGATGTGATTTCGGTCGGTAACGGCGAGGTGCTGTTCTACCACGAGGACGCGTTTCTCGAGACCGACGCGGTACTTGGGCAACTGCGAGCTAAACTGGCCAGCAAGGGTGGCAACTTCCAGGCCATCTGCGTGCCCAGGGCCGCGGTGGCGGTGGAGGACGCGGTGCGTTCCTACCTGTTCAACAGCCAGCTGCTCAGCCGCGACGATGGTTCCATGCTGCTGGTCGTGCCGGAAGAGTGCCGCAACAACGAGCGGGTCTGGGCCTATCTGGGCCAGATGACCAGCCAGGGAGGCCCGGTGAAGGAGGTCAAGGTATTCGACCTCAAGCAAAGCATGCAAAACGGCGGCGGCCCGGCCTGCCTGCGTTTGCGCGTGGCTTTGAAAGAAGCGGAACTGGCAGCCGTCAACCAAGGCGTTATCATGACGGCCCCGCTGTATGACACGCTGCTGCAGTGGGTCGACAGGCACTACCGCGATCGCCTTGGCGAAGCAGACCTGGCTGACCCGCAACTGCTGGTGGAATGCCGTACGGCACTGGACGAATTGACCCAGATCCTGAAGTTGGGCTCGGTGTATCCGTTCCAACGCCAACCTTGAAGAGAGACTCTGTAATGACCGACGCCTTGCGCCTGATCCTCGAAGATGAAGACGGCACCCAGCTGGAAACTTCCTGCACCCGCTTTGCTGTGGTCTGGCAAGGCAAGGAAGTGTGGATTCAGCAGGATGGCCGTGGCCAGTTGCTGATCGGCGTGGATGTCGAGGAAGACGACACCGAGTATGCCAACTTGCTGCTGCGCCCGATGGCCACCAATCTGGTCAGCCTGCAGCTGGAAATGGAACCGGCAGAACTTGGCGAAGACGACGATCACGTTCATGGCCCTGACTGCGGTCACCACCACTAAGGAAGCACCTATGCTCGCCCTTGGCAAATTGCTTGAGCTGACCCTCACCGCTCACGAACCGGCTGAGAAGACCCAAGTGACACCCGGGGGCGCGCGTTTGCGATGGCTGGGGGAGGGCGCGCTCGAAGTGCGTCCGGCCGAAAGCGAAGATTGCGGGCTGGACTTGCTGTTGTCCGCCGGCATTCATGGCAACGAAACAGCGCCGATCGAATTGCTCGAACGGCTGCTGCACGGCGTGGCCAACGGCAAGATCAAACCCAGGGCACGGGTGCTGTTCCTGTTCGGCAACCCGGCGGCGATCCGCAAGGGCGAGCGCTTTATCGAACAGGACATCAACCGCTTGTTCAATGGTCGCCATGAGCTGTCCAGCGGGTTCGAAGCACTGCGTGCTGCCGAGCTTGAACAGTTCGCCCGGGTGTTCTTCAGCAAGCCGGGGCGCAACCGCCTGCATTACGACCTGCATACTGCCATCCGCGGTTCGAAGATCGAGCAATTCGCCTTGTACCCTTATAAAGAGGGGCGCAAGCACTCCCGTCGTGAGCTGGCGCGCCTGGCGGCGGCAGGTATGGAAGCGGTGCTGCTGCAAAGCAAGTCGTCCATCACCTTCAGTGCTTTCACCTACGAACAGCTTGAGGCTGAAGCTTTCACCCTGGAGTTGGGCAAGGCCCGCCCGTTCGGCCAGAACGAGCAGGTGAACCTCGACAAGCTCGAAGAGCGGCTGATCCGCATCATTGAGGCTACCGAGCCCGAAAACGAAAGCTCGCTGGATGGCCTGCAGCTGTTCAGTGTTTCCCGCGAAATCATCAAGCACAGCGACAGCTTCCACCTGCACCTGCCGGCGGACATCGAAAACTTCTCCGAGCTGAGCAAGGGTTACCTGCTGGCTGAAGACCTGGCCGAGATGCGCTGGGTAGTCGAGGAGGAGGGCGCGCGCATCATCTTCCCCAACCCCAAGGTCAAGAACGGCTTGCGCGCCGGCATTCTGATCGTGCCGGATTCGGGGCAGCGACTGGGGTGAGAGCGGTGTCGCCTGTTTCGCGGGTGAACCCGCTCCTACGGGCACGGCGCCACATTAAGGCCTTGCACATACCTTGTAGGAGCGGGTTTACCCGCGAACCAGGCGACACAGTTTCGGATCCTATCCATGATGAAAACCTTTTAATTCACCGCCTGTTCCCTTTTCCCCTCCCTTAAGCGGTAATTGGCTTGCCAGTGGCGAAACACAGGATTTAGCATCCGGTCATGTCGTTTTCGTTTGCATAGCCCGAAAAACCGTCCAAACGATGGCTTCTATCGTATAAACACACTGCATCAAGACTGCAGGACCGATATAATGCGGCCCTTTGCCGTCGTTTCGTCGACGCGTTTGCCCAACAGGGCCGCCGTTTCCGTGGAAGAACCTATGAAAAGCGCAGAAATCCGTGAAGCCTTCCTTCGCTTCTTCGAAGAGCAGGGACATACCCGAGTCGCCTCCAGTTCGCTGATCCCGAACAACGACCCGACCCTGCTGTTCACCAACGCAGGCATGAACCAGTTCAAGGACTGCTTCCTCGGTGCGGAGAAGCGCGCCTACACGCGTGCTGTCAGCAGCCAGAAGTGCGTGCGTGCCGGTGGCAAGCACAACGACCTGGAAAACGTCGGTTACACCGCGCGTCACCACACCTTCTTCGAAATGCTGGGCAACTTCAGCTTCGGCGACTATTTCAAGCGCGATGCCATTACCTTCGCCTGGACCTTCCTGACGTCTGAGCAGTGGCTGAACCTGCCCAAGGAAAAGCTCTGGGTCACCGTCTACGCCACCGACGACGAAGCCTACGACATCTGGACCAAGGAAGTCGGCGTGCCGGCCGAGCGCATGGTGCGCATCGGCGATAACAAGGGCGCCCCGTACGCCTCCGACAACTTCTGGACCATGGGCGATACCGGCCCGTGCGGCCCGTGCACCGAGATTTTCTACGATCACGGCCCGGATATCTGGGGTGGCCCACCTGGTTCGCCAGAAGAAGACGGTGACCGCTACATCGAGATCTGGAACAACGTCTTCATGCAGTTCAACCGCACAGCCGACGGTGTGTTGCACCCGCTGCCAGCGCCGTCGGTGGACACCGGCATGGGCCTGGAGCGCGTCAGCGCCGTGCTGCAGCACGTGCATTCGAACTACGAGATCGACCTGTTCCAGAACCTGCTGGCTGCCGCAGCCAAGGCCATCGGTTGCAGCAATGACGGCCAGGCCTCGCTGAAAGTGGTCGCCGACCACATCCGTTCGTGCGGCTTCCTGATTGCCGACGGCGTGCTGCCGTCCAACGAGGGCCGTGGCTACGTGCTGCGCCGCATCATTCGCCGCGCTTGCCGTCACGGCAACAAGCTGGGTGCCAAGGGCAGCTTCTTCTACCAGATCGTTGCCGCACTGGCCGCTGAAATGGGCGAAGCCTTCCCGGAGTTGAAGAGCCAGCAAGCGCACATCGAGCGCGTGCTCAAGGCCGAAGAAGAGCAGTTCGCCAAGACCCTGGAGCAGGGCCTGCGCATCCTCGAGCAAGACCTGGCCCAGCTGAAAGGCGACGTGGTACCGGGCGACGTGGTGTTCAAGCTGTACGACACCTATGGCTTCCCGATGGACCTGACTGCCGACATCGCCCGTGAGCGTGAGCTGACTATCGACGAAGCCGGCTTTGAGCGTGAAATGGACGCCCAGCGTGAGCGTGCCCGTTCCGCCAGCGCCTTCGGCATGGATTACAACAGCCTGGTCAAGGTCGACAGCGCCACCGAGTTCCTCGGTTACGACACCACCGAGGGCCAGGGCAAGATCATCGCCCTCTACAAGGATGGCCAATCCGTTGACCAGCTGGGTGAAGGCGAGCAGGGCGTTGTGGTGCTCGACCGCACGCCGTTCTACGCCGAGTCCGGTGGCCAGGTTGGTGACAGCGGCTTCCTGCAGGCAGGTGCTGCACGCTTCGACGTGCGTGATACCACCAAGACCGGCGGCGCCTTCCTGCACCACGGCGTGGTGGCCAGCGGTGCGCTGCTGATCGGTTCGCCCGTCGAGGCCAAGGTCGATGCCGACGTACAGCACGCCACCTCGTTGAATCACTCCGCCACCCACCTGCTGCACGAAGCATTGCGCCAGGTACTGGGCGAGCATGTACAGCAGAAGGGCTCGCTGGTCGACAGCCAGCGCCTGCGTTTCGACTTCAGCCACTTCGAAGCGGTGAAGCCGGAGCAGATCAAGCAGCTGGAAGACATCGTCAACCGCGAGATTCGCAAGAACACCCCGGTTGAAACCGAACTGACCGACATCGAAACTGCCAAGGCCAAAGGCGCAATGGCGCTGTTCGGCGAGAAATACGGCGACACCGTGCGTGTGCTGAGCATGGGCGGTGATTTTTCGGTGGAATTGTGCGGCGGTATCCACGCCAAGCGCACCGGTGACATCAGCCTGTTCAAGATCATCAGCGAAGGCGGCGTAGCCTCTGGCGTGCGCCGTATCGAAGCCGTAACCGGTGCCGCTGCGCTGGCTTACCTGAACGCTGCCGAAGAGCAGGTCAAGGAAGCCGCACAACTGGTCAAGGGTAACCGCGACAACCTGATCGACAAGCTGTCGGCTGTGCTCGAGCGCAACCGCCAGCTGGAGAAGCAGCTGGAACAGCTGCAGGCCAAGGCCGCCAGCGCCGCCGGGGACGATCTCTCCAACGCGGCCGTTGAGGTCAAGGGTGCCAAGGTCCTCGCCGCCCGCCTGGATGGGCAGGATGGCAAGGCCCTGCTGGCCCTGGTCGATCAGCTGAAGAACAAGCTCGGCCACGCAGTGATCCTGCTGGGCAGCGAGCATGAGGGCAAGGTTGTGCTGGTGGCCGGCGTGACCAAGGACCTCTCCAGCCAACTCAAGGCTGGCGATCTGATGAAACAAGCCGCTGCGGCGGTGGGTGGCAAGGGCGGCGGCCGTCCGGACATGGCCCAGGGTGGTGGCGTCGACGTCGCTGCCCTGGACCAGGCCCTGGCGCTGGCCGTGCCATTCGCAGAGCAGGGACTTTGAGATGAGGGGGTGGAGGGTCTAGTGGCCACACAGGCCACTCCCGTCCACCCCTTCATGTTGGATTGTTTTTTGGGGCCCTGTATGGGCTGAGGCACCATTGAAATGGCGTTGATCGTACAGAAATTTGGCGGCACCTCTGTCGGTTCCATCGAGCGGATCGAGCAGGTAGCCGAAAAGGTCAAGAAACACCGTGAAGCGGGCGACGACCTGGTGGTTGTGCTGTCGGCCATGAGCGGTGAAACCAATCGCCTGATCGACTTGGCCAAGCAGATCACCGATCAGCCGGTTCCTCGTGAACTGGACGTGATCGTGTCGACGGGTGAGCAGGTCACCATTGCCCTGCTGACCATGGCCTTGATCAAGCGTGGTGTGCCAGCGGTGTCCTACACCGGCAACCAGGTGCGTATTCTCACCGACAGCTCGCACAACAAGGCGCGCATTCTGCAAATCGACGACCAGAAGATTCGTGCCGACCTCAAGGAAGGTCGCGTCGTCGTGGTTGCAGGCTTCCAGGGTGTCGACGAGCACGGCAGCATCACTACCCTGGGTCGTGGTGGCTCTGATACCACCGGCGTGGCCCTGGCGGCGGCGCTGAAGGCTGATGAGTGCCAGATCTACACTGATGTTGATGGCGTCTACACCACCGACCCGCGCGTCGTGCCACAGGCTCGTCGCCTGGAGAAGATCACCTTCGAAGAGATGCTGGAAATGGCCAGCCTTGGTTCCAAGGTGCTGCAGATCCGTTCGGTGGAGTTCGCCGGCAAGTACAACGTTCCGCTGCGCGTGCTGCACAGCTTCAAGGAGGGTCCGGGTACCCTCATTACCATTGATGAAGAGGAATCCATGGAACAGCCGATCATTTCCGGTATCGCCTTCAACCGTGATGAAGCAAAGCTGACCATTCGCGGCGTGCCGGATACCCCGGGCGTGGCCTTCAAGATCCTCGGCCCGATCAGCGCTTCGAACATCGAAGTCGACATGATCGTGCAGAACGTTGCTCACGATAACACCACCGACTTCACCTTCACCGTGCACCGCAATGAGTACGAGAAGGCGCAGAGCGTGCTGGAAAACACTGCGCGCGAAATCGGTGCCCGTGAAGTGATCGGCGACACCAAGATCGCCAAGGTCTCGATCGTCGGCGTCGGCATGCGTTCGCACGCCGGGGTTGCCAGCTGCATGTTCGAAGCCCTGGCCAAGGAGAGCATCAACATCCAGATGATCTCCACTTCCGAGATCAAGGTTTCGGTGGTGCTCGAAGAGAAGTACCTGGAGCTGGCCGTGCGCGCGCTGCATACCGCGTTCGATCTGGATGCTCCTGCCCGACAGGGCGAGTAAGGCGCTGCCTGGAAGGGCGCGGCTTGCCGCGCCCTTCGCGTTTCTGCTCGCCGCGCAGGCCCTGTCCTGCCCTGTGCGGCGAGTAACCGGGGCCATGGTCGTCGTCCGCGACCCGGCCCGATATCCAAGACTGTTACCCCTGAATGTTTTGCGTAAGGAGAAAGCTATGTTGATTCTGACTCGTCGGTGCGCCGAGAGCCTGATCATTGGAGACGGCGAGATCACCGTGACGGTGCTTGGCGTCAAAGGCAACCAGGTGCGTATTGGCGTGAGCGCCCCGAAAGAAGTGGCAGTTCACCGCGAGGAAATCTACCTGCGGATCAAGAAGGAGAAGGATGAAGAGCCAAGCCTTTAATTTTTTTGAAGTTTTTTTCAAAAAAAGGGTTGCAAAGGTGAAAGAGGTTCTTTAATATTCGCCTCGTGTTGCGGTGAGGTGGCCGAGTGGCCGAAGGCGCTCCCCTGCTAAGGGAGTATACCTCATAAGGGTATCGGGGGTTCGAATCCCCCCTTCACCGCCATTATTTGCGTAGGGCGCTGTAAACGGTAGGAACGCTAAGTAGTTGTTTTATAACGAAAAGCTTCTTGCAAAAATGTTTCAGCGACCTATAATGCGCGGCAAGACACGGACTCATAGCTCAGCTGGATAGAGTACTCGGCTACGAACCGAGCGGTCGCAGGTTCGAATCCTGCTGAGTCCGCCACTTTTGAAGTGGCTTTGTTTGCAAGGCTGCTTCAATCAACCAGCGGTATCTGGTCTAAAACTGCCAATCGCGGACTCATAGCTCAGCTGGATAGAGTACTCGGCTACGAACCGAGCGGTCGCAGGTTCGAATCCTGCTGAGTCCGCCACTTTCTTGAAGTGGTTCT